>JBJEAU010000073.1:0-11005 GCA_051869355.1 Prevotella sp. | reverse complement strand
AACGTGAAAGTAGGAGATAAACGCCTACGATTAGCGTTTACCTCCTACTCGATTAAAGGTAAATGGGTAAAAGGTAAAAGGGTAAAGAGTGAATAGTGAATTGATACAGATAGAGATAGACAGCGGCAGTGGATTCTGCTTCGGCGTGACCACCGCCATCAGAAAAGCGGAAGAGGAGTTGGCCAAGGGTGAACCACTCTATTGTTTGGGTGACATTGTGCACAACGGTATGGAGGTGGAGCGACTGCATGCGCATGGTTTGGAAACGATTAACCATGACCAACTGCAACATCTCTGTGATGCTAAGGTGTTGCTCCGTGCCCATGGTGAGCCGCCAGAAACCTACGAAATGGCACGCCAAAACCACATTGATGTCATCGATGCCACCTGTCCTGTGGTGCTTCAGTTGCAGCGGCGCATCAACAAGCAGTTTACGGATAATCCCGAAGCGCAGATTGTCATCTTCGGGAAGACGGGACACGCCGAAGTGCTCGGCTTGGTGGGACAGACGCGCGGGGCGGCCATCGTAGTGGAGAATCTGGAAGATGTGGGCAAACTCGATTTCGACCGTGATATCTACCTCTACTCACAGACTACCAAATCGCTCGACGGTTTTCATGCCATCATCGACTACATCCAGTGCCACATATCGCCTCATGCCACCTTCAAAAGTTTCGACACCATCTGTCGGCAGGTGGCCAACCGCATGCCTAATATCGCCAACTTTGCCGCCCGGCACGATCTTATCCTCTTTGTCAGCGGCCATAAGAGTTCTAACGGAAAGGTGCTCTTCAATGAGTGCCTGCGTGTGAACGCCAATAGTCACCGTATTGAGCGTGCAGAGGAGATTGATATGGACTGGACACGCGGTGTGCAGACGGTAGGAATCTGTGGCGCTACCAGTACGCCCAAATGGTTGATGGAGGAGTGTCGGGACTATATCCTCGAGCATATTGGGGGAAAGGCCAACAAGGTCATAGAATAATTCCATATCATTCTTTTGTACGGCGGAATGCTACGTTTACGGGTCCTAATCATGGCAATTGGCGCGCCAATTGCCATGATTAGGACCCGTAAACGTAATGATAGCAAAATTGTTAGGCGGCCACAGAGCCTGACGGATGTGACCGCTGTGTGAAAATCAATATCCCAGACTCTCGCCGACGAGTACTACAATGTGGCGGTGAGCAGGATGGCTCATTCGCTGGATGGAGATGTAGTTACAGATGGAGTCGGGCGACATACAGTTGTGGCAAGTGCCGTCTGTCTGGCAAGGTGTAGGCAACTGGAAGCGTGCCATGTTGACGGGGGCGGCCGTAGATCGTGCGCGCTTGATGGCCGCATCGAGATCTTGACAGACCTTGTTGAGGCCCACTACCAGGATGACGTGTTCCGGTCCCCATGTGATGGCGGCCACACGGTTGCCGTTGCCGTCGATATTCACCATCTGTCCGTCCTCGCTCATGGCATTGACACTTGCCAGGTAATATTGGCAGTCGAATGCCTTGAGATACATGCGGCGCTTATCTTCGGCAGTGGTCACGTCTTCGCGGTCATAGACCTCGTAGTTTCCTTCCTTGAGCATCTTGGTGATACCCGTATCGCGGATAGACATGGAGCCGCCCCATGCCACAGAACTCCCCTCGGGGATAAGTTGGGCTATCTTTTCGAGCAGCGATTGGCGGTCTGGGCAGTAGTAGGCATCGTAGTGCCGACGCTGCAGCTGTGTGATGAGTTTCTCTGCCAGCATGCTGTTTCTTAATTCGGTAGGTGTCATAGTTTTATGTTGTTTTTTGTTTGATGTATCTGTATGCAAAGGTAGCCATTAATCGGCGAACGCAGATGGAAAAACTAAAAAAATAAGGAGTGGGGGATAGGGATTTAGCCATAATTTGGTTAACTTTGCAGCCTAAACAACCAACGACAGCAAGGTGCACATAGCGATAGCAGGCAATATAGGCAGTGGAAAGACCACGCTCACAAGGATGTTGGCCAAGCATTATGGCTGGACACCGCGGTTTGAGGCCGTGGACTACAATCCGTATTTGGACGATTATTACAAGGATATCGCCCGATGGTCGTTCAATCTCGAGGTTTTCTTTCTCCGGCAGCGTTTCCGCGACCTGTTAGACATTCGTCGGAGCACCGAGACGGTGGTGCAGGACCGTTCCATCTACGAAGGGGTGTACGTGTTTACGGCTACTAACCGCGCGATGGGCAATCTGTCGGAGCGCGATTATACCACCTATATGGAACTGTTTGAGTCTATGATGTCAGTAGTACACTATCCCGATCTGATGGTGTATCTTCGGGCTTCGGTTCCGCATCTTGTGGCCAATATCCAGCGACGCGGACGCAGTTGTGAGCAGTCCATGCAGATAGAATACCTTACCAATCTGAATGACCGTTATGAGGATTTCATCTTTCATAAGTATGGAGGGAAAGTGCTGGTGATAGATGTAGACGAGCGGGATTTTGAGCACAATCCGTCATGTTTCGCCGAGATGGTGGACCAGATAGACACGGCGTTGGGATTGGGGGCATTGCCCTTTGCTCCTTGAGACGTATGGCGATAATGGATGATAAGTAAAATGTAAAAAAGATATGCACATAGCGATAGCAGGTAATATAGGCAGCGGCAAGACTACGCTGACCAAGATGCTCGCCAAGCGTTACGGCTGGCATCCGCACTTTGAACCAGTGGACAATAATCCTTATCTGGCCGACTACTATGCCGATATGGAGCGGTGGGCGTTTAATCTGCAAATCTATTTCCTCAACAAGCGGTTCCGGGATGTGGTCGAGATTGCCAAAAGTGCCGAAACGGTGGTGCAGGACCGCACTATCTTTGAGGATGCCCGTATCTTTGCGCCCAATCTGCATGACATGGGAATGATGAGCGACCGCGATTTCGACAACTATACAGATCTGTTTGACCTGATGATGTCGCTTGTCAAGTTGCCGGACTTGATGATTTACATCCGGTCATCCATCCCCAATCTGGTGGCGCATATCCAGAAGCGGGGCAGGGATTTTGAGAAATCTATCCGCATAGATTATTTGCAGGGCCTGAACAAGCGTTACGAAGAGTGGATTGCCGGCTACAAGGGGCGGCTGATGATTGTGGATGGCGACACGCTGAAGTTTGAGAGCAACATCGATGACTTCAAGAAAATCACCGATACTATTGATGCCGAACTCTACGGCCTTTTCCCGTTTGATGGACAATAGCTGTTGACGGCTTCGGCCACTTCTGCACATGCTTCGGCGCTGAGGCAGGGATGGCAGGGCAGGCTGAGTTCCGTGCGGTGGATGGTCTCGGTCACGGGCAGTGATAGATGCTGCCACTCCGCATAGCACGGTTGCCGGTGAGGCGATATGGGATAATGCACCAGTGTCTCTATGCCCGTTTGGGCAAGGTGTTGCTGCAGACGGTCCCGATGCTCGCACAGGATGGGAAAGATATGCCACACACTATCCCTGTCTGCTGCGGTGGGCAGCGTGACGAGCGGATGATGGATGTGCGAAAGATAGTATTCGGCTATCTGTTTGCGCTGCTTGTTTTCAGCATCCAAGTATTTGAGTTTTACATCCAATACGGCCGCCTGGATTTCGTCCATGCGGCTGTTTTTCCCTTTATATTCAAACAGATATTTTGTTTGGCTTCCGTAGTTGCCCAACGTGCGCACGGTTTCGGCCAGTTCGTCATCATCGGTGGTCACAGCTCCGGCATCGCCCAGTGCTCCCAAGTTTTTCCCGGGATAGAAAGAGTGGGCGGCTGCATCGCCCAGCGCCCCCGTACGATGGTCGCCATATCGGCATCCGTGGGCTTGGGCGTTGTCTTCGATGAGCAACAGACGGTATTTTTGGCACAGACGTGCGATGGTTTCGGTGTAGGCACAGCGTCCATAGAGATGGACAATCATCAGGGCGCGTGTCTTTGGTGTGATAGCTGATTCGATGAGGCTGTCGTCTATCTGCAAGGAGTGCAAATCGGGCTCCACCAAGATGGGCTTGAGCCGATTCTCGGTGATAGAGAGGATGCTGGCGATATATGTGTTGGCTGGGACAATCACCTCGTCGCCTTCATGCAGTCTGCCCATCGCCATATAGGCTCTCAGAATGAGAGTCAGCGCATCGAGCCCATTGCCGCATCCGATACAGTGCCTGCTTCCGATGTACTGGGCATAGTGCTGCTCAAATCGCTGTGTGGCCTCTCCACGCAGGTACCAGCCACTCTTCACCACCTCATCCACGGCTTGTTTAATCTCCGTAATATGTTGGTTGTTAATGGCTTGCAAGTTCAGATAGTCAATCATAAGTCCCATTCGTAAGTGTCGTAAACTACCCCACGGCCGCCGTAGCCTTCCTTATGTGCGATGAGTCCTTCATTGAGCCATGCACCTTGTTGCTCGGTGGAACTGCCAAAATCGAGATACGCCACGTCGCGATAGTCGTGGTTGAGCACTTGCTCGTAGATGGCTTCCATAGCTCCATAGTTTTTCCCCTCATCATTGGTGGCGCTGTATTGGCCATGAATCACCTGTGGGGTAATATAGAAAGTCAGTCCACCGATAATGCGCCCCTCCCGGTAAGCATTGTATTGGATAATGTTGTCGGGAAACCTGCTTTTGAGCAGCAGCATCTCTTGCAAGGTGTGCACCGGTTTGGCTTGGAATCTTTTCATCAGATTGTCTGTGAGAATTTCCCAGAAATCGGCGATACTTCCGTTTCTCTCCACAGTCACCCCGTTGGCCAAGGCTTTCTTTAGCCTACGCAGGTGGTCTTTTCGCCACTTCAAGTGCTGCTGTACGAAAATGGTGGTTCCGATATTCCGCGATTTCAGTCGTGCGCCACACTTCCAGAATATCGCATAGAGGTCTTCTTCTGAGGGATGGCGATGGTAAATCCAAGGGATGGGACGGTAAACGACTTGCTCAAAGCCGTTGGATTTGAGATAGACATTCAGTTCTTTGAAGAGCGTACATGTATTGGCGATGGTGACATGGATGTCCATAATCAGTCCGCCGTATGTCAGCCCGTAATGAGAGTACAATGTCTGCCCCCTCTTGTGTGCAGGCAGCAGCGCATAGAGTCTTTTGCCTTTATAGAATAGGAGAGAATGGTCGTCAAAACGGTCGGCATGATAATCCATATAGGCACGATAAAAGAGAAACGTGGCATTACGTGCCTTGCTCACATAGTCGTCCCACAGGGGTTGGTCGGCAGCTTGGTATCGTCTTATCTCAAACATTGTACGTACTCCTCAAACTCATGATAGTCATAGATATAGTCGTTTTCGTCAAACTCGTCTTCTGCCAATACAAGACAGACGGCACCCGAGGAGAAATCATCGAGCGTACGCCAGATGCCCCGGTCTACGAACAATCCCTGGTAAGGATGGTTGAGTAGATAGGTGTGCTGCTCCTTTCCGTTGTCAAGGGTGACGGAAAAGGAACCACTCACAGCGACGATAAATTCCCGACAATGCTTGTGTGCATGCCCGCCTCTGCTTTCTCCAGCAGGGATGTCATAGGTCCAGTAAACCCTTTTGATGGCAAAGGGCACATCTTTCCATTGCTCAGCTACCGTGAGGTTGCCGCGGGAATCGGTGATTTTGGAGAGAGAGAAGATAGGCTCACCGTGCTCCTTGTTGTGGTTAGTGAGGGGAGTGATTTCCTTGCTGGGTTCCATATCTTTCTCTTATCGGTTTCCCCTTGCTTCCTGCTATGATGATATAGGAAACAAGGGGATGATGGGTTTACTTCTTCATATACGGGTCGGTGCCCAGTACGGTGGCAGCCAGCCGTTTGGCTTTGTCGCGCAGGGCATTCAGGTCATCGTTTAGCTCACCGTAGCAGAGCGTTACGCCCATACGGCGGCCGACGTGGGCCTCGGGCTTGCCAAAGATGCGGATGCGTGTGCGGTCCTCGCTCAAGGCTTCGCCAAGCTGGTAGTCCAGTGGCTCATGGCTTTCGCTGGGCGACAGGATGACAGCTGAGCATCCGGCATGTTCCAAATGAATGGCGGGGATAGGCCATCCCATGATGGCGCGCAGATGCAGTTCAAACTCGCTGAGGTTGGTGGTGTGTCCCAGTGTCACCATGCCCGTATCGTGTGGACGCGGCGACAGTTCTGAGAATATCACCTCACCCTGCTTGGTAAGGAAGAATTCCACGCCCCAAATGCCATAGCCCGTCAGTGCGCGCGTCACCTCGTCTGCCATGTGCTCAGCTTGGCGCAGCGCCTCTGGAGCTATCTGGTAGGGCTGCCAGCTCTCACGGTAGTCTCCACCCTTCTGCACATGTCCGATAGGAGGACAGAAGAGGGTAGGGCCGTGCTGCTGGGTGACTGTAAGCAGGGTGAATTCGCTCTCGAAGTCGATGAATTCCTCGATGATGACCTCCTTGACATCCCCACGGCTGCCCTCCATGGCATCGCGGAAGGCCTGCTCCAGCTCGTCGTCATTGTGTACATAGCTCTGGCCGTGGCCGCTCGACGACATCAGTGGCTTTACCACACAGGGGAATCCTATGCTGTCGGCGGCAGTCTTAAACTCCTCAAAAGTCTTGGCATAGAAATAGCGTGCCGTGCGCAGTCCCAGTTCACGCGAAGCGAGGTCACGTATGGCGCGACGGTTCATGGTATAGTTCACCGCCTTGGCACTTGGCACCACCTGTATGCCCTGTTGCTCAAAGTCGAAGAGCCGTTCGGTGCGGATAGCCTCAATCTCCGGCACGATGATGTCTGGCTGATGCTTGCGCACCACCGCTTCCAGCGCGTCGCCGTCGAGCATGCTGAAGATTTCCCGCTCATCGGCCACCTGCATGGCAGGCGCATTGTCGTAGCGGTCGCACGCGATTACATACAGGCCGGCTCTCTTGGCGGCTATCACAAACTCCTTGCCCAGTTCTCCTGAGCCTAAAAGCATGATTTTTTTCATATCTTGATAGGGTATCACTTTATCCTCTGTTTCCGTACATCATTTCATAATACTTCTGGTAGTCACCCGATGTCACCTCTTTGATCCATTCCTGGTTTTCCAGATTCCACCGTATGGTCTTCACGATGCCATCGGCAAATCGTGTTTCCGGGTACCACCCCAGTTCCTCCTTGATCTTGGTGGGGTCTATGGCGTAGCGCTGGTCGTGCCCCAGTCTGTCGGCCACATGGGTGATGAGACTGTCGTTGATCCAGTCTATACGCAGCTCGCCGATGTTGTCGTCCGTCTCACGTTTGCGGAGCACCTGCCGCAGGTCTTTGTCGGCTTCCATCATGTCGTGGATGGTCTTGATGATCAGGTGCACGATGTCTATGTTGCGCATCTCGTTGTGGCCGCCCACATTGTACACCTCGCCCTCACGCCCTTCGCGTACCACCAGGTCTATTGCCTTGCAGTGGTCCTCCACATAGAGCCAGTCGCGCACGTTGGTGCCCTCGCCGTAGACAGGCAGCGACTTGCCTTCCAGAATGTTGTTGATGATAAGCGGTATCAGTTTTTCTGGAAAGTGGTAAGGTCCATAGTTGTTGGAGCACCGGGTGATGGAGACAGGCATGTGATAGGTATCACGATAAGCCATGACAATCATGTCTGCCGATGTCTTCGATGCCGAGTACGGACTGTGCGGGCACAGCGGTGTCTGCTCGGTGAAGAATCCCTCGGCGCCGAGCGACCCGTACACCTCGTCGGTCGACACCTGGTGATAGCGCTTGCCGGGTTTCCATGCCGGGTAGCCCTGCTCGTCCTTGCCCGTAACCCACGCCCTGCGAGCCGCGTCGAGCAGATTCTGCGTGCCGAGGATGTTGACGCTCAGGAAGAGCTGCGGATCCTCGATGGAGCGGTCTACGTGGCTTTCGGCGGCAAAGTTGACCACATAGTCTATATCATATTCTTCGAACAAGCGGTCGGCCAATGCGCGGTCGCGGATGTCGCCCTTGACGAAGATGCACCGTCTGTCGTCGATATCATCCTTGATGGTGCCCAGGTTACCGGCGTAGGTAAGGGCATCGAGAATCACGATGCGTATATCGTCGTTGGCGTATTTCTTGTACAACAAGTATTTCACGTAGTTCGCGCCGATGAAGCCGGCTGCTCCTGTTACTAAATAAGTTTTCATAATGCTATGTTGTTGTGATGATGGTTTAATGTGATCACTTCGCAATCGCTGAATCGATTGCCCTCTACAGTCAGTCTGACGATTGTGCGGTCCCTGTGCCATCCCTGCATGCCTGCTGCACCGGGATTGATGTGGAGCATCTGGAGCGTCTTGTCATACTGCACCTTGAGTATATGCGAGTGCCCGGCCACAAAGAGATGGGGCGGCGCATAGTAGAGCTTGTCCCTCACCGACGGGTCGTAGTGTCCCGGATAGCCCCCGATGTGTTTGAGCAGCACATCGGCCTCCTCGCACCTGAACCGCAGCAGCTCCGGGTAGCGTGCCCGCAGGTCGTAGCCGTCGCAGTTGCCGCACACGGCCCTGAAGACAGGGCACATGGCCTCAAACCTGTCGGCCACCTCCATCGTGCCGATGTCTCCCGCGTGCCATATCTCGTCGCATTCGCCGAGATATGTCTCGTATAGCTTGTCCCAGCAGCCGTGGGTGTCGCTGATGATGCCTATCCTCTTGGTCATACCTTGATCTGATTTACGTCCCATCCGTATCGCTGGCAGATGATGCGGGCGATGATGCTGGCCGTCTCCTCTATCCCCATCAGGCTCGAGTTGATGCACACATCGTAGCTCTCGCTGTGCCCCCACTTCTTGCCCGTGTAGTAGTTGTAGTAGGCAGCCCGGTGGGCATCCTCCTCGGCGATAAACTTGCGAGCGTGTGCCCGGTCTATCTGTCGGCGCTGGCACACCCGCTGTATGCGCTGGTCTTTGTCGGCGGTGATAAACACGCTGGTCACGCACCGGTGGTTACGCAGCACATAGTCGGCCGTGCGGCCTACGAAGACGCAGTTGCCCTCCTCCGCTGCCTTGCGGATGGCATCGCACTGCCACTGGTACAGGCTGTCCTGCGAGAAGTCGTTGCGATAGAAGCCGTTGTCCGCAAACGATGTGTGCAGCTGCAGTACCGACCGGAAGAATCCCTTGTGCTCATCGTTTTGTTCGAAAAACTTCTCGCAGAATCCGCTTTCGCGGGCAGCCAGATTGAGCAGCTCGCGGTCGTACAATCGGCAGCCAAACATCTTGGCAAGCAGTTGGGCTATGTCGTGCCCGCCGCTCCCTATCTGTCGGCCCACGCAGATGATGATCTTATCTGTAGTCTCCATTGGCGGTCATTGCTTTATGTTGGCGTTTAAACATTCTCATATACCTTACCATCATGAACATGGCAAAAAGGGCCGATGCCGTATCCGACAGGGGCATGGCTATCCACACTCCCCTCACGCCCATCAGCGGTGGCATGACGGCCAGCAACGGCAACAGGAAGAGCAGTTGGCGTGAGAGCGACAAGAAGATGCTGATCTTGGCCTTGCCGATACTTTGGAAAAAGTTGGTCACCACCATCTGGTACCCCACGATGGGCATGGCCGCCATCATGATACGGATACCGTCTACCGACATTCGCGCCAGCGTGGCATCTGATGTGAAGAGACGTACGCAGAAATGGGGCGCAAACTCAGCCACCACAAATCCTGTGGTGGTGACACACGTGCCCGCTATCATCGCCAGCGTGAGCACCCGCATCAGCCGGTCAAACTTCTGTGCGCCATAGTTGTAGCCTGCTATGGGCTGCATGCCCTGGTTCACACCCATGTTGATCATGATGAAGATGAAGGCCACGCGGTTGGCGATGCCATAGGCTCCCACCGCCAAGTCGCCTCCGTATTCCAACAGTCGCTGGTTCACGAAGATAGACACCAGGCAGGCCGTGGCGTTCATCGCAAACGGCGACACACCGATGGCCAGGATGTTCTTGATGATGGCCGCCTCGGGCCGGTAGATGCCCCTGCGCAGGTGCAGCAGTTCGCCGCGGTCGCTGAAGAGTCTTATCTGCCACATCAGCGCCACCGCCTGCGAGAGGATGGTGGCAAAGGCCGCCCCCTGTATGCCCATATCGAAGGTATAGATAAAGAGGGGGTCGAGCACCGAGTTGAGCACCACCGTGAAGATGGTGGTGTACATCGCCTGCCGCGGCTTGCTGGCAGCGCGCAGCACCGCGTTCATGCCAAAGTAGAGATGCGTGATGACATTGCCCAGAAGTATCACGATCATATATTCCCGGGCATAGGGAATCGTCTGGTCGCTCGCCCCGAAGAAGTAGAGAATCGGGTCGAGAAACACCAAAGACACCACCGAGAACACGATTCCGATAAGGATATTGAGCGTCACGTTGTTGCCCAATATGCGCTGGGCGGTGGCATAGTCTCTCTGTCCCAGCTTCACCGAGAGATACGACGACGAGCCCACCCCCACGCCGGCCCCGAAGGCCGCCGAGAGGTTCATAAACGGGAACGTCACCGCCAGTCCCGATATGGCCAGTGCGCCCACGCCCTGACCTATAAAGATGCTGTCCACCATGTTATAGAGCGACGAGGCTGTCATCGCCACGATGGCGGGCAGCGCATACTGCGCCAGCAGGCGTCCCACGGGCTTGGTGCCCAGTTCCAGAGTAGCTTTCTTTTTCTCCATTCCAGATATTCCTCCCTCCTGTCAGAGGTCTGCATCATCGTGGGAAGGAGCATGTCGCCAGCCTCTACAGGCAGAGGCACGCGCCCCATCCCCCAGACGATGCAAAGATAGTGCAAAAAATCCATTTCCCCCAACATTGGGGGAAGATATTGTGCTTTTCGTGCTGCATTTTTTGGAGGCAGCCGTCTATACCTTATCACATTTATCATCCTGCTGACAGCATGTGGGGACAAAGGTACGACATCCCTATAACTGCTGCAATGTGCAGATGAATGGAAGCTTTCCTAAATATCAAGGGCAAGGTGGTGGGTTATTCCCTGCTCAGCAAGCATATCACGTCTGTGCTTGGCAGGGCGTATATCTACAAGG
>JBJEAU010000072.1:7699-11295 GCA_051869355.1 Prevotella sp. | reverse complement strand
CAAGCGCAAGGACAAGGACGGCAACTACCGCCAGCTGCACACCAAGGAGGCTGCCGAGTGTATCAACTACACGGTGGAGAGCAACTATCGTACCGAGTACGTGCCGGTGAAGAACCAGGGCATCGCGCTCGTCAACTGTCCTTACTTTAGCACAGCGGTCTACGACCTCGACGAGCCTATGACACTCGACTACAGCGAGCTCGACAGCTTCGTCATCCTGATCGGCATGAAGGGTTCGGGCACTGTGACCGACGGCGAGGGCAACACCCTCACGCTCAATGCCGGCGAGACCATGCTGGTGCCTGCCACCACACAGACACTGAAGGTCGAGGGAACCGTCAAGTTCCTCGAGACCTACGTATAAGTCCGTCTCCTCTGCCCGTCCATAGGGCAGGAGCCAAACAGAGCGCGCCCTACTGCACCTGAACAGGCAGTAGGGCGCGTTGCTTATGGGGATATTCCAGTGGATTATCCTGCCGTTTCGTCGGAGGAAGGAGTCTTGTCGCTGCCGAATTTCTGGTTCAGAAAATCAGCAATATCGGCCTGTATGCGCTTGAAGGGTTCTGACAAGATGTAGCCTGTCCCCTTCTTGAGCATCATCGTGATGTCGGTCACGCTGTGCGAGTAACAACTCAGTTCGTTGCGGCGCTGCGTACCGTGCACGCTGTCACGTCTTATCTCATCTTCGCGCTCCTTGACCAGCTGGCTGCACACCTTGTTCATGATAGGCACCACCACCTTGTCAAACAGATGATGCCCCTGTATATATAAATAGGTGGTGTCGGCCGTTACCCCTAACCGTTTCAGGTCTTCCTTTACCGCTTGGTAGCTCTGTCGTGCCGTCGGGTTCTGACGTTGCAGCATGTCCACCTTTCGGCCCACCTTGTGGCGCAGGCGCTGCAGCAGTTCGTTGGCATGGGCGAGGGAGAAATTGCCCAGTTCTGTGACCGTCAAGAAGTTGGAAATGGTAAACTTGTTGTAGTTGGGCGACCTGTAATGCCATATACTCCACACAAAGAGCGGGAAGATGGCCTGCGAGTATTGGCGCATGTATTCCTCGAAGTCGAAGATTACATGGTCATTGAGTGTGATGGCCACGCACAGGTCGTGCAGCGAGGGCGCATAGCATTGCAGATTCTCTATGGCGTAGGCGTACGTGTGGAAGATATAGGGATTGGAGAGAATTGTCTTCGAGGTAGCGGTGGCTCCCTGGATCAGATAGTCGTAGTCTGCATCCACACAGGCTATCATGTCTTCGCCCACCCGCTCCTGCAGCAGGTTCATCAGCACCGCCTTCTTGCCCCGCTCCAGTTTTTGGGAACGTGAGGGCAGCGTCACTTGGAAGTAGACCTGTGGGGTCTCCAGTCCGGAGAGCACCGAGCGCCAGAAAAACACATCGTCGTAGCTCTCCACATAGGCCATGATGCGGTGACGGGCCGTCTTCGAATTGAGCTTGTTGGCCGCTTCGAAGTACTGTGACGACAGACTCTCCTGCAAACGCTTTCCCATACCTATACCGTGATGTCCGACACCTCCGTCACTTTGTCCATCCAGCCGTTCATGATCACGGCCGGGCTGTGGGTGGTCAGGATAATCTGCACCGAGGGATTCAGCTCCAGAATCAGGTCTATCAGCTGTTGCTGCCAGTCTACGTGCATACTCACCTCGGGCTCGTCCATGAAGAGCACATAGGGCTTGTTGTCCTGTACCAGCACAGTGAGCAGGATGGCCAACAGCTGTTTTTCGCCACTCGACAGCTGGTAGGGCAACAGTCTTTCGCCTATCTGTGTGAAGCAGATTTCGTTTTCGGTGCGCACAATCTTCTTCCCCGTCTCGGCAAACAGTTTGTCGATGATATCCTGGAATCTCTTCTTGGGCTCGCTGATACGCTGTGCATCGGCGGCAGCGTCGGGTGACCCCGACTGCAGGGCCTGAATGATGCGGTTGCCGATATTTACCTGATAGTCCAGGTACTTGCGCTGCAACTGGAAGAGTTGCCAGTCGAGTTCGGTTACCAAGCTCAGGTCCATCTTGGCAATCATATCCGCATTGATGAGGGGGCGGTCAAACGAGCGGATGATGTCGTACCTTATCCATTTGGCATCTTCGGGAAACACTTTGATACGTACCCCTTTGAGCATGTGGCTGGGGAACTCGCCGCCTGCAGACAATCCCTTCACCACCTTGTTGAGGATGGTGCTCTTGCCCACGCCGTTGATGCCGCTCAGCACGTTCACCTTACGGTCAAGGTTCCATATCACATGCTTTTGCCCGCTCCAGAGCGAGTCAATCTCTATCTGCTCGATATAGTCTGCGAATTTCTGCATCGTTACTTGTATGGTTAGTCATGGCAAAGTTACTAAAAAAACGGGCGAGAGTACACGGTTTCCCCCATCTTTTATTACCTTTGCATCCGAATTTAACGAATAATAAGGTAAAATGGATAACCGCCAATTGCTCAAGGCGCACTTGAGCATGCTCATGGCCGAAGTGTTTTGGGGACTCATGGCACCAGTGGGCAAGCATGCCATGACCCACGGGCTCGACGGGGTGACACTCGTCTCTTTCAGGGTGGCCGGAGCAGCAGCCCTATTTTGGATGGCTTCGCTCTTTGTGCCTGCCGAGCGTGTGCCCTTGCGCCACAAACTGCTGTTGGGAGTAGCCGCCCTGTTGGCTATCGTCTGCAACCAGTGTATGTACACCATCGGACTGAGTCTGACATCGCCCATCAATGCCAGCATCGTCACCACTTCCATGCCCATCTTTGCGATGGTGCTCTCATTCTTTATTCTGCGCGAACCTCTGTCGCTCCGCAAGGTGGGCGGCGTGATGATGGGCTGTGCCGGAGCCGTCATCCTGATACTCACCAGTGCCGCCGCCTCGTCAGACCGTGTGGGCGACCTGCGTGGCGACCTGCTCTGTATGGCGGCCCAGTTGTCTTTCGCCCTGTATCTCGCCCTGTTCAGTCCGCTCATCCGCCGTTATTCGGTCTTCACCGTCAACAAGTGGATGTTTCTATGGGCTTCCCTGCTCATCCTTCCGATGTCCACACCCCATCTGTGTGCGCTCCCTTGGCAGGCTGTGGGCATGCAGACGTGGGTGGAAGCCGGCTATGTGGTGTTTTTCGGCACCTTTGTCAGTTATCTGTTGACGATGGTGGGACAGAAAGTGCTGCGCCCCACTGTGGTGAGTGTCTACAACTATGTGCAGCCCATCGTTTCCGTCACCGTTTCCATCCTCACCGGACTGGGTATCTTCACCCTCAGTCAGGGCATAGCCATCATCCTCGTCTTCTCCGGTGTCTGGTTGGTCAGCAGAGGAGGTCGCCATGGGGAAAAATAATACGCCCTTTGGGTGTATTGGCACCTTTCCCATTCCTAAACGTGGCGTTTACGAGGTCTAAATGCCATCTTTAGCCGGCTAAATGCCGCATTTAGCTTTTGTAATAGACAACAATTGTTTTTTTAACGACAACAGAGACAACTCAAACAACATTTTCGTTGTATAGGTTGTCTGGGTTGTCGTTATATGATGATGGAGGCGACAACAGAGACAACTCAAACAACATTTTCGTTGTATAGGTTGTCTGGGTTGTC
>JBJEAU010000072.1:0-7599 GCA_051869355.1 Prevotella sp. | reverse complement strand
CGACAACAGAGACAACTCAAACAACATTTTCGTTGTATAGGTTGTCTGGGTTGTCGTTATATGATGATGGAGGCGACAACAGAGACAACTCAAACAACATTTTCCTTTGTAAAGTTGTCTGAGTTGTCTCAGTTGTCGTTATTATTTTTTGGGGAAAGTGAGAATCTACCACAATCGTGGTATGCAAAATCACCCTACTATGCGATTTTGTATGTCGGGGAAAGTCTGTACCTTTGCCACTGTGAGTATCAATAAATGTATCAACCGCGCAAGTCTGCCCTCTCATTAAGGTCCACAGACGAGCCAAAACCAAAGGAAAGGAAAACTATTATGAGTGAAAAGAAGTACCGTTTCGAGACCCTTCAGTTGCATGTAGGACAAGAGCAGGCCGACCCTGCCACCGACGCACGCGCCGTACCCATCTACCAGACTACCTCTTACGTGTTCCGCAATTCGCAGCATGCAGCCGACCGTTTTGGCTTGCGCGATGCCGGCAACATCTACGGGCGTCTTACCAACTCCACCCAAGGCGTGTTTGAGGACCGCGTGGCTGCGCTGGAGGGCGGAGTGGCCGGACTGGCTGTGGCCTCGGGTGCCGCTGCCGTGACCTATGCGCTCCAGAACATTGCGCGTAACGGCGACCATATCATCGCGGCCAACAATCTCTATGGCGGTACCTATAACCTGATTGCGCATACGCTCACCACACAGGGGGTGACGGCCACGATCGTAGACCCTTCAAACTTCGATGAGGTAGAGGCTGCTTTTCAGGATAACACCAAGGCTGTGGTGATAGAGACTTTTGGCAATCCCAATGCGAGCGTGACCGATATCGACCGCATCAGCGAGATTGCCCATCGCCACCGCACCATCGTCATCGTGGACAACACGTTTGGCACGCCGTATCTGATTCGTCCCATAGAGCACGGTGCCGATGTGGTGGTACACTCAGCCACCAAGTTTATTGGCGGCCACGGCAGTTCGCTCGGAGGTGTCATCGTGGATGCTGGCCGTTTCGACTGGAAAGCCAATGCCGACAAGTATCCCTCCATCGCCCAACCGGATCCCTCCTACCACGGAGCCGTGTTTGCCGATGTAGCCGGTGCGGCTGCCTATGTCACCCGCATCCGTGCCGTCATCCTGCGCGATACCGGTGCCGCCATCAGTCCGTTCAATGCGTGGATACTCTTGCAGGGATTGGAGACGCTCAGCCTGCGGGTGGAGCGCCATGCCTACAACACCGCACGCATCGTGGACTATCTTTCCAAGCATCCCAAGGTGGCCAGGGTCAACCATCCGGCGCTGCCCTCACATCCCGACCATGCCCTCTACACCCAGCTCTTCCCCAATGGCGGCGGCAGCATCTTTACCTTCGAGATCAAGGGAGGGCAGGCAGAGGCATGGGCCTTTATAGACCACTTGCGCATCTTCTCCCTCTTGGCCAATGTGGCCGACGTGAAGAGTCTGGTCATCCATCCGGCCACCACCACCCATTCGCAGTTGTCGCCCGAGGAACTGGAGGAGCAGCATATCTATCCCTCAACCATCCGTCTGAGCATCGGCACGGAGCATGTGGACGACCTGATTGAGGCACTCGATGAGGCACTGGCAGCAGTATAGGAGAAACAACAAATCAACGAACACTCAACCGAACAAAAATATGATAGCAAGCAAACTGACCGAACTTATCGGAAACACGCCCTTACTCGAATTGGGCAAGTATTCGCGACTGCATGACGTGGGAACTCCCATCATCGCCAAGATTGAATCGTTTAATCCTGGCGGCAGTGTCAAGGACCGCGTTGCCCTGGCCATGATTGAGGATGCAGAGGCCAAGGGCGTGCTGCAACCCGGAGCCACCATCATCGAGCCCACCAGCGGCAACACGGGGGTGGGACTGGCCTTGGTGTCGGCGGTCAAGGGATATAAACTCATTCTCACCATGCCGGAGACCATGAGTGTGGAGCGGCGCAATCTGGTCAAAGCCTATGGGGCTGAGGTGCGGCTCACCAATGGCAAGGACGGCATGCCCGGAGCCATCAAAGAGGCCGAGCGGTTGCGCGACACCATCCCCGGCAGCGTCATCCTGCAGCAGTTTGAGAATCCGGCCAACCCGCGCAAACATTACGAGACCACGGGCAATGAGTTGTGGGAGCAGGCCGGTGGCGCGATAGACATCTTTGTGGCGGGTGTCGGTACCGGTGGCACCGTGTCGGGTATCGGTCGCCGCCTCAAGGAACTCAATCCGCAGGTGCGCATTGTGGCCGTGGAGCCCGCCTCGTCGCCCGTGCTCAATGGCGGCAAGCCCGGCCCCCACAAGATACAGGGTATCGGTGCGGGATTTGTGCCCAAGACCTATGATGCCACGGTGATAGATGAGGTAGTGGATGTAGACAATGACGATGCGATACGCACCGGGCGTGAACTGGCCCGCGAAGAGGGACTGCTGGTCGGCATCTCGTCGGGAGCCGCCGCCTTTGCCGCCGCCACCATTGCCCGCCGTCCCGAGAACGAGGGCAAGCGCGTCGTGGTCCTGCTGCCCGATACCGGTGAGCGCTACCTCTCCACCGTCCTCTATGCCTTTGAGGAATACCCACTTTAAAGGTAAAACGGCGATTTTTAAAGGTAAAAAAGTAAAGAGGTAAAAAAGTAAAGAGGTAAAAAAGTAAAGAGGTAAAAAAGTAAAACGTGTTATTCCAATACCGGTAACCACGTGTAGGGACGCACGTTCGTGCGTCCGCCTCTTTACCCTCTTTACCCTTTTACCCTTTTACCTTTTTACCTCTTTACTTTTTTACCTTTTTACCTTTATAAATCGCCTTTTTTTCTTATCTTTGCAATGTCATACAGACATTGGGCGTAAGCCTTAGTCCCACATCCTGTTTACATACGCAGGCAATTAACCATACAAGTAACTATATATGAGAAAGACTTCCTTTATCGTATCGCTCTCGCTGGCATTCGCCCTTGGCGTGCAGGCGCAGACGAAAGATGGCGGTATCTCTGAGCAGATGCTGTCTGACATCCGTAAGGCACAGCCTGTGGGTGCGGCCGACAAGGCCATTTTTAATGCCATTGCATCGAATGCTATCGACGATCTGGCCAAAAACTTTGCTGCCCAGGGGCCGGTAGACAACCATTTCAGTGTGGAGACACCCCAGCAAAACATCCATAACCAGAAGAGTTCGGGACGTTGCTGGATGTTCTCGGGACTCAATGTGTTGCGCGCCAACTTCGCCAAGCGCCATGCCGACAGTCTCTGTGTGGAGTTTTCGCACGATTATCTCTTCTTCTATGACCAGTTGGAGAAGGCCAACCTGATGCTCCAAGGTGTAATCGACTGTGCCAAGAAGCCCATCGACGACCAGCGGGTGCAGTTCTTCTTCCGCAGTCCGATAGGCGACGGTGGCACATTCTGTGGTGTGGCCGATTTGGCTGGCAAGTACGGACTGGTGCCTATGGGTGTGATGCCTGAGACTTATTCGGCCGAGAATACAAGTCGTATGGCCAAGATAGTGTCGTCTAAGTTGAGGGAGTTTGGACTCGAACTGCGCACGATGGTCGCCAACGGCAAATCTGCCAAGGCCGTGCAGGCCCGCAAGGTGGAGATGCTGGCCACGGTGTACCGCATCTTGTCGCTCACACTCGGGGAGCCCGTGCAAGAGTTTACTTATGCTTTCACCGACAAGAAGGGTGTGGCCAAGACACCGGCCCGCAAGTACACACCGCGCGAATTTTATGAGGCTACGGTGGGCGGACAGCTCAACGGCACGTTTATCATGGTGATGAACGACCCGCGCCGTCCCTATCACAAGACCTACGAGGTGGAGTATGACCGCCATACCTATGACGGGCACAACTGGAAATACCTGAACCTGCCGATGGAGGAGATTGCCTCGCTGGCCATCACCAGTCTCAAGGCCGGTACCAAACTGTATTCCAGCTACGATGTGGGCAAGCAGTTTGACCGCAAGCGTGGCTATCTCGATACCGAGAACTATGACTATGGCAGCCTCTTTGGCACCACTTTCGGCATGGACAAGGCGCAGCGCATCGAAACCTTTGACAGTGGCTCAACACATGCCATGACGCTTACAGCCGTAGACTTGGATGCCGACGGAAAACCTGTAAAGTGGAAGGTGGAAAACAGTTGGGGTGCCACCAACGGAGTGAATGGTTGTCTGATTATGACCAACCGCTGGTTCAACGACTATATGTTCCGCTTGGTGGTAGACAAGGCGTATGTGCCAGCCGATGTGCAGCAGCAGTATGACCAGAAACCCACGATGGTCATGCCCGAAGACCCCCTCTTCGGCGTGGACGAGTAAGCGCGTTGGGAGCATATAAATAAAGAGGCTGAGCCGTACAGATGTTGACGGTTCAGCCTCTTTTCATATTTCATAATCACTATAGTCATTTCCTGTAGTGCCCTCACCCTATCCCTTGCCCACGGGGCGAGAGATAGGGTGAGGGTACTACAGTGAGAGACCACCACCGCGCTATCCCGCTACTTTACCAGCGCTTCGCACAGTTTGCGTTGCAATACCCGGGCATCGAGCACAGACATTTCGCTGTCCATGATGGCAAAGGCCAGTACGTGGCCGTTGGAACCCTCGCACAGACCGGCCAGCGAACTGATGCCGTAGGGGTGGGATAGGGTACCCGTCTTGGCACGTATCTTTCCCCGTAGTTTGCTGCTGCTCATTTCTCGGGCCAGCGTACCGTCTACACCGGCGATGGACAGGTTGCGCTCCAGCGAAGTGCGGATGCCACTGTCGGCATAGCCATATTCCAGAATAGCGGTGAGTGCACGGGGCGACAGGCGGTTGTGGGTACACAGTCCGCAGCCATCGTGTATCACGAGTGTCGAGTCGGTCATCCCCACTTCCTGTTGCAGGAAATGGCGCAGATAGGCCACACCGGCCGATACGGGGTGCGCCTTGCGGTTGGCGCGGTGCCCAATGGTATAGAGCATGGAGGTGGCTTGGGTGTTGGAACTGTTTTTCCACATGCGTTTCACCACCTCGTCTATCGATAGGCGGTGTACGTAGCGGCACTGGAAGTTGCGGGTGGTGCGTCCCAGTACCATCTGACTGTCGGCCACGGCAATGCCCTGCGCACGCAGGGCCGCTTTCAGATGTTTCATCACTCTGGGAGCCCCCTTGTAGAGCAGTCCGTATCGTGAGAAAGCGAGGTCCCACGGATACCAGTGCTGTTCGCTCTGTACAGGATCCGTGATGGTGAGGTCTACGATGATGCGCCCCGATACCCGCTTGACACCTTTTTGTCGCAGCGTCTTGGCAAATGGCGTGAGGTCGGCAGGCATCAGCTGTGGGTCCAGTCCAGCCCTAAAGGCAATGTCGCCCTCCCATACCCCGTCGGCTTTGCAGGTGCCTCGCGTGTAGAGCGCCGTGGTGTACTGGTAGTTGCAACCCATCAAGTGGAGTCCGGCCACACCCGAAAGCAGTTTCATGCACGATGCCGAGGGCAGGGCCATCTCCTCGTTGCATCCGTACACCGTCTTTTCTGCGGTAATGTCGTAGACATGGAAGGCAAACTTGCCTGCAGGACGTGGGCGTTCGGCAAAGTCTTTCAGCCTACTTCGCAGCGTTGTGTCTATCGGTATCTTGTTTTCCGTTTTTTGTGCTGTCGTGTCTGGTGTTTCTTGTCCCGAGGAGCAGCCCCAAAGACTCATGACCGCCAACAGGGCAATGGCAAGGGAGTGTGTGTATCTATATCGTATCATTGTCTTCAATATTTGTGCAAAGTGATGCAAAGGTAACAAAAACTCCTCGTTTGCCCAATGAATGGGTCGTAAAAATATGCTATCATGCCAAACGGAGGATGTGTTGCAGGAGTGCCCTCACCCTATTCCTTGCCCCGTGGGAGAGGGATAGGGTGAGGGCTCAACTGGGTGGGGCGCACTTGGGTATAATTGGGCGAAGGCACCCTTCACCACCTGTAGGGAAACACCTCGGTGTGTCCGCAAGCAGCAAAGGGTAGTTTTAGAGCATCCCCCCTTTAGAAATCTCCCAATATCTGCTTGTTGGCGATGTCTACTTGGGAGTTGTCGATAGACGACAGGTAGATACGGGTGGTAGCCTCGTTCTCGTGCCCCAGTCCTTCGCTGATGACGCTCAGCGGGAAATCCTTGGCCCGTGCGATGCTGGCCCACGAGTGGCGCGCCACGTATGTGGTGAGGGTCGAACTGATGCCGGCTTGGAACGAGAGATTGCGCAGCTGGTGGTTGATGGAGCGAATCCTGTACAGGTATTGCCGGCGTGGATCTACATCATCCGGATTGATGATGGGGAGCAGATAGGGCGAATGGGGGAGCGGGTACCGGTCGATGATACGCTGCATGGGCGGTTCCCATTTCACACACATCTGGTGTCCTGTCTTACGACGGTTGTAGACCAGCATGTCGCCGTGAAGATTGGACTTGCGCAGGAAGGCCATGTCCACAAACGACATGCCTCGCATGTAAAAAGAGAACATGAAGAGGTCGCGTGCCCAAGCCATCTTGGGCGAATCAGAAAGATCCATACTGTAGAGCAGTTTGATGTCTTGCAGCGTGATGGCGCGCTTGCAGGTCTTGTCCACACCCGTGTACACTCGCCTGAAGTGCAGTTTGTTTTCGATCAGACCGTCTTCCACAGCCTTTCCGTAGACCGTGCGGAATACACGTAGATAGAAAGAAGAGGTGTTACGACAGACTCCCCGCTCGTGGCGCAGATAAGCCTCGTAACGATTGATGGTCAGTTCGTCGATGCTTGCCAACGCCATGTCTTGGCCATTGAAAGCCAGAAAACTGCGCATCATTGTCATGTAAGTCTCTCGGGTGCGATGCCGCCCCATCTGTTCCAGTTGGTTGCATTGTTGTTGCACATAGTCGCACAATGTAGTGCCATTGCCAATTGGTCTCGTACAATCTTGTGTTCTCATTGCTGTAAATTTTTTTAAATTAGTTATTGTAGAAAAAACTCTGTAGAGTAGCTATTAGCTTCCTGTAGCTTTATTGTCTCTTTGCAGATAACGCATAAAAAGCATATATTTGTGCTCTAAGGAAGGTGCAGATATCGCAATTATTTTCAGTACCTATTTGCCTCTCCCCAACATGCGGAACGTAGCCCATATATATAATAAGGTATAGGGATTACCTGCCTATAGTTCCTACGATTGTTTAACACCAGTATGTGTAAGAGCGTATCAAAAAACGCAACATCTCTTCCTTAGAGATGTTGCGTATTTGAATGCAAAGATATGTCTAAATTCTAAAATATGCAAACGTTTTTCGTAATCAAACGTTCCTGTTAACCAAGTTTAACGCTTGTGTTTGTCGCCCATATAACTCCAGCTTCGACAAAACATGCCTTTTGTCATAAAAAGCGCATAAATACGCAGATTTGGTACCATCTCTAAGGAAGAGAAGGTCTTGAGCAATGAAATATACAGGACTACATGGTTTTATTCTTTTAATTTATAAATTTATCGTATGAAAAGAAAATTTATTAGGACGTTGCTTTTTGGAGCGCTTATAGGGCTTCAGGCAACAGCGTTTGTTTCTTGTAAGGACTACGACGATGACATCGCCGCACT
>JBJEAU010000071.1:0-11360 GCA_051869355.1 Prevotella sp. | reverse complement strand
TTTTTTCTTATTCACCGGGCGTAAAAAATCTTTTTTTATGTAACTTTGTAAAGTACAAAAGAAGGAGGTATTTATGAAAAAAATCTTTTTAATGATGTTGGCTGTATCCTCAGCCTTGTTTGCGTTTACTTCGTGTTCCAAATCCTCAGATGAGTCGGTTAATCTGAGTACAAAGGCGTATGCCTCTGAAGAAGAGGAGGCGAGGGCATTGGCGGTTCCCGTCGATAAACTGAAGGATATACCGAAACATGTGAGGGCTGCGCGGGCTGCAGCTGTCATCCTGTCGAGTTATGTGACGTTGAAGGATAGCACCTATACGTTGGATATATCGGCAGAAGAGGCTGCAAAATTAGGCGTGACAGAGGACTTGTACAATGCTGTGAAAAAGGATTTGGACAAGTCGAATGAGGAGATCAAAAAGGCGATTAAGAATGGTGAAAAACTTAATTTGCCGGATATAAAAAAGCAAGCTGAGGAGTATAAAAAGACAGGGAAACTACCTGAATAGTTGGTTTTTTGTGTTTTTGATTAGCCTTACAGCTTGCGGGCGAAAGGGTAATTCTCCCCTACGTCAGGGTGCGTATCCTGCCGTAGGGGACTTTTCGATTCCTCTTTGAATAAGTCAAGATCTTTTAGCGTTTCAGATATCTATTTTTTATGCAAATACCGTCCATAATAGTATATCTATGCAATTTTGTCGGAAACTTCTTGTGAGGGCCTTGACTGATTTGGTCTGACTCATGTTAATAGCATTCTTAATATGCTTGGCTTTGTTTAAAATGTAAATATATTTCAGAATATCCTATCATTGAGCCAGCCAAATGCGGCATTTACGAGGCCTAAACGTGGCTTTTGGGGAGGCTAAATGCCACCTTTAGCCCACGTAAACACCATGTTTGCGGACGGAATTTGTAACCCACTGAATATCAATGTATTACAAATATGTTAATAATGTAAAGTTTTTTGATAATTACAGCATCCGTCAGATAGCCGTTATAGTCAGCTATTCGTTGTTGTCGGATGCAGTTAAAGCGGCAAAATGTGCATGAACGAGGGCTGCTTTGCTGCTTCCCACGATGTCGGTGAGTGTCTGCAGATCGGCCTCTTTGATGCGCTTTACGCTCTTCAGTGCTTGGAGCAGCGCCTCTTTGGTCTTGGGGCCGATACCCTTGATATTGTCCAGTTCGCTATGCAGCGCATGCTTGGAACGCTTGTCGCGATGGAAGGTGATGGCGAAGCGGTGGACCTCGTCCTGAATGCGTGTGAGGGCGTGGAAAAGTTCGCTTTTTACATCGATTCCGATGGTCTGGATGGGGTTACCATATAGGAGTTCGTTGGTGCGGTGACGGTCGTCTTTGGCCAAGCCTGCAACAGGAATTTCGAGGTGCAGTTCGCCATGCACCACGCTGCTCACGATGTCCATCTGACCCTTACCACCATCGGTAATGATGAGGTCGGGTAGGGGCTGAGACTCTTCAACCAACCGCGTGTATCGTCTCCGCACCACCTCGCGCATGGATGCGTAATCGTCGGGACCCACCACGGTCTTGATAGTATATTTTCGGTATTCTTTTTTGGCAGGCTTCATGCCTTTGAAGACCACGCAGGCCGCTACGGCATCGGTGCCTGAGATGTTGGAATTGTCGAAACACTCGATGTGGTAAGGCATTTTAGGAAGCTGCAAACGCTGTTGCAGTTCTTTCATCAGCCGTGTCTGTTTCTGCTCCGGATTCAGTTTCTCAGCCTGTTTCAGACGGTCAAATTTGTACTGTTTGCCGTTCATCTCGGAGAGGTCCAGCAGGTGGCGCTTGTCACCCCGCTGGGGGATGGTGAAAGTGACATCGGTGAGCTGCCAGTCCATCTCAAACGGCACGATTACCTCCTTGGCCTCGCTGCCAAAACGCTTCCTGATTTCGGGTATGGCATCGTTGAGCAACTCTTGGTCAGACTCGTCCAGCATGCGCTTGTATTCGAAGGTGAAACTCTGGTTCACGGTGCCATTTTTGACGTGCATGTAGTTGACAAAAGCCAACTTGTCGCCCTCGTTGGTGGTGATGGAAAACACGTCTACATCGGTGATGGTGTGGCTCACCACCTCGCTTTTGCTCACAAAATTGGTAAGCAAGAGATATTGCTGCTTGAGCTGTTCGGCTTCTTCAAATCGCAATGCCTCGGCAAGCTTCTGCATCTGTGCAA
The DNA here is from genome assembly GCA_051869355.1 of Prevotella sp. Taxonomy (GTDB): domain Bacteria; phylum Bacteroidota; class Bacteroidia; order Bacteroidales; family Bacteroidaceae; genus Prevotella. Next base: position 9,164 of record JBJEAU010000071.1, on the reverse strand, counting down.
AGAGCAGTTCGCTGAGTGTGCGGGTGTTGCCTTTCAATATCTCCTTGGCTTGTCGGATGCTCTCTTGATACTCCTCGTACGACTGTTTGCCGATACATGGTGCACAGCAGTTGTGGATGTGGTACTCTAAACAAGGTTTGTACTTACCGGCAGCAATGCCCTCGCGCGTGATAGGCATCCGGCACTTGCGCGGTTTGTACACCTTGTTGATGAGATCGAGCACATTGTACATGCTGGTGAGGTGGCTGTAGGGTCCAAAGTAAATGCCCGTCTTCTTGTTGATGGTACGAGTCTTGAAGATGCGTGGCAGATACTCTTTGGTGATGCAAATACAAGGATAGGTCTTGCTGTCTTTGAGCAAGATGTTGTAACGGGGAGCATATTTTTTGATGAGACTGTTTTCCAAGAGTAGGGCATCCTCTTCGGTGTTGACAACGGTATAACTGATGTCCCTAATCTTGGAAACGAGCACTTTGGTCTTGAAGCGGTCAACCTCTGCATGGAAGTAGGAGGAGACACGTCTTTTGAGGTTCTTGGCCTTGCCAACATAAATGATAGTGTGGTGCTCGTCATAAAACTGGTAGCTCCCTGGTTTCTCAGGCATGCTGAGCACGATATTCTTGAGATAGGTCTGCAACTGCGCTTGTTCTTCCTTTTTCATGTCGTTGAGTCTTAGGCGATTCCACACTTATCGTTTATGTTTCACGTGAAACTTTAACGGCGCTCTATACCTGAAGTAGGGTGGTCACTTCGACATCGCTGTCGAAAGCGTCGCGACCGTTGAGACCCTCGTTGACGAGTTCGATAATGAAGTTGCAGTAAACCTTTTTGGGATTGAATTTCTTGACCAAATCGCATGCTGCCTTCATGGTGCCGCCTGTTGCCAACAGGTCGTCGTGCAGCAACACGATGTCGTCTTCGGTAATGGCGTCCTTGTGTATCTCTATGGTGTCGATGCCGTATTCCTTGGCATAACTTTCCTGTACGGTGTCGCAGGGCAGTTTACCGGGCTTGCGGCAGAGTACAACGCCCGCATTAAGTTTTACGGCCAATGCCGATGACATGACAAAACCTCGGCTTTCGATACCCACAATCTTGGTGATACCTTTGTCTTTGTAGAGTTCGTACATTTCATCGCTTAGGATGCGGATGCAGTCCGGGTTCTTGAATAGGGTGGTCACATCTCTAAAATTCACACCTTTAATCGGCCAATCTGGTATACAGCGCAGATTGTCGAGCAATACTTGATTATTCATCTTTTAATCGTTGTTTTATAATGGTTTATGTATGTTTCACGTGAAACTTATCTACCTAAAAGCACCAGCAATACATTGATATCGCTGGGCGATACGCCAGGGATGCGACTGGCCTGTGCCAATGTATTGGGATTAATCTTGGTGAGTTTCTGTCTGCCTTCGGTAGAAATCTCTTTGAGGGAACTATAATCGAAGCGTCCTTTGATCTTGATGTTTTCCAAACGGTGCATCTTGTCGGCTACAATGCGCTCGCGCTCGATGTAGCCTTTGTACTTAATCTGGATTTCGGCAGCTTCCATGATCTCTTCCTTGCGGTTAGGAATCTGGTCGGTTATCTCGCGGAGTGCGGGGATGACGGGTGCAAGACCTTGGAGTGATAATTGGGGTCTTCCGATTAAATCTGTAATTTTGCATCCCATGCGGAGTGGGGCAGTGTCGATGTTTTCGAGATAGGGGTTGATGTCTGCAGGTTTGACCGAGGTGTTGTCGCAAATCTGTAAGATGCGGTGAATCCACTCTTTCTTTTGCAGCCACCAGTCGTACCGGTCGCACTTGGCCACGCCCAGATGATAAGCCTTCTCGGTGAGGCGGGCATCGGCATCGTCTTGGCGGAGAAGGATGCGGTATTCGGCACGAGAGGTAAACATGCGGTAAGGTTCGTCCACACCCTTGTTGGTGAGGTCGTCGATGAGCACACCTATATAACTCTCGTCACGGTTCATCACAAATCGCTCGCTGCCACCGCCACAGCGCAGGGCTGCATTGATGCCTGCCACCAATCCCTGTCCGGCTGCCTCTTCGTAGCCCGTGGTGCCGTTGACTTGTCCGGCAAGGAAGAGGCCACGGATGATTTTAGACTCGAGGGTATGGTCGAGTAGGGTGGGGTCGAAGTAGTCGTACTCGATGGCATATCCGGGTCGGTAAGCCTTGGCATCCCTGAAGGCAGGAATCTTCCGGATGGCCTCCAACTGTATCTCCATCGGCATGGAAGAAGAGAATCCGTTCAGGTACATCTCGTTGGTGTTTTCGCCTTCAGGCTCCAAGAACAGCGGATGCTGGTCCTTGTCGGGGAAGGTGACCAACTTGGTCTCGATAGAGGGACAATATCGGGGGCCTGTGCTCTGAATCTGACCATTGTATAGCGGTGAATCGGCCAAGCCGCTGCGCAGGGTGTCGTGCACCTCCTTGTTGGTATAGCAGAGCCAGCAGGGCAACTGCTGGAGCGGTCGGGACGTGCCCATATAACTGAACTGGTGAAAATCGGTCTCGCCGGGCTGCATCTCCATTTCATCGAGATGGATGCTGCGCTTGTCGATGCGCACGGGCGTGCCCGTCTTCATGCGCGCCACGCTGATGCCCCACCTTGAAATGCTCTCGCTGAAGTGCAGGACGGCCGGTTCGGCGCATCGGCCGCCGGGGTATTGGTGCCTGCCGATGTGCATGAGACCATTAAGAAAGGTGCCAGCCGACACTACGATGCTTTTGGCATAGAGCGAGATGCCCCATACGGTCTTGACACCGATGGCCTCGTGGTCGCTGACGAGCAGTTCGTCGGCCTGGTCCTGCCAAATGTCGAGGTTGGGGATGGCGTCGAGCGTCTCGCGCCACTTCCAGATGTATTTTCCACGGTCGCATTGAGCCCTCGGAGACCATACGGCAGGGCCCTTCCCCTTGTTCAACATTCTGAATTGGATGGCGGTGGCATCGGTGATCAGTCCCATTTGTCCGCCCAGCGCGTCGGTCTCCCTCACAATCTGTCCTTTGGCGATGCCTCCGATGGCCGGGTTGCAGCTCATCTGTCCGATCTTGTTCATGTCGATGGTGACGAGACAGGTCTTGGCACCCATATTGGCTGCCGCCGCTGCCGCCTCGCAGCCTGCATGGCCGCCGCCAATCACGATTACATCATAGTTGAACTTCATTTATCTTCTGAATTTTTGGCAAAAGTAAGCATTTAAATCCAATTTTTTGTCGCTTTTGCTTTGAATTATCACTAAAATATAGTATTTTTGCAATCAATGTAGAGCCACCTATACCTAATAAGGGAGAGGAAGCGCCCTCGCTATTGTACGCTTAAGCACAATCTATGTGACGAAGTCAAATTAAATTCTAATAGTTAAATAATTAAATTACAATCATTTATGTGGTTAATCAATTCATCTATTGGTAGAAAAGTTGTAATGTCGGTTACTGGTGTTGCACTTATTCTATTTCTGACGTTCCACTGCTGTATGAACGTTGCGGTTCTCTTCTCTGGAGAGGCTTATAACACGATTTGTGAATTGCTGGGTGCCAACTGGTATGCCGTTGTGGCTACGCTGGGTCTGGCAGCCTTGGCTGTGGCTCACATCGTTTATGCTTTTATCCTCACGGCACAGAACCGTCGTGCACGTGGTGGTGAGCGCTACGCCGTTACCGTAAAGCCGGAAAAGGTGGAGTGGGCTTCTCAAAACATGCTCGTGCTGGGTCTCATCATCCTGCTCGGCCTGTTGCTTCACTTGTTCAACTTCTGGTATAACATGATGTTTGCCGAGTTGATTGGTATGTCTGTGGCTCACATGCCTTCGGATGGATTCGCATTCATTCAGGACACGTTTGCCAATCCCGTTTACGTAGTGCTCTACATCATCTGGCTGGGCGCTATCTGGTTCCATCTCACCCACGGTTTCTGGAGTGCGATGCAGACATTGGGCTGGAACGGCAAGACTTGGTTCTGCCGTTGGAAGGCTATCAGCGTTGCCTATACGACAATCCTGATGCTTTGCTTCCTCGTAGTAGTGTTGGCTTTTGCTTTCAAATTGGCTCCGAGCCTTTGATGCGCATTAATTCATTGAACATTTAACGTAAAAAAGTTAATAAAAAGGTTATGGCTAAAACATTAAATTCCAGAATACCTGAAGGTCCAGTAGCTGAGAAGTGGACCAATTATAAGGCTCATCAGCGCTTGGTTAACCCTAAGAACAAGCTGAAGCTGGATGTGATTGTCGTTGGTACAGGATTGGCCGGTGCCAGTGCCGCTGCTTCATTGGGCGAGATGGGTTTCAATGTGTACAACTTCTGTATCCAGGACTCTCCCCGTCGCGCACACTCTATCGCAGCACAGGGCGGTATCAACGCAGCTAAGAATTACCAGAACGACGGTGACTCTGTCTATCGTCTTTTCTATGATACGGTAAAGGGTGGTGACTATCGTGCCCGCGAGGCCAACGTGTATCGTCTGGCCGAGGTCTCCAACAACATCATCGACCAGTGTGTGGCACAGGGTGTGCCTTTCGCACGTGAGTATGGTGGCATGTTGGCCAACCGCTCTTTCGGTGGTGCACAGGTGTCGCGTACCTTCTACGCCAAGGGACAGACCGGACAGCAGCTCCTCTTGGGTGCCTACTCTTCTCTGAGCCGTCAGGTGCATGAGGGTAAGGTGAAACTCTACACCCGTTACGAGATGGAGGATGTGGTGATTGTCGATGGACACGCCCGTGGTATCATCGCCAAGAACCTGGTGAGCGGCAAGCTGGAGCGTTTCTCTGCCAACGCCGTGGTCATCGCTACTGGTGGTTATGGCAACACCTACTTCCTGTCTACCAACGCGATGGGCTGCAACTGTACAGCTGCCGTTCAGTGCTACCGCAAGGGTGCATACTTTGCCAATCCTTGCTACGTACAGATTCACCCCACCTGTATTCCTGTACACGGTGACAAGCAGAGCAAGCTGACGCTGATGTCTGAGTCGCTGCGTAACGACGGACGTATCTGGGTTCCGAAGAAACTGGAAGATGCCAAGCGTCTGCAGGCTGGCGAAATCAAGGGTTCTGACATTCCCGAAGAAGACCGCGACTACTATTTGGAGCGTCGCTATCCCGCATTCGGTAACCTCGTTCCCCGCGACGTGGCTTCACGTGCTGCCAAGGAGCGCTGCGACAAGGGCTTCGGCGTAAACAATACCGGTCTGGCCGTATTCCTCGACTTCTCTGAGTCTATCAACCGTCTGGGCATCGACCAGATTCTGCAGCGTTACGGCAACCTTTTCGACATGTACGAGGAGATTACCGACGTGAATCCCGGTGAGTTGGCCAAGGAGATCGACGGCGTGAAGTACTACAATCCGATGATGATCTTCCCCGCTATCCACTATACGATGGGTGGTATCTGGGTAGACTACGAGTTGCAGACCACTATCCCCGGCCTGTTTGCCATCGGCGAGTGCAACTTCTCTGACCACGGTGCCAACCGTCTGGGTGCTTCTGCACTCATGCAGGGTTTGGCCGACGGTTACTTTGTACTTCCCTACACCATCCAGAACTATCTGGCCGACCAGTCGCTCTGGCCCCGCCTCTCTACTGACCTCAAGGAGTTTGAGGAGGCTGAGAAGGGCGTACAGAAGGAAATCGACCGCCTGATGGGTATCAAGGGTAAGCGCTCTGTAGACTCTATCCACAAGGAGCTTGGCCACGTCATGTGGGAGCATGTGGGTATGGGCCGTACCAAGGAGGGTCTTGAGGAAGGTCTCAAGCTGCTCAAGGGCATCCGCGAGGAGTTCAATACCAACCTCTTCATCCCCGGTGACAAGGAAGGACTCAATGTCGAGCTCGACAAGGCCATCCATCTGCGCGACTTCATCCTCATGGGTGAGCTTATCGCTTACGACGCACTGCACCGTGAAGAGAGCTGCGGTGGTCACTTCCGTGAGGAGCACCAGACCGAAGAGGGAGAGGCTAAGCGTGATGACGCCAACTTCTTCTATGTAGGCTGCTGGGAGTATCAGGGTAGCGATGCCAAGGCACCCGAACTGATCAAGGAGCCGCTCGAGTATGAGGCAATCAAGGTACAAACACGTAACTATAAGAACTAAAGAATCATGGCAAAGAATATATCATTCACACTGAAGTATTGGAAACAGAACGGCCCCAAGGACAAGGGTCATTTCGATACACATGAGATGAAGAACATCCCGGATGATACCTCATTCCTGGAGATGCTCGACATTCTCAACGAGGAGCTCATCGAGGCCGGTCAGGAGCCTTTCGTCTTCGATCACGATTGTCGCGAGGGTATCTGCGGTATGTGCTCACTGTATATTAATGGTACACCGCACGGCAAGACCGAGCGTGGAGCCACCACCTGCCAGCTCTACATGCGCCGCTTCAACGATGGCGACGTAATCACTGTAGAGCCTTGGCGCTCAGCTGGTTTCCCTGTTATCAAGGACTGTATGGTAGACCGTGGTGCTTTCGACAAGATTATACAGGCTGGAGGCTACACATCCATCCGTACCGGTCAGGCACAGGATGCCAACGCTATCCTTATCCCCAAGGAGAATGCCGACGAGGCTATGGACTGCGCTACATGTATCGGCTGCGGCGCTTGCGTAGCTGCTTGTAAGAATGGTTCTGCCATGCTCTTCGTTAGCTCTAAGGTAAGTCAGCTGGCCCTGTTGCCGCAAGGCCGTCCCGAGGCTGCCAAGCGCGCCAAGGCCATGATTGCCAAGATGGACGAACTGGGCTTCGGTAACTGTACCAACACCCGCGCTTGCGAGGCTGTATGCCCCAAGAACGAGTCTATCGCTAACATCGCCCGTCTCAACCGCGAGTTTATCAGCGCCAAGTTGGCCGACTAAACGAGCGCATTGATAACCCTTTAGCCCTACAATAGTGTCTCCAAAGCCTATTGTAGGGCTTTTATATAGGTGGATAGAGCTATCGACGCTGCCCCACGAGAGATCATGAGAACTACCAACTGCATCCTACACCGTCGGCCTGTTGGCCATCCAGTCGACCGTCCTTGTAAAGGGCGGTTGGCAAGGGCTTTGTGGGCGGTATTTTTCGCCATGGTGATGCTCAGCGCCTGTACCGCATCTTATAAAGATGCAGCCACCCTGCTCAGGATAGAGCGTCTCGTCAGTGTCCAGCCCGATTCTGCCCTCTCTGCGATAGACGGTCTGCCGTCTACGCTATCATATCCACGCTTCTGTAAGGGCATCCACACCTCTCATTGTGCGGTGCGTCTCTACTTCTTCAAGGCAGCTCATGTGTTGGCACACGCTACGCCCGATTCCGCCCTCTACTGGGTCCGCGAAGCGCGCAAGGCAGCCATGGCAGGCTATCGTGCTCCTGCCGACAGCTGGTTTGCGGTGGCAGAAGACACGCTGCAGCTCTATCAGGACCTCTGCAGGGCAGACAGCATCGTGCAATGGATGCACCAACTGTCGGTCTATGCTGAACTGAAAGCGATGCCGATGGCCGAACAGCCGATGATAGCCCACAAATCAGACAGCCTGTCGGCCCAAACCCTTGCCTGTCTGCACCAGGCTTGTGACGGAATCGAACCCCATGCCACAGGCCGAAACGCCCAATGGGCGCAAGGTTCCATCGCTTCACCCTACCTGTACGCACTGATAGCCTGTCTGTCATTGCTGCTGGTATTCCTGTTGTACCACCAGCGTAGGGAAAAGCAAAAACAGGACGACAATCAGCAAATCATGGAGCAGCAAGGCATTATCACGGCACTGCAAAACTCTATCCAGATAAGCGAGAAAGAGAAGCATCAGCTACACGAACAGCTCACGCAGAACCAGCAGATGAGGAGCGAGCATATCGGAAAAGGTAAAACCATCTTCGACCAAGTGATGGCTGGCGGAACCATGAAAAACATCTCCATCGCCGACGAGCAGTGTTTTGTAGATTATTATGCCTTTGCCCATGCCAGTGTTTACCAACAGCTTACGGCTGCTTACCATGTGCTGTCTCTCCGCCACACCACTTACCTCATACTCTGCCAAATGGGGTTTTCCAATCAGCAGATAGCGCACATCCTCTTTGTCCAGCCCAGCACATTACGCAATTATCGTCTTCGTATCAAGCGAAATCTGAAAAGCAAGTAGTCTTAAGCGTCGCACTTGACACGGCCAAATGATAGGAGAATGTCATCGTATTCGATTGTGATTCAATCAAATACAGATTTGATTTGAGTGCGACGCATGACAGAAAAAGAGCAAAAATCACTTTGAATGATACGATGGTTAGACTATCTTTGCAACAAAAAAACATGAAAAAGTTTATTATTAGTATCATCGTAGCAGGACTGATAGCCCAGTTTGCTTTTGCTGATAGCCATGATGACGGCTTAATGTATAGTTGTAATCCTGTTGTCCACAAGGCTGTGGTTTCTAATTTGCAAACGGTTCGTAAAATGAACCGTGAAACGTGGCTTAAACTTCGTCAGGACTTTAAGCGGGCTGTTTACCGTGCTTTTACACCTACACAGCGTAAAAATCTCTGGCTTGGCAAATTCGCAGAGTTAAGGCAACTACCGTGGTCTCAAGAAGAGTTAGCACACATCAAAAAGGTGGAAGACTTCATGAATGAACACGATGAAATCTTTAGTGATGAGAAACTGACCGATGAACAACAAAACGTAATCGATCTGTTTTTTGCCAATTGGTCTAAAGAAGCGGAGCGTAGCTTAGGATGGGATAGGAGGATAGCTATCTCCATTGCCGGTACGCCTTGCCGTACTACAGATACAAAAGGTACAGTAGAACTGGTGACCAAGGGACTGATTCTGAAATATAAAGAAAGCGATATGCCCGTTTCTGGAGAATCAGATACAACAGATGAATCAGGCGAGACTATTGTGCCGGAGGATTCCACAGGCATGGCAGAAGCCATAGATTGCAGTTTGATGGATGAAGACCTACAAGATTGATAGATGTGTATATGAGCAATCGTTATTTGACCATTTTCTTTACATCGTTGGCAGCGTTTCTTGCGGTGAGCTGGACGCTGGGTATTCAGCATTGCGATGCTTCTTGGAACGAGTCGGTATTGTTTTTCGTGATGACTTATCTCTATCTCAAGAAGTACGGGCACACGTTGCCGGTCGCACTCTGCATCGTTGCCGGCCGGTTCCTGC
>JBJEAU010000070.1:0-12002 GCA_051869355.1 Prevotella sp. | reverse complement strand
TTTAGATACCCCCTGCTGGAGCCGTTGCGGCATTTAGCCCTCCTAAATGCCGTCTTTACGCGGCTAAAGGTGGCGTTTAGCAAAAGGAAGTGACTTCTTTAATACTTTTATCACCTTTTTTATATATAGGTATCGTGGAAAATATCTATCTTTGCATAAGATAGGTTGCACTTCAGCACGAGTTGTTGAGCGACAGCGAACAATTATGACTAAGCTCTATAGATTTCATTAATAATAATCGAGTTATGGGAACATCACAGATACACACGCCTGGCATGTCGGCCAATCAGCTTGTTCCGGCTTACCCAACACACCCGGGGGAGATTCTGAAAGAAGAGGTGACTTTTCGCGGCATATCCCAGCGCAAACTGGCTGAAGAGATGGGAATCGCCTACTCGGCTTTGAACGAGATATTGAATGGGCGTAGGGCGCTGACAGAAAAAACAGCCTTGCTTTTTGAGGCTGCTTTAGGGGTGGATGCTGAACCACTGATGCGTTTGCAGTTGACTTACAATATGCAGACGGTACGTACGGATGCCTCATTTATGAGCAGGCTATCTAAGGTAAGACGTATAGCTGCGGCTTTATAAGATGTAGATAGTTAGCTTTGTACTATTGATAAAAGAAAGGAATTGCCAATGAGAAAGATGTTGATGACACTGCTGCTCCTATGGGGGACCGCAGCTGTACTATGTGCGCAGGATTTGGATGAGAAGTATGCCGCCGATCTGCTGAAATCCGGCACGGAGGCCCCTGATATGTACATCGGTCAGTCCAAGGAGGGCAAGCCGATGCGGCTGAGCAATCTTCGTGGCCGCCATGTGCTGCTCTATTTCTGGGCATCGTGGTGTGGAGACTGCCGGCGTGAGACTCCTGCCCTGAAGGAGATAGCGCGTGCTTATCCCTCAGACAAGGTGCAGTTGGTGGGAATTTCGTACGACACAGACAGCTGTGCCATGCAGGACTATGTGAAGAAGCAGGAGATAGACTGGATGGTGTACAGCGAACTGAAAAAGTGGAAGAAGGACACCACCACAGACCGCCTGTACCATATCAGTTGGATTCCCACACTCTACCTCATTGCCCCTGACGGCAAGGTGGCGCTGGCCACGGTGATGGTGGACAAGGTGGCCAAACTGCTGGAAACCCTCTACAAGGAGTGACGATGATTTCCCTGCGCGACATACACAAGACCTATCACGGCGCACAGCCCTTGCATGTGCTCAAGGGGGTGAGCCTCGACATCGCCGAGGGCGAGTTTGTCTCAATCATGGGAGCCTCGGGTTCGGGCAAGTCTACGTTGCTCAATATCCTCGGCATCCTCGACAACTACGATTCGGGCGAGTACCATTTGGCCGGCACGCTGATTCGCGACCTCTCCGAGACCCGTGCTGCCGAATACCGTAACCGCATGATCGGATTCATCTTCCAGAGCTTTAACCTGATCGGCTTTAAGACGGCGGTGGAGAATGTGGAACTGCCGCTTTTTTATCAAGGGGTGGGACGGAAGACGCGCCACCGTCTGGCAATGGAATACCTGGATAGGTTGGGGCTGGCAGATTGGGCCGACCATTATCCCAACGAGATGAGTGGCGGACAGAAACAGCGTGTGGCCATCGCGCGGGCACTTATCACGCAGCCCAAGATGATTTTGGCCGATGAGCCTACGGGAGCACTCGACTCGAAGACGAGTGCGGAGGTGATGGCGCTGCTCAAGCAACTCAATGCAGACGAGGGAAAGACCATCGTGGTGGTGACGCACGAGAGCGGCGTGGCCAACGAGACCAACAAGATCGTGCATATCAAGGACGGCGTGATAGGGCGCATAGAGGAGAATAGGGACCACAAGGCCAGTCCCTTCGGACTGGGAGGCATGATGAAATGATACACGGACGCTTATGAACCTTCGTATCTTACCACACAGCGAACTGTTGACCGAGATTCTGGCCACAGCGAGGCGCAACAAGTTGCGGACAGCCCTCACGGGCTTTGCGGTGGCATGGGGTATCTTCATGATCATCTTCTTGTTGGGTGCAGGCAATGGTCTGATTCATGCGATGGAGACCAATTCGGATCGTTATCTCAGCAACTCGATGGTGGTGTATGGCGGGCAGGCTTCCAAGGCCCATGCCGGCCTGAAAGAGGGAAGACTGATACAACTCGATGACCGGGACCGGGAACTCACGGCCGATGTCTACGGCAACTATATCGATGAGGTGGGTGCCGAGTTGGATCACGGCAACACCGCAGTCTGTTTTGGAGATAATTATACCTCTGCCAATATCAAGGGTATTTACCCCAACGACTATGCCATCAATAAGCGTGAGATGATGTGTGGCCGCTTTGTGAACGATGTAGACCTGCGCGACCGTCGCAAAGTGTTGGTGATGGGCAGCGAAATGGCCAAAGAACTGTGCCCGCAGCATCCGGAACAGATGGTGGGCGAGTATGTGAAAGTGGGTGAACTGGCCTTTATGGTGGTAGGAATCTATCAGACAGACCGCAGCATGATGGGTACCAGTGCCTTTATCCCCTTTACCACATTCCGTGCCATCTACAACAGCGGCTACAAGACCGGCAACATCGTCTTCTCGTTCCACGGACTCCAGTCGATGCAGGACAATGAGCTTTTTGAACAGCAATACCGTGCCACGCTCAATGCCCACCACGGGGCGGCACGCGACGACGAGGGGGCGGTGTGGATATGGAACCGCTTTACGCAAAACCTGAAAATGTCGATAGGCACCTCTATCGTGCGTACAGCCCTTTGGGTGATTGGACTTTTTACCCTGCTGAGCGGTGTCGTGGGTGTTTCCAACATCATGCTGATCACCGTCAAGGAGCGTACACGCGAGTTTGGCATCCGCAAGGCCATTGGTGCCACTCCGTGGTCCATCTTGCGGCTTATCATCACAGAGAGTGTCATCATTACTTCCTTCTTTGGATATATAGGGATGGTGGCTGGTGTGCTGGCCAATGAGTATATGAATGCCACAATCGGCAATATGAAGGTCGATTCGGGCATGTTTACTGCCACCATGTTTGTCGATCCCACGGTGGGCATAGGCGTGTGCGTGCAGTCTGTGGTGGTCATGGTCATTGCTGGCACGGTGGCAGGCATCATTCCGGCGCGCAAGGCGGCGCGCATACGGCCGATAGAAGCACTAAGGGCAGAATAACAGGAGCATGAGGATAGACTTGGATACATATAAGGAAATCATAGAGACGCTGACGCGCAACAAGTCGCGCTCGCTTCTTACCGGATTCGGCGTGTTTTGGGGTGTCTTCATGCTGGTGGTGCTGCTTGGCGGTGGACAGGGACTGAAAGAATTGCTGTCCAACAACTTTCAGGGCTTTGCCACCAATTCGGCGCTTATTTTCGCACAGCCCACCACCAAGCCTTACGATGGTTTCCGTAAGGGGCGCCAGTGGAACATGGTGTACCAGGATGTGGAACGGCTCAAGGCACAGGTGCCCGGACTGGACGTGGTGACACCGATGGTAAGCCAGTGGCAACGAAACGTAGTGGCAGGCGACAAGAAGACCACTGCTGGCGTAAAGGGCCTGCAGCCTGCCTACGCCAAAGTGGAGGAGCCCCAAATCAAGTACGGCCGTTATCTTAACGAGATGGACTTGGCACAGCGCCGTAAGGTCTGTGTGCTTGGCAAGAAAGTGTACAAAACGCTCTTCCCCGGCGGTGGAGATCCCTGCGGACAGCTGGTTCGTGTCGATTCGGTCTACTATCGTGTGGTAGGCGTGGATTATGCGGCTGGTGAAATAAAGGTAAATGGTGGCGCGGAGGAGAGTGTAATCGTGCCTATCACGCTGATGCAGGAAGCCTATGGGCTGGGAGATGCGGTGCATCTGATCAGTGTCACGGGCAAGCCGGGTGTGGTGATGAGTGATGTCGCGCCCATGATGCGTGCGGTCATTGGAAGGGCACACAGGGTGGACCCGACCGATGAGAAAGCCATCACGGTATTTAATACGGAGGTGATGTTTGGCATGGTGGACAGCTTGTTTACCGGTGTCAACTTCCTGATATGGTTGGTGGGCATCGGGACGCTGCTTGCCGGAGCCATCGGTGTGAGCAACATCATGATGGTGACCGTGCGCGAGCGTACCACTGAGATTGGCATACGCCGGGCCATCGGAGCCACGCCGCGTACCATCCTTGGCCAGATTGTGGCCGAGAGTATCTTGCTCACAGCTGTGGCCGGCATGAGCGGCATACTCTTTGCCGTGGCCATCCTCCAACTTCTGGAGATGGCCAATACCACCGACGGCATCGTGACCGCCCACTTCCAAGTAGGATTTTGGACCGCGGTAGGGGCGGTGGTGTTGCTGGCACTGCTCGGTGTGCTGGCCGGACTGGCACCGGCGGCGCGCGCCATGGCGATAAAACCTGTGGATGCCATGAGAGATGAATGAGAAAACAATCATAACTGTATGAAAAGATATTTCAAGTTTGTAGTGGCAGCGTTGGTGCTGCTGGTGTTTGTAGCGACGTTCGTGTTTCTGTGGATGAAGTCGCAGCCCGTGCCCGAGGAGTACGAGGTGTTCACGGCCAAGGCGATGGACCTGCGCAAGACCACGGTGGTGACGGGAAAGATTGAGCCGCGCAACGAGGTGAACGTGAAACCGCAGATATCGGGTATCATCACCGACTTGTACAAGGAGGCTGGCGACCGTGTGGAGGCCGGCGAGGTGATAGCCAAGGTCAAAGTGATACCAGACATGGCACAACTCAGTGCCGCGCAGGCTCGGGTGCGGCTGGCTGAGGTCAATGTGAAGCAGGCCCGGGTGGACTATGGCCGCGAAAAGACACTCTACGACAAGGGACTGGTAGCCGCGGAGGAGTATGAGAAATCGAAGCAGACCTACGACCAAGCTCAGGAAGAGCTGGAGGCTGCCAATGATAATCTGCAGGTGGTGCGCTATGGCGTGTCGGCTCGCAATGCCGGCGAGAGCAGCACCCTCATCCGCGCCACCATCAGCGGGCTGGTGCTCGATGTGCCTGTCAAGGTGGGCAATACGGTCATCCTCTCCAATACCTTCAACGATGGTACGACCATTGCCACCGTGGCCAATATGGCCGACCTCATCTTCCGTGGCAATATCGACGAAATCGATGTAGGGAGGCTCGTGGCCGGCATGCCGATGAAGATCACGGTGGGTGCCATGCACGATATGCGGCTGCAGGCATCGTTGGAGTATATCTCGCCCAAGGCTGTGGAGACCAATGGCGCCAACCAGTTTGAGATCAAGGCTGCTGTGAGGGTAACCGACGACCACCTGCTCCGCAGTGGCTACAGCGCCAACGCCGAGATTGTGTTGGCTGAGGTGAAAGGTGCGCTTGCCGTGCCCGAGAGTGCCATCGAGTTTGAGGGCAACGACACCTACCTGTATGTGGTCAAGGGTAGCGGAGACAACATGCAGTATGAGCGGCGAAAAGTGGAGACCGGTTTGAGCGATGGCCTCCATATCGAGGTGAAGAAAGGGCTGAAGGCCGGTGAAAAGGTGCGCGGCCCCAAGAAGATTGGTGCTGAAGTCACGACCAGCGAGGGTGGTTCCAAGCATAGTCTGTAAGGTATAGGGGATTTTTGTCCTCACCCTAATGAGGAAAACGCTTGAAAAAAGCCCCGGGGGAACCCATTGGTTCGCCCGGGGATGATAGATTCTATTATAGGACAGTTCCCTAAGCGGGGAACTATTTGATGATGATTTTCTTTCCCTGATGTACATACACGCCCTGTTGCGACGGACGGTCTGTCCGCTTGCCGTCGAGTGTGTACCAACTTGCGTCTGGATGCGTGTCGGGTGTGGCATCGATAGCCCCGATGCCGTCTGTACTGCCCATAAAGTTTTTCATCACGTACAGGGCAGAGGTGGCGCGCCCCGTCTCGCTGTCGAAGAGCGGTGCATTCCACCATCCCGAGAGATTGGCACCATATCCATTGTAGTCCATGTTCCACCAGAAGAGGCCGGTAACCTTGCTATGCTTGTTGAGCAGGGTGATAAGGTCCTTGGTAAAGTTGCACTGGCCCTCGTCGGTGTAAGGATAAGTGGCGGTATAGTCGTATGACGTGCCGCCCAGTGCCCACTTGAGCGAGTAGCCTACCTCTACCACCATGATATCCTTGTCGGAAAAGTTGGTCTCCATGCTGTTGATTGCCGTTTCGAGCGTAGAGAGCGGGCCGTGCCAGCACGGATAGTAGCTCAGTCCGATGATATCGTAGTCTACACTGGCATTTTTCATCCGTGTGTAGAAATCTTTCAGCACACTCGCGTTGGGTACCCGCTCCGTATGGAGGATAATCTTGGACTGCGGACACACCTCGCGGCATGCCTTGCCGGCCTGTTTGAGCAGCGTGGTGAAGCGGTCCCAGTTGTCATCGCTGGTGGAGTAGCACTTCTTGAGTACCGACGAATTGCTGTTGGAGGTATAGGCTCCCCACAGCATGCCGTAGCTAATTTCGTTGCCCGTCTGTATCAGTTCGGGCGTGACACCAGCTGCCACCATCTGCTGCAGTACGTCCTTGGTATAGTCGTAGATTTTCTGGTACAGTTCCTCGTCAGACAGACTTACCCAGTCGGCAGGAGTCCATTGCTTAGCCGGGTCGGCCCAAGTGTCGGAATAGTGGAAGTCGAGCATCAGTTTGTGACCGGCATCCTTGATACTTTTGGCCAACTTCTTGACATAAGCCAAGTCTTGGCAGGCGTTGGCGTCCTTGTCGTTGCCCGTATATTTGCTCGGGTCTACAAAGAGGCGCACGCGCATAGCGTTCATGCCAATCTGCTTGTAGTAAGAGATAGGGTCTGCGATAGGCTGGCCGTCGTGGTCGAAGTATTGGGCTCCGGCCTCCTGCATCAGCGGATATTGGGAGATGTCGCCGCCCACATAGCGCTGGGCGAATGAGGCCGCCGTGGCGGCGAGGGTGATGGTGAATAGGAGTAAGAAACGTTTCATAGGCGTATGGGTGATAATTGGTGGATAGGTATGTGAAAAGTGGAGGTGCTTACTGCACCACCACTTTCTTGCCATTGACGATGTACAGGCCACGAGGCAGACCCTCGGTGGTGTTGCCGTCGCGCAGCTTGCGGCCATCGGGCGCATAGATGCCCTCGAGATGCTTGGCCGGGGAGGCGGTCACCGGACTGCTGATGCCTGTGGTATAGGTGTCTGACACGTTGTCTACGGTGTACTTGGCACCTGACAGGGAGGAACTGATTTCCAGATAACTGTCTTTGGTGATATAGTTGACATCGACGGTCTGCGGCGTGCCTGTGCCCACGCTGAATACGAAGTTCACATAGTCCTTGTCGCTGTTCATGGTGTAGGTGCGGGTAATCCACTTCTTGCCGTCGGCTGTGGTGGCGGTGGTGGTCACCTTGTCTCCCGGCCACGAAGTGTTGGAGGGTGCATGACTGCCGTCGCCGCCCCATGTCCAGAAGTTCAGGTAAGGACTGGTGGCTGTTGAGGCTGCTGCAGACCATGCGGAACCGGCCTTGTCGGCATTGACATAAACCGTGAAGGTGTAGGGCTTGAACTGGCTGATGGTGTAGGTGCGCTGGATGGTGGCGGTGATGGTGCCACCCACGAGCAGACCTATGGTGAGGGTGCAGTCGGCACTGATGTCTATCTTGGTGCCCGAGGCTACCCGTGTGCCATGGGTGGCGGTGGGGGTGGTGCCGTCGGTGGTGTAGACCAGTTGGGCATCTGCTGTCTCGCTCACGGCAGTGAGCATGGTTTGGAAGGCAGCCTCATACTCGCCGCTGGCCTTGTCTGCAAAGGGAATCTCAGCCTTCTTGGAGAGATAGTAGGCGTAATGCTCGCCGCTGAGGATGAGCACGCGGTCGGTCTTGGTATCGGCGGGAATGGGCGAGTAGGAGCACAGGCGCACGCTGAGGTCGGCCTTGCTGCCATTGACCACGTTGATATAGTCGGTCGAACTGCTGGTCTCGTTGCTGTAGGTGCTGGTGTTGGTGATGCCGGCAGCCTTGCGTGCGTCGATCATGGCCTTGATTTCCTGCTTGTAGTCTAACCAGTGAGAGAGAAATACGCAGGGCGTGCCCGGCATGGCCAGCAGGTAGGCGTTGGCGGCTGCCACATTCTGCTTGATGGGATCCAGAGGTTCCGAGGCAGAGCGATACTGTGTGTCGTGGTTCTCGACGAAGGTCACGGCGTACTGTCGGTATTGGCCCGAAGCGTAGCTGTTGCTCATCAATGGCCAGTCAGACCCGTTTTGCTGCCCCAGTGCAGCCCAGTCGTCGTTGTTGGCAGCGTTGCGCACGGTGTATCGGAAGGGGAAATCGAAGGCAGCGCTCTTCTTGGAGGTGGCATCGATCCAGTTGCGGATGGTGCCGGTGCCGTCCCAATATTCGCCTACCGAGTATTCGACGCCGGCCGCATCGTTGTAGTCGGCCACATGGGAGCCGCTGAAGCCCTTGACCATATCGTAGCGGAAACCGATGTAGCCCATTTCCTCCACGAGGAATTTCTCGTATGCCTTGACCACAGTCTGCACATTGGCACTCATGTGGTCCAGGTCGCGGCATCCGTCCCAGTCTTGCCCCTCGTCGTCGTTGTCGCTGAGGCTTACACCATCGGCGTTGGCCTGTGTGAGTGTCTTGCCGCCGTCATCGTTGTGTACAATGTCGGTAGGCAAGAGTTGGTAAGTGGTTCCCTGCCATGTCTCGGCCGGAAAGGTGAACCAGCCATCGGTGTTGTGGTGGTTCACGACCACATCGGCGATGGTGCCGATGCCTTTCGATTTGAATGTCTTTATCATCGACTTCAGTTCGGTAGCCGTTCCAAAGGCCGAATTCTGGTCGAAATAATAGTAGGGGTCATAACCCATCGAGCTGCTGTTGAGGCACTTGCCGCTCTGGGGCACCCAAATCAGTGAGAAATATTGAGACAGCTCGTCGGCTTGTGCCTCGAGTTTCGTCCATCGTGTGTCTGAGAACGAGTCCCAGTAAAATCCTTGTAGCATGACACCGCCATAGTTGGCAGGCCAGCCGTCTGCCCATAGTGTAAGCGGCACGAGCGTGCATACCAATGAGGTGAACAATAGCTTCTTCATTCGTCTTTAGTCTTTTTGAGGTTGGTAAATTTGCAACGAAGTTACAATTATTTTTCATGCAGTAAGAAGCTGGTGCTCAAACATTTGATTTTTTGGACGCGCAAACGTTTGCAGGTACGTTTGCCAAGGGCTGCGACACAGCCGTCAAGGTGCCTGTACAGGGGAATGAAAAAGTGGGATAGGGCGGAGCCGCAGAGGCTCCCGAAAAAGGCGGGGGTGGCATACAGAGAAGCTAAATGCCACGTTTAGGGGTCGTAAATGCCATGTTTAGCGCGCTAATCATGGCATTTAGGTTATCGTTTCAGGATGCCTCTGATGACAAACCATGCGTGCATGGCAAGCGTGGTGGCCAGTCCGTAGTGGGAGCGCATGACTTGGAAGCGCTCGCGCAGTGACTTGCGGTGGTTCTTGACGGAGAGGCCGCCGTCGAGATAGTTGACGACCACAGCGGGGACATAGGCCAGTTCGCAGCCCACCCGTTCGGCATCACGCATCACCCGTATGCACCAGTCTACATCTGCCGAGTAGCGATAGGAGAGATTGTAGAGATTGGCCTTGGCAAAGTCGATGCGGGCGTAGAAGGCCTGGTGGCACACCAGCATGCCTTTGCGGAACGACTTCCAGTGCAGGTGGTGTGGGGGTGCAAGCCTCCGGTGTCGGACGAATCGGCCTTGGTCGTCTACGATGTCCGTTTCGCCATAGATGACACCCGGCATGACGGGTTTGGCGGCGGCCACTTCGGCCACGCGGCAGAGGGTGTCGGGTGCCGGGAGCGTGTCGCCTGCGTTCAGGAAGACGATATAGTCGCCTTTGGCAAGGCGTATCCCCTTGTTCATGGCATCGTAGAGACCACGGTCGGGTTCGCTCAGTACGGTGACCGAGTGGCGCGTATTCTGCTCAGCCATGACTTGGGCGTAGGCATTGGCGATGCGTACGGTGTCGTCGGTCGATTTGCCGTCGATGATGAGATGCTCCACGATGGGATACTGCTGCATGGCTACGCTGTCGAGCGTGCGTTGCAGTTCGTGGGCCGCATGATAGGTGATGGTAATGATCGAGAATTGTATCATCGGGGTTGTTTCTGTTTCAGGACTTGTTGGTACAGGGCGATGTACTGCTGTGCAATCTTGCTCTCGGAGTATCGTCCGAGCACGTTTTTGCGCAGCTCGTGTCGGTCCACTTTGGCGTTGAGACACCAGTCTATGCCCTCGGCCAGGTCTTCGGGGGAGAGGTAGCGTGCCAGATAGCCGTTGCGGCGGTGGGAGATGATGTCGGTCTGTCCGCTGTTGTCAAACGAGACGGGCAGACAGCCGCATGCCTGAGCCTCGATAATCGTCTGGCCGAAGGTCTCGTACAGCGATGACGAGACGAGGACATCGGATGCCGAATAAATCTGCGACAGGGTGCTCTCGTCGCGTACCAGTCCGAGATGGGTGTAGGGCACGGGGATATCGTCGAGGGCGTGAGGGTCTTTCACGTTGCCGAAAAGCAGCAGGTGGATGTCGTTCGGGGCGTAGCCTTTTGCGCTGACCAGATGGGCGAGGGCTTGTTTGAGGTAGCCGAAACCTTTGATGGGAGCGTCGATGCGGGCAGCTCCAAAGGCAATGACATGTTTGGCCGAGAGATGGAGCAGGGAGCGCATGTCGGTGCGGTCGGAGAGGCGGAATTTTTCCAATGACAGCGAGTTGGGGATGGTGGTGACCTGTCGGCCTTGCAGCAGGGCAGAGGCAGCCGCACGCTTGGCCAACCAGGTGCTGACGGCCACAAAGGCGAGACGACCTTCGCTGTAGATGTGTCGCTTGCGTTCGAAGACGCGGTGCGACAGGTCTTTCTTGCCGGGGAAGCGCAGGAATCGGCACTCGCCGCATGCCTCCTCGTAGCGGTTGCACTCGTGGGCATGGTGGCAGATGCCGGTGCAGGGCCACATGTCGTGCATCGTCCATACCACAGGCTTGCCGGAGCGCAGAATCTTTCGGATGCCTGAGAGGGACAGCATCCCCTGACATGTCCAGTGCAGATGGATGATGTCGGCTTCGGCAAATTCTGGTGTCCGGGTGATGTCTTCGCCGGCGTTGGCGATAGAGACTTCAAACAGGTTGCGCCTGCTGAAGAGGTTGGTTGCCCATATCACGAAGCGTTCCCATACAAAATGGCGCATGATACGCAGCAGCGGTCCGCAGCAGGCCACATAGAGGGCATCGGTCTGTTTTTCGCATACCAGCATCTTGGCCTTCACGCCGTTGTTGATCAGTGCCTGTGTCAGTCGTTTGGCCGCCACGGCGGCTCCTCCCGTACACTCACTTGTATTGACTATTAGTACCCGCATAGCTCTTTTTTGTATATCTTTGCATGCAAAGATACTTCATGCTGGCCGCACTGCAAAATGAAATGCGCTTTTTTTTCATTATTTTTGCTTGTTTGCCTCCCATATTGTCAGGCTTTTGCCCTTCTTCCTTTATATATATAAGGTATATGCGCTTGAATGCTTACAGGCTCTATATACAAAATGACATATACAGGTTATAAACAGTTGTAAAATAGGGTTAAGAGGTTACATTTTGCTGCTGTGTTCGCACACAATGTTTTGATTTATGTCAAGAAAAAGACACTTTGTCGAACAAAAGAGCAAGAATGTATTGCGTATTCAAAAAATCATCGTACCTTTGCATTGTCAAAAGGTTAATAGATTGTTTAGGTTAGTAGTAATAGATTTAGGTTTTTAGTTATTAGGTTTTTAAGGTAGATTGATAGATTGTTTAACAGGATGACAATGGAGGCCGTGAGGCTTTCATTCATTTAG
This sequence comes from Prevotella sp., assembly GCA_051869355.1. GTDB lineage: Bacteria > Bacteroidota > Bacteroidia > Bacteroidales > Bacteroidaceae > Prevotella. Next base: position 116 of record JBJEAU010000070.1, on the reverse strand, counting down.
AAAGATTTTTAGTTAAACATATTTTACGCAGGTGCTCGTTGAGAGTATCGGCGTATTTTTGTTTGTGTTCTATTTGAACTTCAAGGAAATCAAAAGATTCTGGATGAATTAGAAAA
>JBJEAU010000069.1:0-2401 GCA_051869355.1 Prevotella sp. | reverse complement strand
GTCATTTTCTCGGCAAACTCCTTTAGGCTTGCCATGAGGGTAGCCTCGTCGGGCAGCGGTGCGTTGACATCCCACACATGGTGCCATCGGTCTGTCAGCTCGCTGCCGTCGGCGCATCGCGTGGAGGCTGTGGCCTCTACGATGGTGTAGCCAATGGGCTGGCGCAGGCATATCGGGTCGTTGGTAAGACGATAGGCATCTCCTTGGGTACGGTCAACGGTCACTTGGGTGCCGTAGAGGTGGGGATAGTCGGCAAAGACCGCGCTCAGGTGGTCGGCCAAGGTTTGCCATGGGTCATCGAGGTCCTCTCGGCTGAAGACCGATGGGGCCATGCTTGTCGTAGCGGGTGCCGTAAGCATCTCAGGAACACGCTCCTCTTGCTGACTGCGAGGATGCTGGGCAAGATAGTTGTGCTTGCTGGATAGGCTTCCGGCTGCGTACTTGTACATGGCATCGGTGGCTTTCCAAAGTTGTAGCCTGATGTCGTCGTAACCTACCTCGTCTGCCAGTGTCAGCTGTGTGGCTTGTCCGCTACGGACTTCACTCGTCAGACAACTGTCGCCGAGCAATAAGTTGACGCTTCCTATCGTACGTACAGGATTGTGGGTGCGCACCACGGTTCCTCCCAGTACCGACCTGATATAGCTCTGTCTCACCCGTGCGATACGATAGTCGATAAAGTAAGGTTCGGTGAGTGGGTCGAGTTTCATCGTGCGTGTACGTGCCATCTCATCGGTCATCGCCTGCACGATAATCTGTGCCTCGTCGTCGGTGGACTGTGCCGTGCGGCTATTATGCACCTGCGGGGCAGGCAGTATCGAGGGCAGTTGGCGCTGTGCCTTGGAACGCTGGGTCTCTATCTGCGACACAAAGATCATGGGCGAGGTGGCTGTTACGGGTACCCAACCCGACTCGGCACCACACTCGCCGGTAAATGTGGCTGGTGTGTCGCCCGCGGCTACAATGTTGCCGAACATGGAGAGCGGGGTGCCGATGAGGTCCACGCCACGTACGAGCTGGTCTGGCCGCCCATCGGTAAACACACGGTACACCTCGATGGGCGAAACGTTGAAAGAGTTGAGGCTGTTGCCCTCACCGGTAAGCGTGAAGCCGCTTGTCACCGTGCGGAAGTAATACCCATACTCCTTGCCCTGCCGTTTGGCCTCGCAGACAAGCATGTCGCGCAACTGTGCTTCGGTATAGGGCTCAGTGGTCTCGACTATCAGGTTCGACTGGCGCGATACCGGGTCGTTGCCGTCGCGTGTGCGGCCGTGTCCGTTGCTCTCAGGAAAGCCATCGAGAGGCACGCGGCTCATCAGAAAGTTGCGCAAGACACCATTCACCACATTGTCCACACGGCGTGCCTTTACTCCCTCGTCATCGTATCGGTAGTGGCCGTTGAGCACGGTCGTGCCGTAGCGCGAGAGTGTGGGGTCGCAATAGACGTGAAACGAAGCGGGAAGCACCCGTTCTCCTACCTTTTTCTTGAAAGTCTCGCCGCCAGTCTTGAGCCGGTGGCCTTCCAACCGGTGTCCGAATATCTCGTGGAAAAACACACCGCTGGCCGCACCAGACAGGATGGCAGGCCCAGAGTAGGGGTCGGCCACGGGCGCATCGCGCAGTGCTATCAGTCGGCGCGTCAAGTCGCGTGCTGCTGTCTTCAGGACTTCCGTATCGGGAAGCCCGTCGACTGTAAAGGCAAAGAAGTCTTGGTGGATAGGGCAGCGCATGCCGTCGTTGGCCTTGATGGCGGCGGTGAGCATCACGCGCGCAGTCTGTCTGTTCTGTACCACCATGCTCCCTTCAGAATTGACAAACCATGTGCGCAGGGTGGTGAAGGTGATACTGGCATTGCCCTCTTCCAGACAGCCGCTCTCCTTGAATACAGTTGTCACCTCGTTCAGCCGTTTCTTCCAAGCCTCACGGTCTATCTGACAGGCCGTGGCGGGCAATGGCGGTTCGTAATAATGGGAGACGGGAGCCGGCGAGAAACAAGGAGCCCCGTCTTCGTTGGCGGCAGCCGTCATCATCCGCCCTTGTGCGGCAGCGTAGTTTTTGAGGGCAATCTCATATCTTGCCTGTGTCTCTTTCCAGATGGCTTCACGGATGGCAGAGAGAGGCTTCCCTGTAACGGGAATGGCAGCGCCTTGGGCATCTCGTCCCTTAGGATTGGAGGTACCTTGGTTTACGAACTTGTAGTTGTCCATCATCTTGCTGCCTATGCGTACCTGTGGGGTGACGGTACGCTGATGGTGCTCTGCTACAGAGGCAGCACCCAGTACGCTCTGTATGCTCACCCGTTGCTCGTCGGCCATGCGCAAGCTCATGAAATAGGCCGGTACAGCATGCCGTTGCAGCTGGCTGAAGTTGTGTTCGAGGGCTTGGCGCAGTGCCTTTACCA
>JBJEAU010000068.1:0-53339 GCA_051869355.1 Prevotella sp. | reverse complement strand
CCCCAACCCACGAGCCCTGTAAGGGCGACATAAAAGGACGGGATGACACATCACTCCCATACATATCGTTCGTCTATCTCCATGCCGTACAATCGGCACAGCCTTCTCAACTCATCCTGAAATGTCACTTTGCGATGGTGCTCCTCTTGATGACGGATATAATTGTGCACGGCATTCACATGACTTTGGCTAATACTGAACGCACCATAGCCGTCTTGCCATGCGAAATGGCCATTAGCATACCCATGCTGGTTGATCCAATGCGAACTGTTGGCTTTCAGGGTACGTATCACCTCAGCCAAGGTTCTGTTCTTAGACAATGTAAACAAGAGATGTACGTGATTGGTGGTACCTCCGATGCTGACGGCCTGACAATCGCACGACTGCAAGATACCAGCAAGATAGGCATGCATCTCTGTAAGAAATGTATGCGGCAACAAATCCATCCTGTGCTTGGTAGAGAAGACCAGATGGATATAGTTTCTTGCCAGAGACTGCGGCATGATGGTGCTTTACTTTTCGGGCATTTCCTGCTCCCCGTTCTTTGCCTCGATAATCTTGGCTATCATGATGAAGCGGTAATAGGCATCGAGGGTGGCATTGATGAATCCCGGCACCCCCTTCAGGCACTCGCCTTTGAGGAGATAGGCGCGGATGAAGCGCCAGGCGGGGTCGTAGACCAGACTCCATGCGCCGTAATGCTTGCTGCGACGTTTCTCCACCTCGTTGTCTGTGTACTCATTGGTCTTGTGCAGGCGTTTGCGGATGCTGTCGTCAGCCAGATGGATAAACGCCAGTTTTTTGCGCGCCTTGGGCAGGTGCTCCACACGCCCCGGAACCGACGGTACCGAGTGGATATGTGTGGGCCAGTCGGTACCCTCGCGCACGAAGAAGCGCAGTTGGTAGTCGGGATAGCCAAAGAGCCGGTGCAGGAAATAGTCTTTGCGTGGGATGAAGAGTCCTTCGGCGCAGCCGGGCGTGGCTATGTGGCGGTAGAGATATTGGCGCAGGTCGGGAGTGACGATCTCGTCGGCATCCACCACGAGCACCCACGGCGAGGTGGCCGACTGGACGGCAAAATTCCGGGCAGGCTCCACGATCGTATGATTGGCTTTGGGAAAGGTGACCACCCTGCATCCCAATCGGCGGGCTATCTCCACGGTGTGGTCGGTGCTCTCCATGTCGCATACCAGCACCTCGTCAAAGTCTTGTACGGCCTTGATGACGCGCTCCAGATGCTCCTCAGCGTTGTAGGTGTTGATGACCACCGAAATCTTGTTGTCTCTTTCCATGACAGGCTGTGTGGGTTAAGTGTGCGATGTGATGCGTTTCCACCATTTGGCGATTTTCTCCTTGACAGAGGGATGCCAGCTGTGGGCGCAGTAGTGTATGGCATACGAGGCAGGGGTTACCTCGTGCTTGTTGCCGGCAAAGATCTCCGAGCGGTAGATGAAGATGCCGTCGCTCAGGGCCTGGTCTTGGTCCTTGTAGACAAATCCGTATCGCTCAGCCACTTGTGCGTAGATCTGTGGCGACAGCACATCGGTGGCCAATGTGCCGTCGGGTTTGAGAAAAGACTTGTCGGCATACCAGTCGAGCACGTCTTTCACAAAGGGAGAACCCTTCTCAGCCCCCATCACGGCGGCCTGTATCTGGATGCCCGACACAAATCCGGGCTTCGTCCTCACCCCGCGCTCGTCGATCATGTCCATGGCGCCGTCGCGGGCTATCTGTATGGGGTGATACTCCATCGATGAGAAGAAGGAGTGGTGGAGGAACGGGTCGAAGGGTTTCAATACGAGCACATCCGAATCGAAGTAGATGCCGCCCTCCACATAGAGCGCGTGCATCCTGATATAGTCGGCCGCAAACGCCCACTTGCGCTGCTTCACGGCTTCGCGCACATAGGCGGGAGCAGCATCGATGTCGAAGTTGTCGGCATTCCACAGCTTGATTTCGTACTCGGGCAGCACCTTGCGCCACGTAGCCAGACAGCGTCGTATCTTGGCGGGATACGGATCGCCGCTGAGCCAGCAGAAATGTATCTTCTTAGGTATCATAGTCTCCCTGTTTTTGCGACAAATATACAATAAAAAAATCACAAAACAGGAAAAACCGCCACCTATCTGCTTTTTTTGTCCAAAATAGAGGGTGTATATCGCCGGTGCAGGGGTGGCGTTTGTAGACCGTACGGCATATGGAGTACGGCCGTATGGCATTTGCCGTACGCGCGTATCGCATTTGCCATACGGCCGTATCGCATATGCCGTACGGTCTGTAGATGCCCTGCTTACACCTTTTATATATAGGTTTCGGAACACAAATATGGCTTACGGTTTGTCGTTTTGAAACGAATATTTGTAATTTTCTATCTTATTTCTTGTATTTTTACTAAATATTTATTACTTTTGCAACAATGACAGATTGTAGAAAAGCTTGTTTAGGCAAACCGTTTTTATTGATCAGCCATTGTTCCACTGCCGTCAGCAGGTATAAAAACGTAAGAGAGCGTAATATAAATAAGTAGTAACCGAGGCCAATGATTCTGTCTGCCCCTCTCTCTTGGAGAAGTACAGGAACAGCGGCTGCAAAATGAATTACATGAGAAAAAGACTGATTTTGTTTTTGGCCATGATGATGGCTATAGGCACTGTCTTGGCACAGACGCACAGCGCGAGTGGCAAGGTGGTGGACGAAAACAATGAGCCGGTGATTGGTGCTTCTGTCATGATCAAGGGCACCAACAAGGGTACCAAGACCGATATAGACGGCCAGTTTGAGGTGAAGGGCCTACGCGCCAACGACCGTCTGGAGGTGTCTTACATCGGTATGAAGACCAAGACGGTGGTGCCGAAGGCCGCGATGAAGATTGTGCTCGAGAGCGACAACCAGATACTCGACGAGGTGATGGTGGTGGCTTACGGTGAGCAGAAGAAATCGTCGTTTACCGGTTCTGCCGGCGTGGTGGACACCAAGAAGCTGGAGCAGCGTCAGGTGACCAATGTGATGGATGCCCTCCAGGGCAACGTGGCCGGTCTGCAGGCTTATTCCAACTCGGGTGCGCCCGATGCCAATCCCACCTTCCGCATCCGCGGTATCAGCAGTATCAACGCGGGCAACAATCCTCTGATCATCCTTGACGGTGCGCCCTACGACGGCGAGTGGAACAGCATCAACCCCAGCGACGTGGCCTCGGTCACCGTGCTCAAGGATGCTGCCTCCAACGCGCTCTACGGTGCGCGCGGTGCCAACGGTGTGATCATCGTGACCACCAAGAAGGGCGACAAGAGCCGCACCACCATCTCGCTGGACATGAAGGTGGGCTCGAGCAGCCGCGCCTCGAAGCGCTATGAGACCGTGGACGACCCGGCGCAGTATGTCGAGATGAACTATCAGGGACTGTACAACTACTATCGGGCCAAGGGGCAGAGCGCATACGCAGCCCACACCAATGCCAACAGCGCCCTGTGGAAGTCGTCGAGCGAGGGCGGTCTGGGTTATATCCCCTACTCGGTTCCGGATGGGCAGTATCTGGTGGGCGACAACGGCAAGCTCAACCCCAACGCCACACTCGGCAACCGTGTCTACAACAACGGACAGGTCTACACCCTGATGCCCGACGACTGGATCGATGAGGCTTACCGCAACGCGCTGCGTCAGGAATATAATGTAGGTATCACCGGAGGCGGCCAGCAGGGGCAGTTTTATGCCTCGTTGGGCTACCTCAACGCCGAGGGTATCGCCGTGGCCTCAGACTATGAGCGCTACACCGCCCGTCTGAAGGCCACCTATCAGGCCACCAAGTGGCTCAACGTGGGCGGCAACATCAACTTTGCCCGCTCCACCACCAACAACGGTGCCGACGTCAACGACACCGAGGACGATGGAGGTACCAACATCTACACGCAGATAGCCCAGATAGGCCCCATCTATCCTGTGTATCTGCGCGATGGCGAGGGCAATATCCTCCGCGACGAGAACGGGCCCGTGGGCGATTATGGCGACGGCCAGCTGTTGGGTAGCAGTTATGTGCGTCCCTACCTCACCCAGAACAATGGTATCACCGATGCTGTGCTCAATACGGCACGGGTGGTGAACACCACGTTCTCGCTCAACGGTTTTGCAGACTTCACCCTGGCCGAGGGACTGACCGCCACGCTCAACGGTAGCGTCTACGGCAGCCACTACAAGACCACCTACACCTACAACCCCTTCTACGGTTTCGGCCATGCCACTTATCCCAACGGCTATGTCTATGCAGACTCTTACGACCAGTACACGGTCAACTTCCAGCAGCTCTTGAAGTACAGCCGTAGCTTCGGCAAGCACAATATCTCGCTGCTTGCCGGACACGAGAGTTACGAGGCCGACTACGACGACATCAGCGGCGACCGCAAGAACATGTATTCGTACTTCGGCAACCAGGAGCTCGACGGTGCCACCACCGTGCTCACCAACTCTTCCTACCACACCGGCTACAACACCGAGGGCTGGATATTCCGTGGCCTGTACGATTATGACGGCAAGTATTTCGGCCAGCTCTCCTATCGCCGCGATGCCTCTTCGCGTTTCCATCCCGACCACCGTTGGGGTAACTTCTACTCGTTTGGCGGTGCCTGGATCATGACCAAGGAGCCGTGGATGCAGGAGGTGAAGTGGCTCAACGAACTGAAAGTGAAGGCTTCGTTTGGACAAAACGGCAACGACAACATCTCAGACTTCCTCTATACCGACACCTACACCATCAACAAGGGCGAGGGCAACGACATTGGCCTCGTATTGGAGAGCGTGGGCAACGAGAACATCACTTGGGAGACGGTGACCAATATCAATGCCGGTATCGAGTTCCAGCTTTTCGGCAGCCGTCTGCGCGGAGGCATCGAGTACTTCTACCGCAAGACCACCGACATGTTGTGCTCGGTCAAGGTGCCGCTGTCTCAGGGTTATGCAGGCTACTCCTCCAACGTGGGCGACATGTCCAACAAGGGTGTGGAGATAGAGCTTGAGGGCGAGCCGGTACAGACCAAGCACCTCAAGTGGACCGTGGGGGCCAACATCACGGCCTACAAGAACCGTGTGCTGCGCCTGAACGACGACAACAAGTACAATGTGCTCGAGGGGCACGCCGGTTACATGAGCGGTGCTTACTACTACGGCGAGGGTCTGCCCATGTACACATGGCGTCTGAAGAAATATGCCGGTGTATCGGACGATGGCCAGTCGATGTGGTACAAGCACGATGACAACGGCAACCTGGTGACCACCACCAACCCCACCGAGATCACCAAGGATATCGACTACTTCGACTGTGGTACCGCCCTCCCTGATTTCTACGGCGGATTCAACACGTCGGTGAGCGCCTACGGTGTAGACTTCGGCATCTCTTTCGCCTACAGTGTCGGCGGCAAGGTGTTCGACTATGGTTACCAGACGCTGATGACCGTCCCCACGGCCGGATTCACGGGCATGGCGCTCCACCAGGACCTGCTCAACGCATGGTCGGAGACCAACACCTCTTCCAATATACCCCGTCTGCAGTACGAGGACAAGTATTCTGCTGCCAGCTCCGACCGCTTCCTCATCGATGGCAGTTGGCTGAGCCTGCAGAATGTGTCGCTCGGCTACACACTGCCCAAGAAATGGTTCACAGCTCTGGGCATCAGCAAGCTACGGGTATCGGTGGCCGGCGAGAACCTGACCTATTGGAGCAAGCGCAAGGGTCTTGACCCGCGTATCAACTCTTACGGCAGTATTGCCAACACCAAGTATGCGCCTTCGCGCACCATTACGGGTACCCTGAGTGTACAGTTCTAACCTCAAAATGCAAGAATCACATGAAGAAGAATCATTTCCTGAAAGCCCTATACGTGTTGCCGCTGGCAGCCACGCTCACACTTGGCAGTTGTATCGAGGAGGAGATGCCCACCAGCACGGCCTCTTCAGAGCAGCTTGGCAGTTCTTCGTTTGCCATGCTTATCAACGGTCTCAACGCCAAGATGATCTCGCAGACCAATTATTACGGTTCTGCCTACCGGGGCACCTACTATGCCACCCAAGACTGGGGTTACCCATGCTATATGCTTTGGCGCGAGGTGCTGCTCGACGGCTTCCCTGCCTCAGACACCAACTACAACTACCAGAGCACGCTGGAGCAGACCTCCAATCTCACCAGCGGGGCGGCCTATCCGTTTTACTTCTACTACGGACTCATCAACAATGCCAACCGCATCCTGGCCTCCTATCCCGAGGAGGGAGCCACGGAGAGTGTGAAGCAGAATCTCGGCCTGACGCGGGTGTACCGGGCGCTGGCCTATATGGATCTCACGTCGATGTACGAGTTTTATGCGACGGGCATCGCCGAGCTCGATGCGCTGGCCAAGAATGTGATGGGACTCACCGTGCCGATTGTGACCGAGACCACCACCAACGAAGAGGCCAAGAACAATCCCCGTGTGCCGTTCTACACCATGTACCGCTTTATCTACAACGACCTCAGCAAGGCCGAGTCGGCGCTGCGGTCGTTTACACGCACGGAAATCAACCAGCCCAACATCGATGTGGTCAACGGACTGTTGGCCCGCTTCTGGCTCAATATGGCCACAAGGTTCCGCAAGGTTCCTGCCGACCTGACCACCCAGCTCGCCCATGAGCAGGACAACGACGGTGGCAAGGCCCTGGGCATCACCACCGCCGAGGAGTGCTACCGGCTGGCGGCATCGTATGCCCAGAAAGTCATCAGCGCAGGCTATACGCCGGTGACCGAGGAGCAGTGGAAGAATGTGAAGACAGGATTCAACACCGCCAACCAGGCTTGGGTGTGGGATATGCGCATCACCTCGAAGGAGCAGTTTACCGATTACTGGTGCTCCATCATGGGTCTGGTGGCCTCGGAGCCCGCATGGGGCATGCCTGCCTATGGCGGCAACTACCGCTGTATCAGCAGCAGGCTCTTTAACAAGATGCAACCGGGCGACTGGCGGAAGACTTCGTGGGTGGCACCCGAGGATGCCGACAGCAAGACCGTGCCTGCCAAGTACGCCACGACTCTTCAGGACGATACCGAGGCTACCAAGATAGCCAAAACCAACTTCAGCAAGCTGCCTGCCTATGCCAACCTGAAGTTCCGTCCCGGCAGCGGCAGCATTGTCGACGACCAGACGGGCATGCTCTGCGACATTCCGCTCATGCGTGTGGAAGAGATGCACTTCATACAGATAGAGTGCGACTACTATCTCAACGGATTGGCTGCCGGACAGGCTGCGCTGGAGCGTTTCATCAACACCTACCGCAACAGTGAGGGCACCTACTCCTGCGAGGAAGCCAACTATGGCACGGCCTTTGTGTATGAGATGATTGCGCAGAAGATGATCGAATTCTGGGGCGAGGGCATCCTCTACAACGACTACAAGCGCCTGCGGCTCGCCATCACCCGTACCTACGACGGCACCAACTATCTGGAGGTGTACCAGAAAAACTCCAAGGATGGCTATTGTGCACCGTGGCTCAACTTCTACATACCCGAGGTGGAGCGCAGCTTCAACATGGCGCTGGAAGACCAGATGAATCCGGATCCCACACCTTACTGCAACTGATGATAACTGGACTATATTAAATAAGGAAATATATGAAGAAAACGATATATCAACTATGGATGCCGCTCATGCTGGTGCTCGTGGCAGCAGCATGCGACGACAAGAACGACAGCAACTATGTGCCCGGCGAGCCTACACCTGCCAACTGCATGACGGTCTACTTCGACAGCAGCAACAGCAGTGAGACAATCTTCGAGCCGGGCGGCATGAACGCCATCGATGTCACGCTCTCGCGCAAGGATGCGACACAGGCCGCCGAGATACCCATTATCTGCAAGTCGGCTTCCGACGGGCTCACCATTCCCGCCACGGCCTCGTTTGCCGCCGGCGAGGAGCATACCGCCATCACCATCAGCTTCGGGACACTGGAAGTTTCCAAGAAGTACAGTTTTTCGTTAGCGATAGACGATGCGTATGTAGACCACTACGCCATCGTCGACGGCAGTGCCACGCTGTCGGCCTATGTCATGGCGGCCGCATGGAACGTGGCGGCCGACAATGTGACCATGAAGTGGACTACCCAGGGCGTACAAAACACGTGGACCACCCAGTTGGAACGCCTCGGAGAGACCAACCGCTACCGCTTCCAGAACTTCCTCGACTCTGGCGTCAACCTCGTCTTTACCGTGAGCGGCAACTCGGTCTATACCGGCTACGAGTGCATACACTATTATGCCAACTGTGCGCCCTACGAGGGCACCGAGTGCAATGCTGTGTATCTCTACGACGATGCTGCCGACGACTATCCCACATGGACGGTCCAGCAGAGTGGTATCGAGGTGGCCGACATCTGTCTGATGGAGACTTACGGCGATTATGACTACTCCTATATCTCGTTCGACAAGCGCGGAGGACAGTTGGGAACCTACTTTACCGACTACACAGACGGGCAGTATGAATATTACAACTACGTGACTTTCACGTGGCCGGCACAATGATTAACAGAACCAAACTAAGCAACCGAAACTTATGAAGAAAGGAATATACAGCATCGTGATGTTGCTTGCCCTGATGGCAGCGGCACTCACCTCGTGCAGCGATGACGATGTGGTCAAGACTCCACTCAATGCGCCCACGCTGGCAGAAGGAATCAAGACGGTAAGCAGTCTGGCATTCAACTGGAATGCCGTAGACGGCGCCACCCAGTATGCCTACGAGTTGCGCGATCCGGATGGTTCGCTGGTGTTGGGCAATGTGACCAGCGCCACCTCGATGATTGCCACCGGTCTGAAAGACAACACCACCTATACGCTCACCGTGTGGGCGTATGCCGCAGTGACCGGTACCAAGACCACTTCGCCTGTGGCCACCATCACTGCCACCACCAACCAGATCGTGCCGCTCGGCAATCCTGTACCCGAGGCCGCTCCGGGCAATGGCGGTATCACTATCTCATGGCCGGAGGTGGAACACGCTGCCTATTATGCCTATAGCTATACGGTAGGCGACGAGACCATCCAGGGAACCACCGAGACCAACAGCGTAACCATCAAGGGTCTGCCCGTGGGAGAATACACCATCTACATCACGGCCATCAGTACCGATGAGGCTTACAGCAACTCAGAGACCATCGCGCTCACTTTCCAGCGTGCCAAGGCCGAAATGTGGCGTATGACGGGCAACTACAACAGCGAGGTGCTCGGACAAGACTTTGCTTGCGACATCGTGGCCTACGATGACGGCAGCTATAGTATCGAGAAGCTCTACGGCTCCGACGACAAGCTCGAATTCTCCGTCGATAGCAATGATGAGCTGGTTATCCAGAACGCCTATTCCGTAGATGCGCCCTACTATTATGTACAGGCCGGCGACCATACGCTCTGCCTCTATATCGCTCCGGGCTACAGTGCTTGGGAAGGCAACCGCGCAGCGGGCGGCGTGTGGTTCTATGCTTACCTGTACGATGGTGACGGCAACTATCTCGGAGGCGGATACGACTACATGACATGGGGAGACGCCGAAGAGGGAATGACCATCGACGACCTGTGCGGTGAGTACACCGAGACCACGAGCTGCTACGATTTCACCATCGACTTCACCAACTGGACGGCGGTGACAGACCAAGTGAGTGATGTCACTATCACCAAGACCGGCGACAACACCGTGTCCATCGACAACTTCTACGGATGGGAAGACACCTTCACGGCTACCGTAGACATGGATGCACGCACCATCACTGTGGATGTGAAGAGCGACTGGGGAGGCTATTACACCTTTGCCGACTGCTCGGATGCCACCCAAGCTGTGGTGGCAACCTTTGACGATGAGGGCACCATCACCTTCAACAACTGGGCGGCATGGTACGGTGGCTACCTGTATATCTACGAGGGTGCGGAAAGCATACTGACCAAAAAATAGATAATCTCTTTCCTTGAAACAAAAGGCTCCTCCGGACTCCCCATCATGGGCTTCCGAGGAGCCTTTTTCGGCTTCGGCATCTTTTTTCCGCCCTTTTGCTTTGCCGTATTGGCAGAAAGGGTTAACTTTGCAACGACATCCCACAAGGCCGGACACCAATTATTCAAAAGTTATAGACATGAATCGTTTCGTTAAACTCGTGTTAGTTTTCTTGTCGTTGCTACCGCTGTCGGTCATGGCAGCCAACGACAAACCGTTTACCATCCCCGAACTGAAAGACTGGCAAGGTGGAGAAGGCCTCTTCACACCCTCTACAGCGTGCCGGATCGTGTACCGAGGCAAGCAGCCGGAGCTGCGGCGCGTGGCACAGCAGTTGGCAGACGACTATGCGCTGCTCACAGGCCGCCGGTTGGAGGTGGCCGCCGGCAAGCCGGCCAATGGCGACATCGTGCTGGAGATAGCTGCCGACAAGAAGCTCGGCAACGAGGGCTACGCCATCCGCATAGCCGACGGTGTGCGTGCCAAGTCGCCCAGTGCCAAGGGTCTCTACTGGGCCACCCGTACCCTGCTGCAGCTCGGCGAGCAGCATCAGGGCAGCCTGCCCAAGGGTAGCCTGCGCGACTGGCCCGACTATCCCATGCGTGGCTTCATGCTCGACTGTGGCCGTAAGTTTTTCCCCATGTCCATGTTGCGCGACTATGTGAAGATCTTGTCTTACTACAAGATGAATACATTCCATATCCACCTGAGCGATAACGGATTCAAGCAGTTTTTTGGCGACGATTGGAACAAGACTTACGCGGCCTTCCGTATGGAGTGCGACACCTATCCCGGTCTTACTGCCCGCGACGGCTATTATACCAAAGCCGAGTTTCGCGACCTCTACCGCTTGGCCGACAGCCTCGGTGTGACCATCATTCCCGAGATTGACGTTCCTGCCCACTCCCTCGCCTTCACCCATTACCGCCCCTCCATCGCGAGCAAGGACTACGGCAACGACCATCTGGACCTTTTCAATCCCGAGACTTACAATTTCCTCGACAGTCTTTTCGCCGAGTATCTCCAAGGTCCCGATCCCGTCTTTGCCGGTGAGTATGTGCATATCGGTACCGACGAATATTCCAACAAAGACAAGAAAGTGGTCGAGAAATTCCGCTACTTCACCGACCGGTACATCCGCTATATCGAGCAGTTTGGCAAGAAGGCCGTGGTATGGGGCAGCCAGACCCATGCCAAAGGCGACACGCCCATCAAGGTGGACAACGTGCTCATGGATCTCTGGTACAACGGCTATGCCGACCCGCACGATATGATCAACCGTGGCTACCGTGTCATCAGCATCCCCGACGCATGGGTCTACATCGTTCCCAAGGCCGGATACTATTATGACTATCTCAACACCAAGAATCTCTACAACAAGTGGACACCGGCCAATATCAACGGCATAGAGTTCCCTGAGCGCCATCCCAATATAGACGGCGGCATGTTTGCCGTATGGAATGACCATGTGGGCAACGGTATCAGCGACAAGGATGTGCACTACCGCGTGATGCCGGCGCTGCGTACCCTCGCCACCAAGACGTGGACGGGTGCCGCCACCTCGTTCGACTACGATGCCTTCATGCGCCAGGGCACCGCGCTCTGTGAGGCTCCGGGCATCAATTATGCCGGCTACTATCCGCAGGGCACCCTCCTGCAGCGCGACCGTGTACAGCCGGGCGACCGCATCGACATTCCGCAGATAGGATGGCACTATCGCGTGAGCTTCGACATCGACGCTGTGCGCGAGAATAGGGGCACTGTGCTCTTCAGCTACGGAGATACACGCTTCTATCTGGCCGATCCCGTGTCGGGACTTGTCGGATTCAGCCGCGACGGCTACCTCAACCACTTCGGTTACCAGTTCTATCCCGGCGAGAAGGCCCATGTCACCATAGAGGGCGACAAAGTCAAGACCACACTCTATGTAAACGGCAAGGCCGTCAGCACGCTCGATGTGAAGAAGATTACCTACGGCAAGGCTGGCATCAACTATATCAGCACGCTCGTCTTCCCGCTCGACCAGGCTGGCGACAGTTTCCGCAGCCGCATCTCAAACCTGAAGGTGGAAAGCCTTACCGACCAATAACCATTCACGGTCGCAGGCCCTCACCATAGGGCTACCAACAAGCGATAGAGGAGGTACAGACGGGTGCCACCTCTATCGCTTTGTTTTTACATCTGCCCCCATCTGTTTTCGTAAACATGGCCTTTAGGTGGGCTAAATGCCGCATTTAGCACCCGTAAATGCCATGTTTAGTCCGCGCGTATGTCCTACCTGCATTTTCCGAGACCGGTTTCTGTGCACATATTTTGTCTGCATAACGAACAAATCTGAAATATAATTTGTACATTTGCACGTTGAACAATAACAATCTGCTGATGTTTACACGTATCAAGCGGCTCCATCTGGAGCATTCCATATTCTCGCCGTTTCTGGCGGTTGCCATCAATATCTTGCTGGTGTATGCCGCCTACACCCTTACGCGGGTGGAGTATCTGTTGGAAAACTACGGCTACTTTGCCGAAAGCGTGCGCGAGGGACATCTGCCACGGCTCTTCTGGGGCGGTATCGTGTTCGATACGCCGGGCATCATGTACACCAATGCGCTGTATATCCTATTGATGCTGTTTCCCCTGCATTGGAAGGAGAATGTGACCTACCACAAGGTGTGCAAATGGCTGTATATGGTGGTCAACACGGTGGCCATCGTCATCAGTCTGGCAGACTCTGTGTACTTCAAGTACACGCTCAAGCGCACATCGGCCAGCGTCTTTGAGGAGTTTGCCGGCGAAGACAATTTGGGTGCCATCTTTGGTGTCGAGTTGTTGCGCCACTGGTATCTGGTGGTGATGGCTGTGGGGCTGGTCTATGCGCTTTGGCGGTTCTATATCACGCCCCGCATCGACATCAAGCGGGCTTCGCTTGTGCGGTACTATCCGTTGCAGGTGGCCTGTCTCGTCTTTGCCGGCGTATTGTGCGTGAGTGGCATCCGGGGCGGCCTGCTCAACCACTGGTACCACTACGTGGTGGCCGTATTCCTGGCCTATGCCGCCTACAAGATGACGGGGCGCAAGCCGGTGTGGCGCTGGACGAGGGCTGTGGTGGTTTTGGCCGCCGCTGTGCTGGTGGTGACGGCACCCATTGGCGGTTGGAGACACCGTGACATACGTCCGGTGGCGCTGGGCAACGCCAATGAGTACACCTACCGGCCTACCGAGGTGGCGCTGGTGCTCAACACGCCGTTTTCCATCATCCGAACCTTTGGCAAGTCGGTGTTTACCGACCCCGGCTATTATCCCGACAAAACTGAACTGGCCAAGATTTTCGACCCGTTGCACCGCCCCGACCATCAGGGGATGACGCGCCGCAAGAATGTGGTGGTGTTTATCGTCGAGAGTTATGGCCGCGAGTATATCGGCAGCCTTGCCCGCACGGTGCTGGGCGACAGCTACAAGGGCTACACCCCGTTTACCGACTCGTTGGCCGCCCACAGTGCCACGTTCAGATACTCTTACTGCAACGGCCGTAAGAGTATCGACGGCATGCCCTCGATACTGTCGAGCGTGCCCATGTTTGTCAAGCCGTTTATCCTCACGCCCCAGTCGATGAACAAACTCAGCGGACTGGCTGGCTATCTGGGCCAGAAGGGCTACTATTCGGCCTTCTTCCACGGGGCGCGGACGGGCAGTATGGGATTCAACGGCTTTGCCAATGCCACGGGATTCAAGGACTATTTTGGCCGCGAGGACTTCTGTCAGGACAAGCGTTTCGACGGCGACAAGGACTTTGACGGCTATTGGGCCATCTGGGACGAGCCGTTCTTGCAGTATTACTGCGCCAGGATGGGAGAGATGCAGCAGCCGTTTGTCACGGCACTCTTTACGGCATCGAGCCATCATCCCTACCAGATTCCCGACAAGTACAAGTCGCTCTATCCGGAAGAGGAGCTGATCATACACAAGTGTGTACGCTATACAGACAATGCCCTGCGCCGCTTCTTCGATGCAGCCAAGCAGCAGCCGTGGTTCCACAACACGCTGTTTGTCATCACCTCCGACCATACCAATCTCTGTAACCATCCCGAGTTTGCCTCCGATTTGGGAGGATTCTGCTCGCCCATCATCATCTACGATCCCAGCGGCGACATAGAGCCCGGTATGCGCGATGCCATCGCCCAGCAGACCGACATCATGCCCACTGTGCTTGGCCATCTGGGTTATGACGAGCCGTATGTGTCGTTCGGATGCGACCTGCTCAATACGCCGCCCGAGGAGACTTGGGCCGTGAACTATCTCAACGGGGTGTACCAATATTGCAAGTACGGCTATGTGCTGCAGTGGGACGGCAAGAAGACGGTGGCGGTGTATCGGCTTACCGATGCGCTGATGCGCCAAAACCTGGTGGGAAAGGTCAAGGAGCAGGCGCAGATGGAGCGAGAAGTGAAGGCCATCATCCAGTCGTATATGGACAGGATGATAGACGACAGGCTGGTGCCGTGATGTTTCACTCCTAATAAGCATAGACGGTCATGATATTTGTAAGAGACAAGGGACGGATGTGCAACAACCTGTTGCAGTATGGACATGTATATGCGTGGGCCCGGGAGCATGGGCGGCGCACGGTGTCCATGCGGTTTGCCTATAAGTACCCCTACTTCCACATAGGCGATACGGCGTGGCACAACTTTGCGGTGTACGCGCTGGCCAAGTATGCAGCCAAGATAGGGTTGCTGCCCGTTGCGGGATTTCATCGTCCCGAAGGCAATCCGGAGGCGCAGTCGCTGCTGGAGCGGCGGCGATGGCTGATGGTGGAAGGATGGGAAGTGAGATTCTACGACTTGTTCCTGAAATACAAGCAAGAGATATTGCAGCTCTTCGCCTTTAAAGACGGCGTGCGCAAGCAGGTGGAGGAGACGCTTCGCCAAGGCGGCGGCAAGGACTGTCTGCGTCTCGGCGTTCACATCCGGCGCGGCGATTACCGCTGCTGGAATGGCGGCAAGTATTTTTTCGACGACGAGGTATATATCGACTATATCCGGCGCTTCGCCTCACTGCATCCCGACAGGAAGCTAAGCGTGTATATCTGTGGCAATGACCCTACGCTGGACCGCGAGAAGTTTCGACAGGCATTGCCCGGCATGGCGGTCTCGTTTCCCGACGGCAATCCCGGCGAAGACCTCTGTCTGCTCTCCGAGTGCGACTGGCTCATCGGTGCTCCCAGCACATTCTCGTTGGTGGCCTCGATGTATCATGACCGTCCGCTATGCTGGATGATGGCACCGCTCAAGCAGGGCGAAACGCCCACGTTCGGGCACTTCGACCATCTCTTCAAGCACATTCTATAAGTAGGAAAAAGGATATTCTGCAGGTGCCAAGACTGCCAAATGGGCTGGTCTTGGCACTTATGGTATGGGGGCATCCATGCCTTTCTTGCGCCGGAGTTCCTCTACGCTGTCAGTAATGTTTACGCGCCCTGTCTCGGGGTCGTAACGCAGGTTGAATTCCTCACGGGTACGCTTCCAGCGGTTGTGTGTCCAGAGGTAGCAAGCCGGTTGGCGCCGGATGGATGTCTCGAGCAGGCGGAAGTAGGTATCGGTGAGCTGCCACTCTTGCGTCTGTTCGGGATGCATCTCTATCGGAATCATCGTACACTCGTAATAACCGCGGCGCGGGCGGCGGATATCAGCGTAAAACACGGCTTGTCCGGTGCCGCGCATCAGTTTCTCTGTGCCGGTCAGCACAGGCGTATCATGGTGCAGGAAGTCTAACCAGTGGTGGATATTGTTCCAGAAGGGAACCTGATCTGAGATGTATCCCATGACAATGGGCTGCCCCTCCTTGCGGTACTGGACGATGCGGCGCAGGGTCTCGGCCATGGGAATGCTGACCGACCCGAAGCGGGAGCGGAGGCGCACAAACAGGCGGTCGAACCACGGATTCTCGAGCACGTGATAGATTTGTGTACACTGTCCTGACGGCGATACCCACAGCGGGAGCGAGGTAATCCACTCCCAGTTGCAATAATGACCCAGATAGACACCACACGACTGTCCGCGCCGGAGGCACTCGTCTATCTGCTGCGTGCCCTTAAACTGCATGCGGCGCATCATCTGCCGGCGGCTCATGGACATCAGTTTGATGGTCTCTACCATATAGTCGCAGAACCAGTGGTAGAAACCGTGCTCGATGGCGGCTATCTCTTGCACCGTCTTGTCGGGAAACGAGTCGGTAAGATGTTTCCGTACCAACTTGGTGCGGTAGCCCACCACGTGATAGACGAGGAGATAGAAGAAGTCTGACACCCCGTATAGCACCCAAAGCGGCAAGAGCGACAGCAGGTAGAGCAACCCGTATAGGCAATAGTATAATAGCTTCATGACAGGAACAGCCTTTGGCAGATTTAAACCTGCTGCATGTCGTGCAGTTTCTTATAGTATCCGTTGGTCTGGAGCAGTTCCTCGTGTGTGCCGCGCTCCACGATACGTCCTTCGTGCAGCACACAAATCTCGTCGGCACTCTTGATGGTCGACAGACGGTGGGCAACGGCAATGGTGGTGCGCGTCTTCATCAGTCGCTCCAGCGCCTCCTGCACCAGCCGCTCGCTCTCTGTGTCGAGCGCGGAGGTAGCTTCGTCGAGGATAAGGATAGGAGGATTCTTGAGGATGGCGCGTGCAATGCTTACACGTTGGCGTTGGCCACCGCTCAGGCGGCCTCCGCGGTCGCCGATATTGGTGTCGAAACCATGCTCCGATTCGGTGATAAACTCGTAGGCGTTGGCAATCTTGGCCGCCCGCTCCACTTCCTCGCGCGTGGTGTTTTCCACGCCGAAGGTGATGTTGTTGTAAAACGAGTCGTTGAACAGGATAGCCTCCTGATTCACGTTTCCGATGAGCTGGCGCAGGTCGTGTACGCCCAGATCCTTGACATTGATGCCGTCTATCAGCACCTCGCCCTCCTGCACGTCATAGTATCGGGGGATGAGATCGAGCATGGTGGATTTGCCGGAGCCGCTCTGGCCCACGATGGCGATGGTCTTGCCCTTGGGGATGACCAGGTTGATGTCGCGTAAGATCCACTGCTGGTCGTACTTGAACGACACGTGGCGGAACTCGATGTCGTGTTCCAGACTGCTGATGTGTACGGGATGCTCACATTCGCGGATCTCGTTTTCGGCGTTGAGTATCTTGTCGATGCGCTCCATGCTTGCCAGTCCCTTGGGGATATTGTATCCGGCCTTGGAGAAATCCTTAAGCGGGTTGATGATGGAGTACAGCATCACCAAGTAATAGATGAACGTCGGACCCGACATGACGTGGCTCCGCAGCACCATGATGCCGCCAAACCAGAGCACGATGACAATCATGAGCGTGCCCAGAAACTCGCTCATTGGGTGGGCTGCCTGCTGCCGTATCTGCACACGGGCCAGCTGGTCGCGATAACTGCTGTTGGTACGGTTGAAACGGCGGTTCATCTTCCGCTCGGCACAGAACGCCTTGATGATGCGCAGTCCACCGAGCGTTTCCTCCACTTGGCTCATGGTGTCGCTCCAGAGCGCCTGCACTTTCACACTGTTGGCCTTGAGCTTGCGTCCCACCATGCCCATGAACCATCCGAAGAGCGGTACGAAGCAGAGGGTGAAGAGCGTGAGTTTCCAAGAGATGAAGATGAGGGCTCCGAAGTAGAAGAGGATGAGGATAGGATTCTTGATCAGCATGTCGATCCATGCCATGATACTGTTTTCTATCTCCTGTACATCACCGCTCATGCGGGCGATGATGTCTCCCTTGCGCTCCTCGCTGAAGAAGCCGAGCGAGAGGGTGGTAATCTTCTTGTACAGTTGGTTTCTGATGTCCCTGACCACGCCGGTGCGCATGGGGATGATGGCTGCTGAGGCGAGGAAGTAGGCTCCCGTCTTGAGGAAGGTCATGAAAGTGAGAATCAATCCGATCAGCAGCAGCGTGGTGACGGGATTGGTCCATGCAATGAGTTCCCGCACATAGTAGTCGGCATTGTTGGCCAGCACATCTTTCAGGTTATCCCAGTCCCAAGGCATGAGCTGGGTAGACGTGGCATGCCCATCCGTGTCGAAAAGAATCTGCAGGATGGGGATGATGGCGGCAAACGAGAAAATGTTCAGGATAGCAGCGAGGATATTGAATACCACAGACCCCACCAGATATCGCTTGTAAGGTGGGATATACCGCTTTAGGATTTGTAGGAATTCTCTCATAATGTTGCAAATATATACTTTTTATGCGGAAAAAGCAAGCGAGCGAAAAAGTTTTTTAGTCTTTAGCCCCAACTTCCACGCCAAACAGTGTGGCGCTGGTGCTTCCGGTGATGCGCACCCTCACGGTGTCGCCGATATGGTGGCTCCCCTTGTCGAGCACCACAGCCTTGTTTTGCGGCGTGCGGCCCATCAGCTGCTCCCGGCTGCGCTTGCTGTAGCTCTCAATGAGCACATCAAATTCCTTTCCCTCGTCCTTGCGGTTCTGGAGGGTGCTGACCTCGGTCTGCAGGTGTATCAGTTCGTTGAGGCGGGCTATCTTTACTTCTTCAGACACATTGTCTGGCAGATGTTTGGCGGCGTATGTGCCCGGCCTCTCCGAGTATTTGAACATGAAAGCACTGTCGAAACCCACTTCACGCACCAGTGAGAGTGTGAGTTGGTGGTCCTCGTCGGTCTCATCGTGGTATCCCACAAAGATGTCAGTGGTGATGCCGCAGTCGGGGATGATGCGCCGGATGGCGGCAATCTTCTCCAGATAGTCCTCGCGCGTGTATTTGCGGTTCATCAGCCGCAGCACCTTGTCCGAACCGCTCTGTACGGGGAAGTGGATGTGGTGACAGAGATTGGGTTCCTCGGCGATGGCGTGCAGGATGTCTTCGGTCATATCCTCAGGATTGGACGTGGTGAAGCGCACACGCATGTCGGGCACCGCGCGGGCTACCGTGCGCAGCAGTTCGGCAAACGATGTGGAGCCCGGTTCACGCTTTCCCGATGGCGAGAGGCCATACGAGTTGACGTTCTGTCCCAGCAGCGTCACCTCCTTGAATCCCTTGTCGTGCAGGTCGGCCACCTCGCGCAGGATGCTCTCCACGTCTCTCGACCGTTCACGTCCCCTTGTGTAGGGCACGATGCAGTAGTGGCAGAAGTTGTTGCATCCGCGCATGATGCTCACGAAGCCGCTTACGCGGTTGCCTCCTATCCTTTGCGGAATCACGTTGCGGTAAGTCTCGGTCTTTGACAGTTCGATGTTGATGGCGTTTTGCCCCAGCTCGCACTGTGCAATCATGTCGGGCAGGTTGAGATAGCTGTCGGGTCCACACACCAGGTTGGCATAGTGGTTGTTGATCAAGTCTTCCTTCACGCGCTCGGCCATACATCCCAGCACGCCCAGTATCACCTTCCGCCCCTTTTTGCGCTCCGCATGCAGGGTGTCGAGCCGGTTGTAGATCTTGTTCTCCGCATTCTCGCGTATGCTGCACGTGTTGAGGAAGATGGCATCGGCCAGGGTCTCGTCATCGCACAGTTCGTAGCCGGCCATCTGCATGATGGAGGCCACCACCTCCGAGTCTGCCACGTTCATCTGGCAACCGTAGGTCTCTATATATAGTTGTTTCATATATTTAGGAATGATGTTTCGTGTGGGAGGGGCGGTGCCAAGCGCCGGCAGCCGCCAATGTGGCGTAATACAGGGCCACGCCCGATACCAGTCCGGCCACTGCATCGATCACGTAGTGGGCCTGTATGTAGACTGTGGCCAGACAGAGCAGCACGTAGATGGGCATGAGGCACCAGCACAGACGGTAGCTGCGCACCCGCCAGAGCAGCATCATGCACACCGTGGAGACCCCCACGTGCGAACTGGGAAACGCTGCGGTGGGGCGCTCGCCGGCCGCCTTGGCATCTTCTACCAAGTGATAGAACAGACCGTCGGTATAGC
Organism: Prevotella sp.; assembly: GCA_051869355.1. GTDB lineage: Bacteria > Bacteroidota > Bacteroidia > Bacteroidales > Bacteroidaceae > Prevotella. The sequence goes on along the minus strand of JBJEAU010000068.1, from coordinate 33,400 downwards.
CCGGGGTGGGGAGACAGTCTTGGTGATGGTTGAAATAGTCGCCCAAGGCGGGAAACGAGCCTCGGGCAATCTCATCGAGCCCTACCGCCTTATAATAAAAGGTGGGGCCCACCACAGGGAGCAGGTCGAAGACGATGTAATAGGCGAAGAACGAGGCGATGATAACAAATGCGCACTGCGTGAACTCTTCGTAGTGCCGGAAGAAGTACGCGAAGACCACCACTCCTATCAGCGGATAATACGCGGCATAGCCCAGACTCATCAGTTCGCTCACTATGGCCGACGGCCATTGCGCTGCAAACGTCAGGGCCGGCTGACAGCCAAACAGGGCTTGCTCCCAAGCCGCGAAATGGTGGTCGAGATTGGGCAGCAGGCGGTTGATCTCGTACGTGTCGGGGTACCACCACGCCAGCAGTGATATCTGTGCCACCACCCTCACCATCATGGTGAAGCGGCACGGCACGAAGCGGTACACAGCCCATAGTGCTGCTGTCATGGCCACGACCCGTGCGCGCCCCCAAATCATGGATTCGGGATTCTCTATCTTGGTATAGGCAAAGAGAACGATGAGGAGCGTGAGCGCGAGATAGCCCATGACCACCCATTCGAATGCCATCAGTCCCCTATGGGGCTTCTTCTCTATCTTGAAAATGTCGATAATCTGCTTCAAAACCTAATCCGATATTTCTCAGGACAGCCTACAGCCACCCTTCTTGTTTATACCAGCTGATGGTCTCTGCCACGCCGCGCTCCAGATCGTAGTGTGGATGATACCCCAGTTCGTCCATAGCCGGCTCTACGTCGCAACGCCAGTTGCGTTGGCGCAGGATATGGTACTTGTCGTTGTTGAGCGCGGTCACCTTGCCCGTCATGCGGCTTGCCCATTCGCCACACGTGGTCACGATATGCAGCAGCCACACGGGTGCCTTGATGCGTATCCACCACGGACGTCCCAACGCTTTGTGGATCAGACGGCTGAAGTCGCTCGACTGGTACACCTTGCCGTCGCTGAGAAAATACTTGCGCCCGTTCATGCCGTGGTCGAAGGTGAGGAAGATGGCCTGCACCAGATCCTTGACATAGACGAAGGTGATGTCCTGTCGCCTGAAACCCACCGAGAAGTCCAGATGGCCCTTGATAGATTTGGCCATGAGGAAATAGTCTTTCTCCCTGGGGCCGTAAACGCCTGTAGGGCGCAGGATCACGTAGGGGAAACTATTGCCAATGGACTCGATGAAGCGCTCTGCCTTGAGCTTGCTCTTGCCATAGGCGGTGTTGGGTTTGGGGAAGTCGTCCTCTGTAATCTCCTGATAGGGCTGCTGCTCCTTGATGGCGCCAAATACGCTGAGCGAACTCAGGTACACAAACTTGTGGATGGGCATCTGCAGGTTGAGCAGCGCATGGACCAACCGCTTGGTACCCTCGGTGTTGACCTCGTAGAAGTCTTCGGGATGCAGGCACTTGGTCAGGCCGGCTGCATGCACCACGTAGTCGAAGTGGTGGTCGGCCAGTGTCTCCTCTATGTTTTGTTGCGAGGAGAAATCGAGTGATATGAAATGGATGCGCGGGTCTGCGAGATAGCGTCTGGAACTCGATGGGCGCACGGCTGCCCATGTTTCCATGCCTCGGCGGAGTGCTTCTTCAACGATAAAACTGCCGATAAAGCCGCTCGCGCCCGTTACAAGTATCTTCATTGATGATGATTCGTTCATATTTAGCTTGCAAAATTACATGAAAATACTTGTATTTCAAAAAATTACAACCACTTTTCTCGTTTTTTCTGCCTCACTTGCCCACCATTGCTGTCATTTTGACCAATTTTTAACCCTCAAATCTGTCAGTAAGAAATGAAACACCGATTTGGGGTAAAGGCCATCTTTACAATCCTAAAGGCCATCTTTACGGCGCTAATCATGGCATTTACGATGGCTAAATGCCACGTTTACGATGCGCAACGGTGGTAGTGGGAGTGAGGGTTACAACTGGCCGCTCTCTATCTGCCGTACGATGCGCTCGGTGAGGCGGTCTACGCCGTTAGGATCGTACTCCTTGCGCAGGCTGGCACCGAAGAGCCAGGCAAAGGCTTGGTACACGCCGGCACGGGCTTGCCCGAAGAAGGCTTGGATGAGATTGTATGACGACGAGTTGCACTCACGGTAGATGAGTTTGATGAGGAGCTTGCCCTGCTGGTAGGTCAATTTCTTCATGCGGGGGGTGTATTCCTCCTTGATACATTGCTCCACGCGCTTCATGTGCCGGTCGCGAGCCTCCTTGTTGGGCAAAGTCTCCAGATAGTTGTAGGTTTCGAGGATGATGGCACGACACTCCTTGGCGATGGGCAGCACCTTCTTGATGTTGTACACCAATCTGTTGTACTTGGCCCGTTGCCGCTCGTTCTTGAAAGTGGGTGTGGGATAGACGTAGATGTTGTTGAGTTCCACGTACTGGATGGAGTCGGTGCCCAGCAGCACCTTGCCCACCTTGACCGTCGGCTCGAAGGTGGCCCGCTGCATGTCCACCCGCTTGTCTTCGGGCTTCACGTCCTTGCCGGCATGTGTCTGTGCCGACAAGGGCAGCGCCGTGCAGAGCGCCCATACACCTATTATAATCTGTCTGATGCCATTCATCGGGCGCAAATGTACGGATAATATCCGAGCGTACGAAATTATTTTACCTTAAATTGTTTAAAAACACGTGCGTCGGAATCAGCGCCCGTCTCACTCATAGAAGATGGGGAGCGGCGGTTCGTCGAGCGGGCGGTCGCTGTGGGCGGGTTCGTCGAGCGGCGTGCCGCCCCACTGGCTGCGGAGGATGCGCAGGCCGCGCATGGGCGAGAACCATACGCTCATGACGGTGCCTTCGCTGCCCCGGTCGGGCAGCAGACGGGCGTAGGTCTGCATGTATCGCTCAAATCCCAGCAGCGCATGGTTGCAGATTTCCACGGCTTTTTGTCGTTCTTCGGGCGGCACCTGTCCATCGGCATCCTTGTGGATGGTGCGGATGGCGGTAGCTTCTCGGAAGGCGTCCATATAGAGTGAGGAGCAGAGCACACGGTTGCCCAGCAGTTCGAGGTAGGTGCGTGCCGGGGATGTGGTCGCCTCGCCATAGAGTTTGGCTATCAGTTTGCCGGCCTGCACGTAGAGCTGCGAGCAGTGGGCTATGTGGTCGGGATTCATCCATGTATAGGAACCGCCGTTGCGCCATGCGCCCACCCAGCAGAATCCGATGTTGCCGAGCTTGTCTTTGGAGAACTGGTCGGCTTGGTCTATGAGGTGCATGGCGCGGCCATAGGTGTCGGTATCGGCTATGCCCAGTCGGGTGGTGTAGGCTTGGTAGAAGGGGTCGGGCATCACGGTGGGGCCGAGGGTGGTCTCGGCGGCGTAGCGGAAGGTGGTGCGGTTTTCTGCCGTGCGCCAGTGGTTGAACAGGAGCGAGTGTAGCTGGGCACCGTTGTTGAGGCTGTCCATCTGTTGGAGCAGGGCACCGATACCGTGGATGGCATTCTGCTGCTGGTACATCAGTCCGTCAAACTCTATCCATGAGTACAGTTCGGTGTGGGCGAGGTCTTCGCGCGTGCGGATGAAGTTGCCGAAAGCCTGTGCGGTACCCTCACTGCCATGCGAGGGCATGACAGCGATGTAGTGGTCGGGCAGCGAGCGGCGGGCCAGATGGTAGACGGCCTCGATGTACTTGCCCACGCTGCAGTAGATGCCGGCCTTCAGGGTGCGGCCACCCGGGCTGAAGTCGGGGTCGGCTTCGAGCTGGTGGATGGTGGCTTGGATGGTGCCGATCTGGGCGTAGAGGTAGGCAAGGTCGTTCTGGCGTGGCGCAATGACGCGCGTCACGAGGGTGTCGGTCAGAATCTCGGGGCCAAACCATCGGGTGAGCGTGCTGGTCACCTCCTTGTCGGTGCAGGCGGCACCCCATCCGCCCGTCTCCTCGGTCATCAGTTCCAGGTCGTCCACCAATGGGTAGGTGTCGATGAGCTTGTGGGCCAGACGGGCCGTCTGCTCCACGGTGTAGGTGCGCGGTTCAAACGACAACTGGATGCGCAGTCCGAGCCGTTTGGCCTCTTGCATGAGCTGCTGCATCCAGCGGATGGCCACTTGGCTGCATTGGCGGGGCGAATCGTACACGGCTTCGGCCTCGGGAATGCAGAATATCGAATCGTTGAGGGTGGCTATCTGTTTCAGGAACGGCGCGTGGCCGAAGTGGTGCTTGTTGCCATAGAAGAATTGGCCTGCATAGTGGGTCTCGCCGGTCACATCTTCCTCGTACCACTGCATGGGATAGCTGTGTATGGTGAGCTTGTTGAACCGCATGCGCACCATGTTCTCGAGATAGGTGCGTACCTGACTGATGGGATAAGACGAGATGTCCATCGGGAAGTTGACGTGCTGCCTGATTCCGCGCCATCTCACGTGCGGCGTAACCACGCGCTTGCGTCCGGCCACACGGCTCCAGTCTACGTGGTCGGGCAGGGTGGTGCCGGTAATGTCGAAGATGGCACCGGCATCCTCGCAAAAGGTGTAGAGGGCGTGTAAGATGCCGATGGGGTCTGCCGCTGTGAGGGTGACATGCAGCTTGCGGTCGCAGTTGTAGGCAAAGGTTCCGGTCGCGGCGTAGGCTTTCTTGTAACGGAAGGTGAACGACAGTGGGTTGTGGGTTGTGCCGGCGGTGGCTTGGAGGGCGTTGCCCAAGCGCACGGCCTCGGACTTGGCATACTCGATGGTGGACGAACCAGCAAAGGCGGCGGAAACTTGGATGGCCAGTGCTCTGATGCCCATCAGGCACAGCACAAGCAGACAGATAGCTTTTCTCATAGTGTTTCTGTACATGATTAATATATGCTGCAAAGTTACGAAAAATGTGTTGGGAAGCCTGTCTCGGGAACCACTTTTTGCCGGTAGCCCACCATTTTTTAACCTTTTGCATGGCTGCCTGCCTGAAAAAAGTATGGGGATGCCCACTCTCCATCGAGCAGCATCCCCATTTCTACGTTAGTATGTTATGAAAAATTTGAGAGAATTGAAACTTCACAGTTTCGTTTTTTTTTGTTTTACTAAACATGATTTTATAGAGAAAGCATAGAAATATCTACTTCATATACGGCCTATTGGTCTCAGACTGCAGGCTGCTCTGCTTCATCGTGTCGATGGTGGCCGAGTCGGCCTTGGCAACCGAAACACCGTGCTGCATCCGGGTATAGTCGTAACCGCTCAAGTTGCCGATGGGCTCGTTGGGGGTGTCAAACGACATCTGGATGGCATTGCTCAGGGTGATGACAATCGCTACCACGGCGGCAGCCTTGAAGAGCGGTTTCAACCGTTGCGGCATGGTGATTACCCGTGCCTTCACCTGCTGGGGCTCTTCGACGATGGCCAGCATCCTTTCGTCAAAATCGTCGCCCAATACATCGGCCTCTACCTCTTCTGCCTCATACGCAAACAGGTCTCTATAGGGCAGCAGGTCAGCAGGAACATCCTTCTGGCCGAAGAAAGTGCGCAGGATTTTCTCCTCCTCCAGCGTGGTCTCGCACTTCCAGTAGCGCTCTAATAGTTGTCTGATGTATCTATAGTCCATAATTGTCGAGTTGTTTAAACCTTTGTTTGATAGCTTGGCGGGCCCGGAAGATGTTTACCTTTACCTGTTCCTCGCTGATTTCCATAATCTCAGCTATCTCTTTATAGGGTTTTCCTTCAAAATCGCGGAGCTGCATGCAGCACCGTTGTTTCTCTGGAAGTGCATCGACCAGTCTGCGAATCAGTGTCATCCTGTCTTTGTGCAGCATCTGCTCGTACGGAGAGGACGAACCATCGGGTTTCTCTTCTGCCGCGCCTCCTATCTGACTGGTTTGGCGTGACGACCGCTTGAGATGGTCGAGTGCAAGATTCTTACAGATGGTCAGGCTGAACGCTTCTATCGAGTCTATTTCGTCCCAGCTTTCGCGTTTGTTCCAGACTTTGATCAGGGTGTCCTGTACGATATCCTCGGCTTCCTCTCTGTTGAGCGTAATCCGAAGCGCCAGCCGATAGAGAGCATTCTTTAGCGGCAGTACATCGTTCCGGAAGCTGATCTTTTTCATCTGTCTATCTGCTTAAATGACGTTTGGGGGGAAGCGAAAGTTACAGCGGTACGGGTGTAAAAATCGTTTTTTTAACGTTTATTTAATTACGGTGCCGTGATTCCCATCGATGGCGGTGGCCAGAGTGATGATGACTTTGCCTACGCCGGCATCGATGGCGGCAAGCGCGTTTTCCACTTTCGGAATCATGCCGCCCGAGATGGTGCCGTCGGCTACATACTCCGTAAAAAGGCGGTGGGTAATGACCGGTATCAGGTTCTCTTCGTCGTCAGGATTGCGCAACACGCCCTTTTTCTCAAAGGTATAGATGAGTGTGACGTCGTAGAGGGGAGCCAGTGCCTTGGCCACGGTACTGGCAATGGTGTCGGCATTGGTGTTGAGCAGGTGTCCTGCGCCGTCGTGGGTAAGCGGGGCGATGACAGGGACGACCTGAGCCTCTGCCAAGACAGCCAGCATCTGGCCGTCTGCCGTGTCCACATCGCCCACAAAGCCATAATCGATGCCCTCTTTGACGGGTCTGCGGTGCGCCTTGATGATGTTGCCGTCGGCACCGGTCATTCCGAGTGCGTTGACACCCCGTGTCTGAAGCCGCGCGACGATGTTCTTGTTGACCAGGCCGCCATAGACCATTGTCACCACGTCGAGGGTAGCGGCATCGGTGATGCGCCGGCCGTTTACCATCGTGGTCTCTATGCCGAGGGAGGCAGCCACCTTGGTGGCCCGTCGTCCTCCGCCGTGTACCAAAACCTTCTTTCCCTCAATGGCGCAGAAGTTGTCTAAAAACTGGTCGAGCAGTGTCTCGTCCTCCACGATGGCACCGCCCACCTTAACGACGGTTATTTGCTCTTTCATCGTTATTCAAGATAAGTGTATCCGTAAAGTCCGGAGCGGTAATTGGACAGGAATTCCTTGCCTTCCTCCAGCGATATTTTCCCTTGTTTGACACTCTTGGTCACCCAAATTTCCAGTTGGCGCACCAGTTTCTTAGGATTGTATTGTACGTAGTCGAGTACCTCCTCCACGGTCTCGCCGTCGAAAATCTGGTCGATATGATACTTGCCGTCTTTGACACTGATGTGTACAGCGTTGGTGTCTCCAAAGAGATTGTGCATATCTCCAAGAATCTCTTGGTAAGCTCCCACGAGGAATACGCCCAGATAGTAAGGCTCGTTGCGGCGCAACTGGTGCAGCGGGAGCACATGAGAGATTTGGCCGCCCTTTACAAAATTGGCTATCTTGCCGTCGGAGTCGCAGGTGATGTCCTGCAAGGTGGCGTTGCGGGTCGGACGCTCCTCGAGACGCTGAATCGGCATGATGGGAAACAGCTGGTCGATGGCCCAGGAGTCGGGCAGGCTTTGGAAAAGGGAGAAGTTGCAGAAATACTTGTCGGCCAGCAGCTTGTCAAGGTTGCGAAGCTCTTCGGGAACGTGCTTCATCGTCTTGGCGAGCGTGTTGATCTCGTGGCAAACGCTCCAGTACATGCTCTCAATCTCGGCCCTGGTCTTCAGATCCACGATGCCATGCGAGAACAGTTCCAATGCCTCGTCGCGTATTTGTTCTGCATCGTGCCAGTCTTCGAGCATGGTACGCGGGTTCAGGTTGTCCCAGATCTCGTAGAGGTCCTTCACCAGTTGGTGGTCGGTCTCTTTGGCCTCAAATTCTTCGGGCATCTCGGGCAGGCTGGCTGTCTCGAGCACGTCGATGACCAGCACCGAGTGGTGTGCCGTGAGCGAACGTCCGCTCTCGGTGATGATATTGGGGTGGTTGATGTTGTTCTTGTTGGCCGCATCGACAAAGGTGTACACGCAGTCGTTGACATACTCCTGGATAGAGTAGTTTACAGAACTCTCACTGCTTGATGAGCGTGTGCCGTCGTAGTCTACGCCCAAGCCGCCGCCGCAATCGACGAAGTCTACGTTGTAACCCATCTTGTGGAGGTTGATGTAGAATTGGGCGGCCTCTCTCAGAGCCGTCTGGATGCGGCGGATCTTGGTGATTTGGCTGCCGATGTGGAAGTGGATGAGGCGCAGGCTGTCGTGCAGCCCCTTTTCGTCGAGAATCTTCAGGGCTTGCAGCAGTTCTGAGCTGGTGAGTCCAAACTTCGAGGCATCGCCTCCGCTCTCTGCCCATTTCCCCGAGCCGCTCGAAGCCAGTTTGATACGGATGCCGAGGTTGGGTTTCACGTTGAGTTTCTTGGCAGCCTTGGCGATGGTGTCGAGCTCGTTGAGTTTTTCCACCACGATAAAGATACGTTTCCCCATCTTCTGGGCCAGCAGGGCCAGTTCGATGTAGCTCTGGTCCTTGTAACCGTTGCAGATGATGAGCGAATCGCTCTGGCATTGGACAGCAATCACGGCATGGAGCTCGGGCTTGGAACCCGCTTCGAGTCCCAGGTTAAACTTACGGCCGTGAGAGATGATTTCCTCCACCACCGGCTGCATCTGGTTTACCTTGATCGGGTAGATGATAAAGTTCTCTGCCTTGTACTGATACTCCTCTGCCGCCTTCTTGAAACAGCTGGCAGTCTTCTCGATACGGTTGTCGAGGATATCGGGGAAGCGCAATAATACGGGAGGCGTGACGTCTCTCAGCGAAAGCTCGTCAATAATCTCACGCAGGTCTATCCGCGAGTCGTCCTTGTACGGCGACACGTAGACATTGCCTTCGTCGTTGATGTTAAAATAAGAAGCTCCCCAACCGTTGATGTTGTAGAGTTCCTTCGAGTCTTCTATGTTCCACTTCTTCATAAGCCCAGTTGTGTTCTTAGTGATGCTACTGATAAGTTTATTTTGTTGAAATCATCCATGATATTGACATCCAATACATGCTTGGCCTGTATGTAATAAGGTTCGCGCAGGCGCAGTTGTTCCCTGATAAAGGCATCCACCTCTTCGGGTGTCTTGTTCAGGAGCAGCGGCCTGACGGTCTTTCCCATCTTCAGGTGTGCATGCAGCACCTCGGGCGAGGCTTTCAGGTACACCGTTTCGCCCTGACGGTTCATATACGCCATGTTGTCGTAGAAGCAGGGCGTGCCGCCGCCGCAGCTGATGATGACATTCTCAAATTCTGCCACCTCGTGCAGCATGGCATGCTCTATTTTTCGGAATCCCTCTTCACCCCGCTCGTCGAAAAGCTGCTTGATGGTTCTGTGCATGCGGTTTTCGATATACCAGTCGAGGTCGTAGAACGGGATGTCCAGCGCTTTCGACAGCGCCTTGCCCAGCGTCGTCTTGCCGGCACCCATATATCCTATGAGTATGATGCGCCCCTGCTTCATCTCTTCTTGCGGGGCTTGGGCTCGGGAGCCTTCTCTATGATTTCCTTGCACTCTGCATAGGTGAGCTCGGCAGCCCGTTCGTGCAGCGGTTTCGGCATGCGGTAGTTCTTTCCGTCGTAAGCGATGTAAGGACCGAACCGTCCGTTGAGCACTTCCATCTTCGCATCTTCCTCGAAGCTCTTGATGTGGCGCTGCTGCTCCTGTTCGCGCTTGTCGTCTATCAGTTGGATGGCGCGCTCAATGGTTATCGCCATCGGATCCTCGCCCTTGGGTATCGATACATACTTCTTATCGTGGTACACATAGGGGCCAAACCGTCCGGCACCCACGCTTACCTGCTTGCCCTCGTACTCTCCGATGGTGCGGGGCAGCTTAAACAGCTCCAGCGCCTCGTCCAGCGTCAGGCTCTCCATGCTCTTGTCGGTCGGCAATTGGGCAAATCGTGGCTTCTCCTTGTCGTCGGCGGTGCCAATCTGCACCACCGGTCCGAAGCGGCCTATCTTTACATATACCGGTTTGCCGGTGGCCGGGTCGGTACCCAGCAGGCGCTCGCCGGCCTTGTGCTCCGAACGGGCGTTCATCACCTTGTCCACCGTCGGGGTAAAGGCGGTGTCGAATCCCTTCATCATCTGTGTCCACTGCTCTTTGCCTTCCGCGATCTTGTCAAACTGCTCCTCCACCCGTGCGGTGAAGTTGTAGTCCATGATTTCGGGGAAGTTATCCATCAGGAAGTCGTTGACCACGAGTCCGATGTCGGTCGGCAGCAGTTTGCCTTTCTCCTTACCGGCAGTCTCTTTCTTGGTTTTCGACACAATCTTGGCACCCTTGAGCGTATCGATGGCGATGGTGCGCTCCTCTCCCTTCTTGTCACCCTTCTGCACGTATTCGCGCTGCTGGATGGTCGAGATGGTAGGTGCGTAGGTCGACGGGCGTCCGATGCCCAGTTCTTCCAGTTTCTTCACCAGGCTCGCTTCGGTATAGCGGATGGGTCCCTGCGAGAAGCGCTCGGTAGAGACAATCTCCTTGCTGACGAGTCTGTCGCCGCTCTTGAGTGCGGGCAGCAGGTGCTCTGCCTCCTCGCCGTTGTCCTCGTCGTCGGTCGATTCGCGGTACACTTTCAGGAATCCGTCGAAAGTCACCACCTCGCCGTTGGCGATGAAGCGTTCCTCCTCGCCGTCGATGTCTATCGTCACCGTGGTCTTCTCTATCTCGGCCTCAGCCATTTGCGAGGCGATGGTGCGTTTCCATATCAGGTCGTACAGTCGGCGCTCCTGCAGCGTGCCTTCTATCTCAGCATCTGCCATAAAGGTGGGTCGGATGGCCTCGTGTGCCTCTTGTGCGCCCTTCGAGTGGGTCTGGTACTTGCGCGGACGGCTGTACTCCTTGCCCCACAGGCGGCTTATCTCATCCTTGCTCGTGTTGATGGCCAGTGCCGAGAGATTCACACTGTCGGTACGCATGTAGGTGATGCGTCCGTTTTCGTAGAGGTGCTGTGCCACCATCATGGTCTGCGTCACCGTGAAGCCGAGCTTGCGTGCGGCCTCCTGCTGCAACGTAGAGGTGGTGAAGGGGGGTGCCGGCATGCGCTTGAGGGGTTTGCGGGTGACCGATGCCACCTTGAATCCCGCTTCCTGACATCTATTGAGGAAGTCGAGCGCCTCTTCGTGGGTGGCAAAGCGCTTGTCAAGCTCAGCTTTTACCTCAGTGGGTGTGCCGTCGTTGCCATCGGTGGTGAAGACAGCGCTCACGCGGTAGTAGGGCTCGCTCCTGAACTGCTGTATCTCGCGCTCGCGCTCCACGATGAGTCTCACCGCCACGCTCTGCACACGCCCGGCTGAGAGTGCGGGCTTCACCTTGCGCCACAATACGGGCGACAGCTTGAAGCCGACGATACGGTCGAGCACGCGGCGGGCCTGTTGGGCGTTCACCAGGTTCATGTCTATATGGCGTGGATGCTGGATAGCCTCCAAGATGGCCGGTTTGGTGATTTCGTGGAACACGATGCGGCTGGTATTGTCCTCGTCCAGCCCGAGCACCTCGCACAGATGCCAGCTGATGGCCTCTCCCTCGCGGTCCTCATCGGAAGCCAGCCATACCTTCTTGGCTGCCTTGACACTCTTGCGGAGCTCGCTTACCAGTTTTTTCTTTTCCTCAGGTATCTCATAATCGGGCTCCATCGTCTTCTCGTCGATGCTTAGTGTCCGCTTCTTCAGGTCTCTGATATGGCCGAAACTGGACATCACCTTGAAGTCCTTGCCTAAAAATTTCTCGATGGTTTTGGCCTTTGCAGGGCTCTCCACTATCACTAAGTTGTCTTGCATATCTCAGTAATGTACGTTATTTGAAGCGCAAAAGTAGGCAAAAAGAATTGCTTACACCTTATTAATACATCTTTTTTCACTTTTTTTAATTATTGTCCGCTTCCCCAATGGTTTTCACCCGGTTTTGAGGACAGTAAGAATCGGCATGCCTCGGGCGCATGGCACACGTATAGATGCAGGCCATAACAATGGTAGTCGATACGTATGTCGCGGCTAAATGCCGCATTTAGCCATCGTAAATGCCACGTTTATGCCTCCTAAACGCCACCTTTACGTTTTCTATCGTTGGCAGTTGTCCGAAGTGCCAGCATCGGGGTGAAGGCGAATTAGTGGTTTTGGGAATAAAAAAATAATAATTTAGTGAGGTAAAATGCAATGGTCACGAAATTAATTCGTATTTTTGTTGTCAAAATTTCAGGCAAATGACGAAGTATAGCATTGATACATACAAATTGACCAGCATGGAGGAGCCTTCTGACGAAATTCTTTCCCAGTTGATGAGGGAGGCCGCAGAGGATGCACGTATCAAAGGTGAAGCAGCCCACCGCCGTTACCATCTCCAATATGTGCTTTCAGCCCGTAAGGCATTGGCAGCATTTAAGGCAAAGAATCCTACGCTATTCCAAAAATAAAGACCGTGGAAGAAGCGAAGCCTGTATTGATAGTGATAGCAGGGCCAAATGGTTCTGGTAAGCCTGTATGATAGCTATCATTATTGTTCTTCTGCACTAAGCAATATGGCACAGTCATCCCCTATACAGGCGCTGCAACAGCAGCGGTTGCTGCTCCAGATAGAGTATGCAGCAGAGAAAGAGGCTTTCAGGCGGCAGTCTGAGGCCAAGGGAGTGGCACGCCAAGTGAAAAGGGGCGACGCATGGTTTCCTATCCGCGTGGGGAAGAGCTACTACAACTCGCTCAACCAGCGGGCGGTAGAGATATTCCGCACGGCGGATGAAGATATTTCGCACAATTTCGAGTACGGACGCCCCGTCGTTTTCTTCCGTATTTCCACTGCCGAGGGGCGACCGGACAAACAGCAGATTCACTACTTCGGATTTACAGGCATGGTGAGCTATGCCGATGGCGACCGCATGGTGGTGACCGTGCCCGACAACGGGCGCACGGCCGACATTGCGGCAGCTACCGATCCGGTGGGCGTACAGCTCTACTTTGACGAGACCAGCTATCGGCTCATGTTCAGCGCCCTCGACCGAGTGGCCGCTGCAAAGGGCGACCGGTTGGCCTATCTGCGCGACCTCTTCTACACGCACATGCCGGCGGCACGGTTCACCTTCGCCCCCATCCGTATGCCGTGGCTCAACGCCACGCAAGAGAGGGCGGTCAACGAGGTGCTCCGGGCCAAGGATGTGGCCGTGGTACATGGCCCTCCCGGCACGGGGAAGACCACCACGCTGGTAGAAGCTATCTACGAGACACTCCGTCGCGAGAGTCAGGTGCTGGTCTGCGCTCAGAGCAACATGGCGGTAGACTGGATTTCGGAGCGGTTGGTGGACCGCGGCGTGGCAGTGTTGCGGATAGGCAATCCCACCAAGGTCAACGACAAGATGCTCTCGTTCACTTACGAGCGCCGGTTCGAGGCTCATCCCGACTATCCCCAACTATGGGCGCTGCGCAAGGCCATACGAGACCTGCGTGGACAGCGCAAGGGGCGCACAGAGGGCTGGCACCAGAAGATGGTGCGGCTCAAGGAGCGCGCCACCGAACTGGAGCTGCGCATCCGTGGCGCACTGTTTGCCGATGCTCGGGTCATCGCCTGCACGCTGGCCGGCTCTGCCTCGCCGCTGCTCGACGGACAGCGGTTTGCCACGCTCTTTGTGGACGAGGCGGCGCAAGCCTTGGAGGCGGCATGCTGGATTCCCATGCGGCGGGTGTCGCGTGTGGTGTTTGCAGGCGACCATTGCCAGTTGCCTCCTACGGTCAAGAGCATGGCCGCACTCAAGGGGGGACTTGGCATCACGCTCATGGAGCGCATCGTGGCAACGCATCCCGAGGTGGTGACGCTGCTCCGCATGCAGTATCGCATGAACGAGCAGATCATGCGTTTCTCCAGCGAGTGGTTTTATGAAGGGCAGGTGGAGTCGGCACCGCAAGTGAGCCATCGGGGCGTGCTCGACTATGATCATCCGATAGAGTGGATTGTACCCGAGGCGCTGCCCACCGACGAGAGTGAAGCCGAGCCGTGCCGGGAACAGTTTGTGGGCGATACCTTCGGCCGCATCAACCGGGGCGAGGCCCACTATACGCTCGACCGGCTGCAGGAGTATCTCACCAAGATAGGGCGACAGCGCATCCTCGACGAGCACATCGACGTGGCCATCATCTCCCCCTACCGCGCCCAGGTGCAGTACCTGCGCAGTCAGGTGAAGCAACGCAGTTTTTTTAAGCCTTACCGGCATCTCATCACTGTCAACACGGTAGACGGGTTCCAAGGCCAGGAGCGCGACGTGGTGCTCATCTCGCTCGTCAGGTCCAACGATGAGGGGCAGATTGGGTTCCTCCGCGACCTGCGGCGCATGAATGTGGCCATCACCCGGGCGCGGATGAAGCTCATCATCATCGGCGACAGGGAGACCATGACCCGCCATCCGTTTTACAGACGGCTGTGGGAGTATGTGGAGCGTATCAGACAGTCGTCTTAGGCACCGTCAGAGGCGAGAAACGAGGAGTGAAAACCGGTTTATATTCAGCACGATAGCGCATGTTACAGAGAGATTATTTTTTACGGATGATACAAGAGTTTGCCCGGGCGTTGGCCAATTTTTTGGAGAAGCAGCACGACGACGAGAAGCGTGACCGCGAAATGGCCGAACTCTACCGCCAGTATGTGGGCGATTATGCCCTGCTGCGCAATCTGTCGGTAGCCGAGACCATGACCTATGCGCATGACACATGGCCCGACGACGAGCGTATCGAGCGGTTGGGTATCTTGGCCGAACTGCTCTATACCGAGGCATCGTACAAGCAGGCTCCGCTCTGCCTGATGCTGTACGAGAAAGCTTACAGTCTGTACGATTATGTAGACCGTCATAGCGATACATTTTCCATGAGTCGCCGGCAGAAGATGCAAGCCATCAGCACCCTGCTTGCCGATGCCGCCCGCCCGTAACCCCTGACCACCTATGAGCCACACCACCGATATGACCACAGGCGCACCGGCCAAGAGTATCGTGCGCTTTGCCTTTCCCCTCATCCTGGGCTACATCCTGCAACAACTCTACTTGGTGATCGATGCGGTCATCGTAGGCCGCTGTGTGGGCGTGGGTGCCTTGGCCGCCGTGGGTGCCAGTTCGTCGGTCATGTTTCTCATCATGGGCTTTTGCAATGGGTCGTGCGCGGGTTTCGCCATCCCCGTAGCCCAGTCGTTTGGAGCCAAGGACTTTTCCAAGATGCGTGCCTACGTGGCCTCTTCGCTGCGCATTGCCGTGGTCTTGGCCGCTGTCATCACCCTGATAACCTCTCTCTTGTGCCGGAAGATACTGACGGTGGTCAATACGCCGGCCGACATCTTCGCCGAGGCTTACATTTTCCTGTTAGTCAACTTCCTGGCCATTCCTTTCACCATGGCCTACAATCTGTTGTCCGGCTTTATCCGTGCCTTGGGCAACTCGCGCCAGCCGTTTTATTTCCTCATCGCCTCTTCCCTGCTCAATATCCTGCTCGATTTGGGGTTCGTCCTCGTGCTCGGCATGGGGGTGGCCGGGGCAGCCATCGCCACGCTCATCGCCCAGACCTTTGCTGCCGTGCTGTGTGCCTTGTACATCCGCCGACATCTGCAGCTGCTCATTCCTGTAGGCCATGAGTGGGACTACCACGACCGCATGACGGGCCGCCTCTTGGGCACCGGCATACCGATGGGCATGCAGTTTTCCATCACCGGCATAGGCATCATCATGCTGCAGAGTGCCAACAATGCGCTGGGCACCACCTGTGTGGCGGCATTCACAGCCTCGATGCGCATCAAGTACCTCTTCACCTGTGTCTTCGAGAATGTGGGCGTGGCCATGGCCACCTACTGTGGTCAGAATGTGGGTGCCAAGCGGCTCGACCGCGTGTCGGCCGGCGTGCGTGCCTCCCTGCGTATCGTGCTGGTTTACAGCGTACTCACATTCCTCATCATCTATCCGTTAGCCGATACCCTGATGTGGGTGTTTGTAGACCGTGGCGGCGAGGAGATTGTAGAACACGCCGCCCAGTTTATGCGTATCAACAATTATTTCTATGCCGTACTGGGCGTGTTGTGCATCCTGCGCTACTCCATCCAGGGTTTGGGCTTCAGCAACCTGAGCATGCTCAGCGGCGTGATGGAGATGGTGGCCCGATGTGGCGTGAGCCTGTGGCTGGTTCCGGCCTTTCACTTCACCGGAGTCAGCTTCGGTGACCCTGTGGCATGGATTGCGGCCGACCTCTTCCTCGTTCCCGCCTATTTCTTTGTACTCAGACTGTTGCGTAAACGGCTGGCAGGGTAGAGGGTGGAGCTGTTTTGCCCTTAAAGAAACCTAATTTTAGGGGCGAAACAGGTTGGAAATGAGAATTTTTGCCTATTTTTGTAGAGGAGATAGCCTGTGTCGGCTACTACTATGTGCAATGTAAAAAAATATATTCATGTTAAAACTATGATACAAAAACAATTTCTTATCCTGCTGATGGCGGCAGCAGGGTTGGCATCTCATGCCCAGACCACCGCCAAGCGCCATCACTTCACCGTCGCCAAGACCGACGACATTCGTGAAGCCATCGTCAAGGCGCGCAACCTGCCCGCAGGCGATACCGCTTACATCCATTTTGCCAAGGGAGTCTATGCCTTGCAGGATCCCATCGTGCTCACCGCTGCCGACAACAGGCCGATGGTGTTTGTGGGCGATGGCGAGGAAAAGCCTGTCATCAGCGGCGGCATCCGTCTCACGGGTTGGGAGCGCACTCCCGAGGGCTGGTGGCGCTGCCATGTGCCTCAAGTGGTGAGGTATAAATGGCGCTTCGAGCAGTTGTATGTCAACGGTCGGCGCGCTGTGAGGGCAAGGACACCCAATGAGAAGTGGTTTAAGCTCGATGACATGCGCGAACACGTCGAGGTAAAGAATGGGGAGCGCATCCAGCCGCTGGCTTCGCAGAAGATGATGACCCGTCCGGAGCATCTGTCCACGTTGCGCGGACTGTCGGAGACCGAAATCACCGACATTCTGGCTACCTATTACTTCAAGTGGGACGACTCGCGCTCCTTCCTCCTTTATGCCGAGCCCGATTCCGGTCGCTTCTATTCCACAGGAAAAGGACAGAAGCCTTGGAATCCTATCACCAAGAATACCCGATACTTCCTCGAAAACTTCCGTGGGGCACTCGACGCGCCCGGCGAGTGGTTCCTCGACCGTGACGGTACGCTGCTCTATATCCCCCTGCCGGGCGAGGAGATGGAGACAGCCGAGGTTTATGCACCCGTGTTGAGCCAAATCGTGGAAATCAAGGGAACTCCAAGCCAGCGGGTGAGCGACAAGACCTTCCGCAATCTCTGCTTTACCCATACCGCTTACTACACACCTAAGCAGGGAGTGCCGCCGGGGCAGGCCGCTGCCGGCATCGAGGCTACGATTGAGATGGATTATGCTGACCGCATCGTGATCGACAACTGCGAGATTTGCCACACCGGCAACTATGGCATCTGGATTAGACACGACAGCAGAGACAACGTGGTACGCCATAGCCTGCTCTATGATTTGGGAGCCGGTGGTATCAAGGTGGGTTACGGCATCCTCGATCCCAACAGCCATCGGGTGACGAGCGGAACTGTCATCGACAACAACATCATCCGTCATGGCGGCCTGCTCTTCCCCTGTGCCGGTGGTGTGGTGCTCCTCCATACGGCCCACAACCGCGTTACCCACAACGAGATAGCCGACATGCGCTACTCGGGCGTATCTGTGGGATGGGTGTGGGGCTACACAGCGAGTCCCTCGGTAGACAATCTGATAGCCTATAATCATATCCACCACTTGGGATGGGGCATGCTCTCCGACATGGGCGCCGTCTATACCCTTGGTGTATCGCCCGGAACGCGTGTAGAGCGTAATGTTATCCACGATGTCTACTCTTATGACTACGGCGGATGGGGCCTCTATATGGATGAGGGCAGCACCGGCATCGTGATGCGCGACAATCTGGTGTACCGCTGCAAGAGTGGCGGCCTGCATCAGCACTATGGCAAGGACAACGTGGTCGAAAACAATATTTTCGCCAACAGCATCCTGCAGCAGATACAGCTTACGCGCAAGGAGAACCACCGTTCGATGACGCTCAAGCACAATATCATCCTCGTCAACCAGGGCGATATCTTCAAGGGAGCATGGGATAAGGCCGATGTGGATATGGACTACAACTGCTACTACGACGAGACCAAGGCCCAGAAGGCTTACTACGGCAAGAGTTTCGGCGAATGGAAGAAGCAGCGAGAGCCCCACAGTGTGTGCGAGCGACCCATGTTCCGCAATGCGGCACAGGGAGATTTCACGTTGACCAATCTGCGCGCCGCCAAGAAGATAGGCTTCAAGCCCTTCGATGCCTCACAGGCCGGCGTGTATGGCGATGCCGCATGGAAAGCCAAGGCCCGCATGCCGCAAGCTGACATCGAGGCGTTTGACCGTATCGTCAAGGCCGGACAGCAGTAATCCTCATTCGTTTTTACGCTTCGTCCCCCACATTTTCGGGTTATCCTTGCCACGTACAGATGGCGGCGAGGATAACCCGAAAATGTGGGGGACGAAGCGTTTTTAGTCTATATACTGGTTGACAAAGCGATTGACATGCTCGGTGTAGGCCTCGGGCTGGTCGCGGAAACTGGTGGCATGCACCGACCCCGGCACCACCCACATCTCCTTGGGCTGTGGCTTGGCCTCGTAGAGGGGCTGGAGCATGGCAAAGGGCACGTAAGTGTCTTTGTCGCCATGTATGAAGAGCATGGGCAGACGGCATTTGGCCACTTGGCGCAAGGGCGAAGCCTCGCCGAAACGCCATCCGTAGCGCAACTGGCACAGTCCGCTGGTGGTGTACATCAGTGGGAAGGGCGGCAGATGAAACGACTGGGCCAGTTCGTTGGCAAACTCGTCCCACACACTGGTGTAGCCGCAGTCTTCCACGAAGCACTTGATATATGCCGGCAGTTTTTCGCCTGAGAGGCTCATCACCGTGGCCGCCCCCATCGACACGCCGTGCAGCACCATCTGTGTCTCGGCTTCGGGGTCGGCAAACATTTGTTGCGCCACCTGTGTCCAGTGGAGCACGTCCAACCGGTCTTTCCATCCCATCTGTATGGCTTTGCCCTCGCTGCGACCATGTCCGTGCAGGTCGGGCAGCAGCAGGTGGTAGCCCTTCTGGCCGTAGATAGACGCAATGTGTATCATGCCCATGCAGTTGTCCGTATAACCGTGTACCAGCACGGCCACCCTGCCTCTGGCGTGGGGTGCCCTGACATACACCGCATGATGCCGCTCGCCGGTGGGCATGGCCACAAAAGTATCGCGCAGGGCACGATGCTGCTGCAGACTGTCTATCCAGGGTTTGATCCGTGGATTCTCCTGTACCGTGCGCGCTAACTGTCGCGGCAGATCATAGCTCGTCGGGCGGTCAGGGCACAGGGCATAGTCGAGCATATACCAACTGGCTCCGCCCAATCCTATCAGCAACACGGCACATACGATGCCGATTATCCACCATACCCGTCGACGACGGGTGGTAGAGGCAGCCTGTTGGCCGCCGGAAGTTTTCTGGTCCATCATTGTCGTCATTATTCGTAAGTCTTACGATATGTGATCTCATACGTATCAGCGAGCGTGCGCCCTTGCCCCTTGGCTGTCACCCTGATGGTGTTGGTACCCGACAGCAGGCGCAATGTCTTGCGGGCTATGCCGTGCTGACCCGTGCGCACATCGCCCATATCTTGGCCGTTGAGCCAGAGCCGTACCGAGGCGCAGTTGGTAAACACCATCAGTTCCAGTTCCTCCCTCGTTGTGGCCGTACACCGCTTGCCGGCGATATGGAGCATCGGGTCCGGGTTCCAGTTGGCCTTGTAGAAGTAGAAGGCATCCTTGCGTGTCTTGCGGTCAAAGGTCACCAGTCCCTTATCGTTGACACCCGGCCGGTCACCCTCCGTGCGGTGCGCCGCGCCAAAATCGAACATATTCCATACAAAGGTTCCCCATACATAGGGTCGTGCCGCTATGATGTCCCAATTCTGTATATGGTAGTAGGTCTGCCAGTTTTCGGGATGCCACCAGCTGTTGGGCACCGGCTGCAAGAGCGAGTCTTGCTGCTGGTAGATGCTGGCTCCTGCCCCGTACTCGCTGATACCGATGCAGCGGTTGGGATGCTGCTTGTGTGTGCGGTCGAGAAAAGCGGCCAACGATGCCGGCGAGGCTCCATACCAGCCATCGTAGCGGTTCCACGCCCCGATATCGGTCACCCAGTTGATGTCGCCGTCCTGGTTGCTGGCACAGGTCGTGACGCGCGAGGCATCTTCCTGATGCGCCAAGTCGTTGAGCTCGCGCAGATAGGGCACCGGGTTGTCTCCCTCCTCCTTGAGTTCGTTGAAGAGACCCCAGAAACAGATGCAGGGATGGTTATACAGTTGCCGGATCATCTCTCTGAGCTGCTGCCGGCCATTGTCCCTGAACGCCTCGCTGTCCACAAATCCCTTGTCTCCATAGCCACCGGGTCCTACAAAGGGAATCTCCGACCAGGCCACAATACCCGTCTCGTCGAGCAGCCGGTATAGCTCCGGAGCATGCGGATAGTGACTGAGCCTGATGGCGTTGGCACCCATCTCCCGGATGATGGCCACATCCTCCCGGTGATGGGCGTTGGTGAGCGCATTGCCTATCTCCGGACGATCCTGATGGCGGCATACCCCGTGCAGGGGCAGGTGTCGGCCGTTGAGGAAGAATCCCTTCTCCGGGTCTACGCGGAAGAAGCGCAGTCCCAGCGGCTGCTCCACCTCGTCCACCCGTTTGCCGGCCTGCCACAGCGACACCTTGGCGCGATATAGGAAGGGGTCTGCCGTACCGTCCCACAGGTGGGGCTTGGAGATGGTCACAGGGAGTATCACCCGCGAGGTGCCGCCCTCGCCGGTGGCCGTCACCTCGCGGCTGCAAGTGGCCACGGTGCGCTGTCCGTCGCACACCTCAATGCGTGCCGTGAGCGCCTGCTCCCCACTGTCTGTACCCGATACCAGCACTTCGGCCTCTACGGTGGCCTCGTCTGCCGTCACCTGCCGCTGGTGCAGATACACACCCGGCGAGGCATGGTCGAGCGGCGAGATACATACACGCTCTGTGACGAGCAGTTGCACATCGCGATAGATGCCGCCGTAGAAATTGAAGTCGCCCACGAGCGGCATCACGTCCAGTTGTTCGGCATTGTTCACCCTCACCAGCAACTGGTTGTCGGCTCCATACTTCACCCGGTCGGTGATTTCAAACACAAAGGCGCTGTACCCGCCCCTGTGGCTGCCCACATGGCGTCCGTTGACAAAGAGGTCGGCCACCGAGTTGGCACCGTCGAACCGTACAAAGAGCCGTTTGCCACGCCAACTGTCAGGTATGTGCAACCGCTTGGTATAGTTGCCTATGCCGCGCTTGTAGTCGCAGCGTCCGGCGAGCGCATCGGTGGTGTTCCACGTATGGGGAAGGTCCACCCTCCTCCCACTGTTTTTGTCTACTTGGTGAGAAAACCTGAATGTCCAGTTGCTGTTCAGGTTGATGGTTGTCCGTTGCGCCCCGGCTGGAGTGGCCACGAGGCACAGGCAGAGGAGCGCCTGTCTGATTATCTTGATGGTCATCATTTCGTTTCGTTGTTTTGGCAGTTAGATAGATTCGTTGCCACAAAGATACGAATAAAAGATTGTATACCCCGCATTTTCTCTTTTTTATTTTTTCCTTTCTGTGCCCTTTTTTATCCTCTGTTGGAGTTCCCTTTTGATAGGTGCCACCTTTACAAAGCTAAATGCCACCTTTACGGAGCTAATCATGGCATTTAGCTCACCTAAATGCCGCATTTAGCTTTGTAAAGGTGGCATATACATTTGCCAACCCATGCCTACAGTCTTGATATGCGGGTCAGTCTTTGGGCAGGATGCGGTAGATGATGGCGTGCTGCAAGGCCAATGGCTGGTTGTGGGCGAAGAATACGGTGCCGTCTACGGGCGATTTCACTTCGGCAAGCACCTCGCAGCAGTAGGGGTCGAGGATGCGGGCCAGTACATCGCCACGCCTTACCTCACTTCGGGCTCCCAACAGGCGGTAGAAGATGCCTGCCCGGTCGGCGGTGACATTCACCAGTTCGGCCTCGTCCATCACTACGGGTTCCATGCCCTCATCGGTGTCGGTGTCTGCCACCACGCCCACCCGTGCGAGGAAGCGCAGCATGGCATCGATGGTCATCCGGCTGGTTACGTCTTCCACATAACTGGTTTGCCCGGCATAGATAGAAAACGCCTTGCTGCCCCATAGCTGCCAGTTGTAGTTGAGCAGGGTGGTGTCGAAGGGCAACGGTTGGCGCACGGTGACGAAGGGCAGGCCGAAGAGCTTGGCCGCCTCCACCGCCTCGTAGCCCGTCTTGAGCATCCGTACATGCGGCACAAACTCGCCCGGCAGATAGAAACTCGCCAGTTGCATCCCATATTCAAAATCCTTGAGATGGTCGAAGAGGGCGGCGGCGATGCGCTGCGTGGTCTCACCCTGGTCGTAGCCGGGAAACATGCGGTTGATGTCGGTGCCGTCCATCGTCCAGAATCGGCGGCTGACATTCATCGAAAACGGGTTGCACGACGGAATCACCAGCACGGCGTGGCCGGGCACCAAGGCTCCCCTGCGCTCCATGCCGGACAGCGTCTCCACCATCTTGGCACATATATACTGCTGCTGTATCTCGTCGCCCCTCATGGCACCCACTATGGCCACGGTCTTGGCTCCTTCGCCAAACCAGAAACCGTCTATGCGGAAATTGTCGCGGTAGGGCGACTTCATTTCGTAAAGTATCTCGCGTTTCATCGTCTTTTTATAGCATCGGTTTACAGGATAAATATGCGCGCCATGAGCGAGCCCTCGTACACAACGGGGTACGCGCGGATGGTAAACAGGAACCCGTGGCACGGGGAGACCACCCTGCTGAGCACGGTACCCGTGAGGGGCTCCACGATCTCGCCCACCAAGTCGCCGGGCATGACCTCCACGCCGCATTTGAGGTCGGTCAGGAACACGCCGGAGGCCTCGGCGTTGAGAAACGCCACCCTGTCGCCCTTGCACACGATGGGAGTAGGCGGCGTGCCCTCTCCCGTATCGCCATGCCACATCCCCATGCCGGCCATGAGCGTGAACATGCCGTCCACGAGTCTGGAGCACATCTTGTGGTTGATGCGCAGTCCCACCCCCATCTCCACGACCAGACAGGGAGTGCCCGTAGAGTTGAGGGAGTGGGCGAGGGTAGACTCGAGCACGGTGGCAGCGTCGTGAATCCATACAAACTCGATGCCCATCTGCTGGGCGATGGGCACCAACCGCTGCTCGTCATTGACATTGATGCGTACTTGGGGTGTCTCTCTCAGGTAGATGTTGCTCGAATGGACATCGATGACCAAGTCGGCACCTTTCAGATCCTCCACGATGGCATAGGCCGCCTGCTCAATCATCGTGCCGCCGGGATTGCCGGGAAAGATGCGGTTCATATCCAAGTCGAAATTGGGAATACCGCGTGTCATGGTGTCGATGCCGAGCGGGTTGAGCGCCGGATAGATCTCCACGGTGCCGTCGAGCAGTCGCAAGTCTTGTCCCAACCGTCGCGCCATCTCATAGCAGACCATCTGTCCCTCCAGTTCGTCGCCGTGGGTACCCGTCACAATGCAGAGCCGCTTGCCCCCACCGCGTCCGATCACGTTTTTGCGTATCATCAACTGTTCGCCTATCGGCAATTCTGTAGATGCAATCGTCTTTATCACTGTTTTACTCCTTCTTATATAATATGTTGTATGTGGGATAGGCGGACGCACGAACGTGCGTCCCTACACATCGTTTTACCCCTTTTTACCTCTTTACCTCTTTACCTTTTTTAAAAGGCTTTCCAGCAGCGTGACGCTGATTTGCGTCTGTTGTACCGCATTGCCTACATACACACCGCGGTTGACAGGACAGTCGGCCGCATCACGCCCGTGGGCGAGTTTCAGGTAGCCGTATTCCACGGGGATGCCGTGGGTAGGGTCGTAACCGCGCCAGCCGGTGCCGTCGTAAGTCTCGACCCAGGCATGCGTGGCTCCCGTTCCGGCCACAAATCCGCAGACGTAGCGTGCCGCTATGCCAGCCTGGCGGCACAGTGCCACCATCACATGGGCATAATCCTGACACACCCCCTTGCCGCTGCGCAGCACATCCACCGCCGGAGTCTCCACCGTGGTGGACAGCGGCGTATAAGTGAGTTGTTCATACACCCAGCGACCTATCGACTCGGCATCGCGTAAGCAGTCGGGTGGAAGGACTACCTCGTCATTCGTTGGCCATGCGGCCAATCGTGAGGGCTGTAGATACATGCTGATGGGCATGCCCCCCACCTCTTGCAGCCCGGGCGACAGGGATACCACTCCTGTACTGACGTAGGCCAGTGTGGCATGGGCATCGAGCCTTTCGCCATAGACTATCCGGTTGCCAAAGGCATCGTGCCCACGGCGCAAGGAAAATCCCGGCGATACCACCAGGTGCTCCTCGTCTATGGCCACGCCGCTGCACGGCATGGGGAGGCAGCGCAGCAGCACATGGTGACGGCTCACTGGCTGCGAGAAGTGGACAACGGTCTGGTAACAGTAGAGATACCGTCTCATACCCGTACCAACTGGTTGACGTATCCTATCAGTTGGTCTCGATAATCGCTGTTGGTCAGGTCGAAACGGTCTTCCACAATGAGTTCGTCGAGCGTCTTTTCCACCTCTCGATCCACCTCCTCGTCCAAATCACGAGCATAGCGTTTCAGCGAATCGTAGGCCAAGGAAACCCGTCGGAAAGAATAGCCGAAGCGCAGGAGCATGTCGATGTTTTCCACATGTCGTCCCACCATCATCAGCGACAACGAGCGTGGATTGTGCAACCGCTGTTCGGCCGAGCCCCAAAAAGCCAGCGACCAGTCGATGACCGGCTGCAGCTGTGTAATGTTGGTTTCGTGAGCAGCCTTGCACCGCTTCATCAGCGCCAAACTCATTTCTATATAGCTCAATGATTCGGATAGGATATCCTCGCGCAGCAAGATGGCGTTGTCCATCGCCCGCATGAGTGCCGAGATGACCGATGTGGGGTTGGTGTCGTCGTACATCATGCCCAGGGTAAACTCCTCCTCGGTGGCGTAGCATCCTCTGGCATCCAACCGCTGCCAGAAGTTCATGTATTCGTCGGGAGCACCATCGATCATGCGGTCATAGCACTTGTTGAGCAGGTGGAGTGTCATGTAGACACGGTCTACATATCTCCCTAACCAATAAAATCTGTTGGCCTTGGCGGCCGAAATAATATCACTTTTTACCATTGGTCAATTAACTTTTAATCCTATATGTGGAAGATGCGGACGCACGAACGTGCGTCCCTACACACCCTTTTACCTTTTAAACGCTTTCCATCACCCACGTATCTTTGAATCCTCCGCCTTGTGAGGAGTTGACAACAAACGAATCTGGATTGCGGGAGAAGCGGGTGAGACCGCTCTTCCATACCTTTGTATCGCTGCCCGTTACCACAAACGCCCTCAGATCGGCCTTGCGCCATACCAGTTGGTCACCTTCCAGAATCTCCAAGTCCTTAAAATCCACCACCTCCTGTGCAATCCACCGGCGGGGATACTTGACAATGAGACGACGCAGCTCCTCCAGTTTGTCATTAGACAATTCGCTGCCGAACATCACGCCATAGCCGCCTGCCTCGCTCACGTCTTTGATGACCAATCGGTTGATGTGCGCCATCACATAGTCGTAATCCTCCTTGAAGTAAGGCAGATAGGTGGGCGCATTGTGCAGGATAGGCTCCTCTCCAAGATAGTATTTCACCATCTTCGGCACAAAGTAGTAGATACCTTTATCGTCTGCCACGCCATTGCCCATCGCGTTGACAATGGCCACGTTGCCAGCCCGATAGGCTTGCATCACATTCGGTACGCCGAGCAGTGATGAGGCTTCGAAGTACATCGGGTCCATATATTCGTCGCTGATGCGGCGGTAGATACAGCCCACCCGCGTCTTGTCTTGGCACATTCCGGCGTAGTAGACCTTATCGTCTTCTACAAACAGGTCGCCCGGATAAGCCAGTGTAGCCCCCGTTTGCTCGGCCAGATAGGAATGTTCGAAAAATGCAGAGTTGTATCTGCCCGGCGTGAGGATAACCGAAATGCCACGATTGCCGTTCATGGCATCCATCATGTCGCGGAGTAGGTCGGTATAGTCGCGGTTGTCGGCCACGGCATTGGCGGCGAAGGTACCCGGCGACACCTTGCGCGTGATACGTCTGGCTATCATGGGATAGCTTGCCCCCGACGGGATGCGCAGGTTGTCTTCCAGCACATACCAGTGTCCGTCCTTGCCCTCCACCAGGTCTATGCCTGCGATATGGGCATACACCCTACCGGCCGGGTCGATACCCTCGCACTCAGGGGCATAGCCCTTGGACGAATAGACAAACTCTTCGGGCACCACACAGTCGTGTATGATGTGCTTCTCATGGTAGATGTCCCACAAAAACAGGTTGAGCGCCTGCACCCGTTGCTGTAATCCGCGCTCCAGGTAGTCCCAATCGGTCTTGGAGATGATTCTCGGCACAGGGTCAAACGGAAACAATTGTTCCCTAAATTCACCATTCTTATAAATTCCGAAGCGCACTCCGAAGCGCTCCATCCATTGGTTTACCATATCGCGGCTTCCCGCAAGTTCTTTGATATTTGCTTCCATAGGCCAACTTCCTGTCTGTTATACTTCCCGAAAACTGTCTTTTTGTATTTGATAATGCTGCAAAGTTATACAAAATGTATCTAAATTCCAAACAAATAATGACAAAAGTTTTGTGATATTCTTCTTTGTATTGCATTTTGTTGATTTTTGAGGCAAAAAGGGTTCCTTTTTTCTATATTTGGGATACTATTAGGTAGATGGTTGTAGTTTCTCGCGCTCCCTCTTCGCTTGATTCGGCCGAAGGGGGAGATAAAAATTGGCTTTGCAGAGGGGGTGTGTAACTTTTTTTGCGTACCTTTGCACCTGCTTAAATATCAGGGAAGAGAGATGGAAGATATCTGCTGTATAGGACACATCACGCGTGACAGGGTGATTACACCTCGGGGGCAAGTGGATATGCCGGGCGGCACGGCCTATTATTTTGCCAAGGCGCTCAACCAGTTGCCGCCTGTGATAACCACGCTGTTGGTGACCAAGGTAGGCGAGGAGTCGATGGATGAGGTGGAGGCCATGCGTCGGGCTGGTATTAATATGGTGTGTCACCGTTGCCAGCGTTCGGTGTATTTTGAAAACATCTATGGCGACGACCCCAACTATCGGCAGCAGCGTGTATTGGCCAAGGCAGCGCCTTTTACCACGGAGGAGTTGCAGCGGATAGAGGCTCGTTACTACCATCTGGGCCCGCTGTTGGCCGACGACTTTGCGCCGGAGACCATTGAACACTTGGCTGAGAAAGGTAGGGTGTCGATAGATGTGCAGGGATTCCTGCGCCGGGTGGAAAATGAGCAGGTGCTGGCGACAGACTGGGCGGACAAACAGCGCGTGCTGGCCGTAACAGACGTGGTGAAGGTAAACGAGCACGAAATGGAGGTTGTGACGGGATGCAAGGATGCCCGCCGGGCAGCCATGATGATAGCCGACTATGGAGTGCGCGAGGTTGTGGTGACGCTGGGCAGCCACGGCTCGCTGATTTATGCCGAGGGAATTTTTTATGATATCCCGGCCTTTGCGCCCCGTGAGGTGGTGGATGCCACCGGATGTGGCGATACTTACAGCGCGGGTTATCTCTACTGTCGGGCTCAAGGCATGGGGTATGAGGAGGCAGGACGCATGGCGGCTGCGCTCTGCACACTAAAGTTGGAGCATGCCGGTCCTTTTGATAGGTCTATGGCAGAAATAGTTTCTTTAATTCACAATTCACTATAATCAATTCATAATTCACAATTCACAATTCATAATTCCCGGTTATGATTCGCAGTTCGAAGCAATCAATTATGAATTATGAATTCTGAATTGTGAATTATTCTCAGCGTGTTTTCTTCCATTTGTAAGAATACATCGGCGTTTTGGGCAGCCAGTTCCAAGTCGTGGGTGCTCATGATGATGGTTTTGCCCATGTCGGCGGCCAAACGGTGAAGCAGTTGCATCATGCTTACCTTGCTTGGATGGTCAAGGAAGGCTGTAGGTTCATCGAGCAGGATGATGGGAGTCTGCTGTGCCAAAGCCTTGGCCACCATCACCTTTTGGCGCTCGCCATCGCTGAGGGTAGACACCATGCGCTGTGCCAGAGGCGTGATGCCCACCATCTGCATGGCTTCGGCCACCACCGCCCGGTCTTGTTCCGACAAGCGTCCCCAAAATCCTGTGTAGGGAGATCTGCCCATAGCCACCATCTCGCTCACGGTGATGGCGTGTCCATGAGGCCGATCGGTGAGCACCACACTCACGATGGTGGCCAGTTGCTGGGGCGAGGCTGTCTCCACGGCACGCCCCAGCAGTCGGATGGTGCCACCCTGCTTGGGCTGGAATCCTGCCAAGGTGCGCAGGAGGGTGGATTTGCCCACACCGTTGCTTCCCACGAGGCATGCGAGGCATCCATCGTGTAAGGTGAGCGATAGGTCCGACATGAGGGTACGCCCCTTATAGCCGATAGCCAGATGGTCGAGTATGATAGTATCCATGATTTTTTAGGGGTGTAAAGTTAGCCACTTTTGTCGAGAGTGGCAAGGTTTGCGCGGGTTTTCTGTATCTGAGGGCAGCAAAAAGGCAGCAGGGCGGGTGCCGTCTGCTGCCTTAGGAAGGGTATGAGGGTTATCGGGTCATGACAAACTGTAGGGTACCGCCCTGCATGATGTCGTCGTGTGTGATATAGTGCTTGGTGTATCGCTTGCCGTTGAGTTTCACAGACTTGATGTAGCAGTCGTCTGCCCCTCGGCGGTTGGTCTCTATGGTGAAGGTCTTGCCGCCAGGCAGGCGTATCTCCACCCGACGGAGCTGGGGAGAGCCGAAGCTGTAGATGCCTGAGGCTGGGTCTACGGGATAGAAGCCCATGGCTGACCAGATATACCATGCCGACATCTGACCGCAGTCTTCGTTGCCCGAATAGCCGTCGATGCGGTTGAAGTATTGTTCGGTCATCACCTTGTTGGCATAATATTGTGCCTTGCGCGGTGCCCCTGCCCAGTGGTAGAGGTAGATGCAGTGGTGGCTCGGCTCGTTGCCGTGCGCATACTGTCCGATGAAGCCGCTGGCGTTGCCGCCGCCGTCGAGGTCTACGCGGGTGTTGTCGGTAAACAGGCTGTCGAGTGCCTGCTCAAAGCGCTTGGGTCCGCCCATGAGCGCTACCATGTCGGGAACATCGTGCGGCACAAAGAAGCGGTACTGCCAGGCGTTGCCCTCGGCGTAGGGGTGCATGCCTTCGGGACGGTAGGAGTAAGGATTGAAGGGTTGCATCCACTGTCCCTTATCGTCTTTGGCTCGGAAAAATCCAGTGCCGCTGTCGAAGAGATTGCGGTAGAGGTGCGCGCGGCGGTCGAAGTACTGATAGTCTTCCGTATGGTCCAATGCCTGTGCGAGACGTGCCACACAGGCGTCATCATACGCATTCTCGAGGGTGATGGAGACCGACTCGCGCTGCTTGTTCTCGGGCAGATAGCCATACTGTTCCAGCATGGACCACGGCGACTGGCGGTGATCGCGCAGCGACGAGCCACGCACAGCCTCGTACACGTGCTGGCTGTCGATGCCGGGGATGCCCTTGAGAACTGCATCCACGACCACGGGGATGGCATGGTTGCCGATCATGCAATAGTTCTCAGATCCCCACAGTTGCCAGATGGGCAGATACCCATAGACATCATACTGTCGGAGCATGCTCTTTACGAATTGGGCCACGCGTTCGGGCTTGAGCAGGGTATAGAGGGGATTGCATGCGCGGAAAGTGTCCCACAACGAGAAGGTGCTGTACTGCGTATCGCCCTCGGGCAGTCGCCCGGTGGTGTAATCGGAGCGTGTGTAGTCGCCGTTGCAGTCGGAGACGATGTTGGGCTGGATATAAGCGTGGTACAGTCCGGTGTAGAAGATGGCCTTCTGGTCCTCGGTTCCATCGATACGGATGTTGGCCAGTTCGCTCTCCCATGCCTCGACGGCACGGCGGTGTACGTCCTCAAAGTCCCAGGTTGCATTTTCGGCCTCCATGTTGGCCTTGGCATTCTCCACGCTTACGGGAGAGAGCGCCACCTTGACGATAAGCGGTTCGGAGAGGGTTCCGAAGTCGAGGAAGCACTTGGTATTGCGGCCATTGGCGATGTCGCCGTCCGGGAAGATGTCGCTGCCCGACTTGAAGTAGCGCTGCTGCACGGGGCGAGAGAACTTGGCATAGAAATAGACGCTGCGCTCCTTCTGCCATCCGCTCAGACGGCGGTAGCCGACGAGGGTGGTGGCATCGAGCAGACGGAGTTGGGAGTTGAAGATGATGGTCTTTCGGTCGCCGCCGCGATTTTGCCCGGCATGGGCCATGTCGACGATGAGGCGGGCAGCCTGGTTGGCGGGATAAGAGATGCGCGTCATGCCGGTGCGGGTGGTGGCAGTAAGCTCTGTGAGGATGTCGCTGCCGCTGTACCTCACGGCGTAGTAGCCCACGGAGGCTTTCTCGTTGGCGTGGGCGAATTTCTCTGGGAAGGTCTCGGTATCCAGCAGGGCGGTGAGCGGTTTGCTGGTAGGCTGTATGAGTACGTCGAGCAGGTCTACGCAACCCGTGCCGCTGAGGTGGGTATGCGTGAAACCGTAGATGGTATCGAGCGCGTAGTCGTAGCCTGATGCCCCGTCGCCATTGGGGCAGACAAACTCTTCGGGGCTCAGCTGCACCAGTCCGAAAGGTGTGGTGGCTCCGGGGAAGTTGCCGCCCTTGAGACTATTGGCATCCACCTGTCCGGTACCGATAAAGGGATTGATGTATCGGGTAACGTGGGTGTCGGTTTGGGCCAATGCCGGGCTGCCGATCATAACGGCCATGCCTAAGAGAAATGTATAAACAGTTTTCATGATAAAAACGAATAGTTGTTGACGCTTGCAAAATTAGGCAAAAGAAATGGATTTGCCAAGCGAAAAGCGTGAAAACATATTGCCGGAAGTGTGTATCAATGATTTACAGATTGATATCATCGCTGGTGGCATCGTGTGTAACAGACCGCTGGCGGAACCACTTGCCTATATTCAGCGCAATGCTGAATGTGATGTTGCTATAGCCTATCTTAAAATCTTTGCGTTGCTGCAGATGGCGTAGGTTGTATTCACTACGCTCGGTGACACAATACACGAATGGGCACAGGTATTCGAGCGAGAGCGACACCTTGTCTTTCAGAATGTTTTTCTGTATCATGCCGTTGAATTGCGGATGCTTGTGCATGATTTGTGCCAGTGCATACTCCTTGGGTTTATAGGTGACTTGAAGCGAATATATCCAATTGCGGGTAGAGAGATAACTCATGTTGAGTGTGGTGTTCCATCCCCATCCGGCCGAGGGTACGATGAGCGCATTGTCTTCGTATGGCGAGGCGATGTCGTAATGTTTGTAAAAACCGCGCGCTGTGACCGACAGATTCATACGGTGGTTGCACAGTCTGCGTGTATAGTTTACGCTCAGCGTGGCACTGCGACAGTTGCCTATATTGGCATAAGTCGTTACGTTATAGTCTGTATCGTCCAGATAGATTTGGTCTATCAGTTTGGCCGTGCGGTTAAGGTTGAGTGTGGTGGTAAGATACGACCCCTTGATTTGTTTCTTAAACGAGAGAATGAGGGCATCGCTGTGCATTGCTTCCAACTGATTGTTGCCCACTATACGTTCCGGCAGATTGTTCATCAGCGTATCGCTATTCAGAAACTTGATGCTGGGCCGCATCACGCGCCGCTCGTAGGTGGCAGAGAGGGTAGTGCGGTGGGGCAGATTGTAGTTGAGCCGCAACTGTGGTTGAAAGCTGGTAAATCTCCGGCCGCCCTGGTTGTCGGTCTCGCCCTTGAGTATGAGGAAGTAAGACAACTGCTTGTTAAACGAGTGTACGTCTGTCAGACTCAGTTGCTGTATGCTGTAAGTCTCGGTGCCGCCCGACGAGGTGATGTTTTGTCGGGTCGTGTTGCGCAGTGCCGAAGTGATATCGTGGGTGCCGCCCAGCAGCTTTATTCTGTGTTCCGAACCTATCTCTATGGTATAGTTTCGCATGGCCGACTTGTAGTTGTACTCGGGATGGGTGCTGAAAGTGTAGGGGGTGCGATAATAGGTAAAGGCTGTCTTGAGCAACAGCCGGTTTTTGTCGTTCAGTGCGTACTTGGCATTGGCATAAGCGTTAAAGGTTTCCATCTTGTCCTTGCTGTGTACCATGTATGCGCTCTGGTCGAAATCGTATATGTGCTGGTCGGTCTCACCTCCGTAGGTGTAGTGCGACAGGGCCACGTTGAGAGTCAGTTTCTTGTTGGGAAACCATGCCGCCTTGAGTCCCTCGCTCTCCTGCCATGCCGATATGTAGGCATTGTTGGTCATGGTTTGGGTAGAGATAATGCTGCCGTCTGTGGCAAGATAGTTGCGGTGTAGGTGGGTGGTATTGTCTTGATGGCTGCGCAGCAGGTTGACGAATGCGCTGATATCCCAGTGCTTGTTCTGGAAATTAAAGTCGTCGTAGGTACCCAACTGATGGTGTATGGTACCCATCCATGTTCGCAACGTGGCATTAAACAGCGGTTGTTCATGCCGTTTCTTTACAATGTTTATCTCGCCGGCAAACCTGTCGTTGTCGTCCTTGGTTATCTCGCGCACCTCCACATGTTCTATCTCACTGATACGCAACGCTTGCAGTTCTTGCTTGGATGCGGGTTCTCCATTTATCTTCAGCCGTGCCGTCCGGTCTCTCCCCACCAGCGTATATTGGCCGCGCTCGGCCTCCACGCCGGGCAAGAAGTTGAGTGCTTCATCGGCCTTTGATGTTTTGAGAAAGGCGCGTGGGTCTATCCTGTACACACTCTTTTCCGCATCGTTCTGGGCTATCTTTCGGTATGCCACCACGTTTACCTCGCGCAACGTTTTCTCGGCTGGTCGTAGCACTATCTGCCACGGTGTACTGCTGCCGGCAATGCGTATGAGCGTGTCGAGCGGTGCGTAGAGTTTTGAGCTTATCTGTATCCTCGCCTCGGTGCATCCGGTCTCTGCACTCTGTGGCAGCGTGGCTGTACCCTGATTGTCGGTGCGCAATCTGAACGTTTGCCCACACAGCTGTACGGTCATGCCCAGCCGGGGCACGTCGCGGCCATCGGCATCGGTAATATGTATGCTTTTCGGGGTCTGGGCCAATGAGGGGGCGGCAAATGCCCACAGAAGCATGCCCAATATGCAGAGTTGGTGAAACAGATGGATTCGCATAGATGATGTTATTAAGGTTAGACATTTATAGCGTAAAATCTGAGTTGCAGAGTTT
>JBJEAU010000067.1:0-12680 GCA_051869355.1 Prevotella sp. | reverse complement strand
ATTTAAATGGCTTATCACAATGTGCGAAGAGCGACAACAATGAAATGGTTTTAACCAAAAACAGCGACCTGCTGTGATGGCAAGTCGCTGTTTTAAGAAATTATGAAATGCGTAGGAAACGCTAATTGTTAACCGTTCCACCGACAATGTCGAGCAATTCGCTGGTAATCGCAGCCTGACGGCTCTTGTTGTACTGCAACTTCAAGACACGTAGCAGTTCATCCGCATTGTCCGTAGCAGTCTGCATGGCCACCATACGGGCTGCATGCTCGGAGGCATTGCTGTCAAGCAAAGCGGTATAGACCATCAGATTCAACAACTTAGGCACCAACGAAAGCAGTACCGACTGCAAATCGGGCTCCACAATGAAATTGTCGTTCAAAGGAACCGCCTCTTCAACCACACGCTTGCGCTGTTGGTCTCGCTTGCGGAGATACTCCTGCGCCTTGGCTGTAGTAACATGAGAGGTGAGATCGCGGTCATTCATCGCACCAATCTTCTCTGTAGACAAATCGATGGGCAGGAATGTTCGGCGCGTCAATATCTGCGAACCAGCGCTCTTGAAATGATGGTAAACCAACTCTACCTTGTCAATCTCCTTGAGAAAATACTTGCGGGTGAGTTCTTCAGCTATCTGCGCACAACCACGTGCATTGGGCTTGTCTGCAAGTTCAACAAAACTGCCTGCTGCCTTCCATCCACGCTTCTGTACGCGCTCTGCCACCTTGCGGCCAATCGGATAGATAAGGAAATCGTTGATTCCCTGTGCCTGATATTCAGCGACTATCTGATCCAACATCTTCAACACATTGGCATTGAAGCCTCCGCAGAGCGAGCTATTGCTGGAATAAACCACCAAAGCCACACACTTGGTTTCAGAATGAGCTCTCTGAAAACGGCTCGTCGCCTCGGGGGTAGACACCAAAAACGACTTCAAAATGTGCTCAAGCATGTTCTCGTAAGGCAGCATGTTTTGTATGGCCACCTGAGCACGATGAAGTTTCGAGGAAGCCACCATCTTCATGGCACTCGTTATCTTACGGGTGCTGTTGACACTGGCAATACGAGTCTTTATTTCTTTCAGTGAAGCCATACGCCTTTACGCTTTAAACTGGGCGGTAACGCCATTCATTACCTCTTCAAGGGTCTTGGTAAGCTCGTCATCAATCTTTCCTGAAGCCAATACGTCGATAACATCCTGATGTTGTGAGCGCATCTGCTCCAAGAACTGGTCTTGACACTTACGAACCATGGTGACAGGCACATCATGCATCAACCCGTGGATTCCACAATACAAGATTGCCACCTGCTCACCTACAGGCATAGGTGAATACTGGGGCTGGATAAGAATCTGATTGTTCTTTCGGCCTCGGTCGATAGTCATGGCGGTCACAGGATCCATATCACTGGAGAACTTGGAGAATGCCTCCAACTCACGGTACTGTGCCATGTCAATCTTCAATGTACCAGCCACCTTCTTCATACTCTTAATCTGAGCAGAGCCACCTACACGAGAGACGGAAATACCGACGTTGATAGCTGGACGGAAGCCCTGGTTGAACAAATCGGTCTCAAGATATATCTGTCCGTCGGTAATCGAGATTACATTCGTAGGAATATAGGCAGAAACGTCGCCGGCCTGTGTCTCGATAATCGGTAAGGCTGTCAATGAACCTCCACCCTTTACATGGCCTTTCATACACTCAGGAAGGTCGTTCATCTTCTCGGCTACTTCCTGCTGATTGTTGATGCGCGCAGCACGCTCCAAAAGACGAGAGTGAAGGTAGAAGACATCGCCAGGGTAAGCTTCACGACCTGAAGGACGACGAAGAATAAGAGACACCTCACGATAGGCAACTGCCTGTTTAGACAAGTCGTCATAAACAACGAGTGCCGAGAATCCCCTATCCCTGAAATACTCGCCAATGGCCGCACCTGCGAATGGTGCATAATACTGCATGGCAGCAGGATCTGCAGCCGTTGCACTGACCACAATGGTATATGGCAACGCACCATGCTCCTTGAGATTCTGCACCAAAGCTGCCACCGTAGAAGCTTTCTGTCCGATAGCTACATAAATACAATATACAGGTTTCCCTGCCTCGTAGAAACTACGCTGATTGATAATCGTGTCTACAGCGATGGCAGTCTTACCAGTCTGACGGTCACCAATAATGAGCTCACGCTGGCCTCTTCCGATAGGAATCATAGAATCTACAGCTTTCAATCCTGTCTGAAGCGGCTCTTTTACAGGCTGACGGTAGATTACACCGGGAGCCTTTCGGTCGAGCGGCATCTCGAAAGAATCTGTGAGATCAATATCGCCAAGACCGTCGATAGCTTCTCCCAGCGGATTGACAACGCGCCCAAGGAAGTTGTCATTGACCCGAATGGAAGCAATACGGTGTGTACGCTTCACGCTCTGTCCTTCCTTGATGCCAGCAGTAGGTCCTAAGAGGACACATCCAACATTGTCTTCCTCCAAGTTCATGACAATGGCCATCGTACCGTTCTCAAACTCAAGCAACTCGTTGGCTTCAGCATTACGCAAACCGTAAATACGGGCTACGCCATCACTGACCGTCAGTACAGTACCAACCTCATCAAACTGCTCATTGCTGTTGATCTGCTTAAGTTGTCGAAGCAATACTTCCGACACTTCGCTTGGTTTTATTTTTTCTGACATGTTTTTTAGTTTTAGCAGTTCACTCCTATTTCTGATTATTTCTATAGAAATCCGCAAACAGGAGAAACTTCGATTTCAATTATTACTTTAATTCTGCAAGAATCTTCCGAAGGTGTGTCTTCACACTGGCATCCATACGATATGTATCATATTCCAATATAAAACCACCGATGATATCGGGATCCACCTCCGTATTGAATTCCACAGTTCCATGAGTCATGCTTTCCACCATCTCCTGCATTTTCCGCTCTGTAGCGGATGATACCGGCGTGGCGGTCACAAGTCTACCCCGGATGATATTTTTCTGTTTCCTATAAAGAGTAATATACGAAGCGGCCATAAACTGTAAGGCACTTGCCCTACCCTCTTTTAAGACAAGTGCAATAAAACGTTTGGTCAAGTCCGTAGGTTGCTCACCTGCAGCTGTCACCATCAACGTTTCTTTCTTGTCTGTAGAAAGCATAGGGTTGTCTATCGTTGTCCGAAGCTCCTGCACCTCCAGATAGCAACGCAAGATGCACTGCATGTCTTGATAAACAGCATCCTCGATTTTAATCTCGGTAGCACTCTTCAGAAGCGCACGCGCGTATCTAACCGATATTACACCTAATTCCATATACTTCAATTATTATCTTTATTCACAGAAACTTCATCCAGCAGTTTGTCTATCAGCTGCATTTGCTGGCTGTCATCAGACAACTTTTCACGGAGAACTTTCTCTGCAATTTGCACGGAGAGCACTGCCACTTGGGCTCTAATATCACGGATAGCGTTCTGCTTTTCGCTTTCAATCTGCTGTCTTGCCTCCGCGAGGAGCCGCGCTCCCTCTTCACGAGCTTTTTCCTGCGCCTTTTCTACAATGGCATCACGAGTATCAGCAGCCTCTTGCATGATTTTTGCTTGCCGCTCCCGTGCTTCCTGCAACATAGCCTCTCCTTCTTGTCTGATATTCTCAAGACGTTCAGAAGCCTCGTGCGCCTTGCTCAAACTTTCATCTATATATTGTTTCCGCTTTTCCACCATATTGATAATGGCAGGGAAACCATAGATGGCAAGGACTACGAAGACCACCAAAAACGCCAACAACATCCAGAACAGAAGTCCAAGGTCTGGCGTCAGTATTGATGGTAAGTTATCCATTCAGAACCCTTTCCAATTAGATAATGAACGCACAAGCAGCGATAGCAAAAAGGGCACAACCCTCAACAAAGGCAGAAGTCAGAATCATGTTGGTCATGATTTTACCAGAAGCCTCCGGCTGACGAGCGATGGCATCCATAGCCTGACCACCAATCTTACCAATACCCAAACCTGCACCAATTGTTGCAATTCCTGCACCAAGACCGCAGCCCAGCTTTGCCAGACCGTCAGCAGCCAATAAAGTTGTAATAATCATAATTCTAATTTTTATTTGTTGTTAAATTTATTTTGTTATCAATTTATCATTCAGCCTCTTCTTCTTTATGTGCCATTCCGATAAACACTGCGCTCAGCAACGTAAACACATAAGCCTGTACAAATGCCACGAGAAACTCCAGACAGTTCATGAACAGCAACATGACGATACTGAACAAGTTGAGTCCGAGTCCATACCCTACTCCCATAGACCATCCAAGGAAGATAACGCAGGTAAAACTCAATATCACTGCATGTCCCGCCATCATATTGGCGAAAAGACGAATCATCAGGGCAAAAGGTTTGGTAAATACACCAAACAACTCGATAATCGGCATCAGCGGTATCACCTTCAGGAACAGAGGAACATGTGGCCAGAATATATCTTTCCAATACTCCTTATTTCCAAAAAGATTAATCGCAAGCATCGTACATACCGCCAAGAAGAGCGTTACATTAATATTACCTGTCACGTTGGCTCCACCCGGGAATACCGGAACCAGCCCAACCAGATTACAGGTCAGTATAAAGAAGAAGACCGTCAGCAGATAAGGGGCAAAACGTTTATACTGCGTCCCTCCTACACAAGCTTTCACTACGTCATCATAGATAGTCATCACTATCATCTCCATAGCACCCACAAACCCTCCGGGAGCCTCGCTCTTCTCATCGTGCTTCTTATACCACCGGGCACATGAGAGGAAGACTGCCAACAATACGGCCACTGCAATCCATATCTGCATCACAGATTTGGTCATACTCAAATCTATAGGGCGAGTAACAGTCCCATCAGGCAGTTTCTCATAGATTTTGCCATGATGATGCTCGTCGAAATAGAAATTTGCAGGCAAGGAATGTGCCGTACAGAAAGTCCATTCGCCTGTTGCACTGCTTCTGACAATGATAGGCAAAGGAATTCCTATACTTTTCCCCTCGTATGAAACAATATGCCATTCATAAGCATCAGAAAGATGTTCCAATACGATTTCCGGAATATCAAGTTCCCCCTCTTTGGTCCCTGATGCAGACACTTGCAAAGGCAACAGCACCAGAGCCAGCAGTAGAAGGATAGATTTTATCTGTTTCATATTTATTTAATATGTGAAATCATTATATGTCAGCACCCAAGTCATGTATTCTCTCTGCGGACAGAGAAAAAGAGCGCATGATGGACAAGCATTACCACATAAAAGACAGCAAACACCAATACAAACAAGAGCATCGACGCGCGTCCCATGAAAAGGAAATAGACAAACATCACTGCAAGGGCAAGCAAGAAGCGGAATCCCGACGTTGCCATGAAGAATGCAGGCAAACCATCTAGTGACCTTTTGGCAACACGCTTCCAGACCAGCGCCTCCACGGTCTCTATGACCAATGCAAACAGCACTCCAATGATAAGAGGTGTCAACAATCCTTCGAATCTTCCGA
Source organism: Prevotella sp. (assembly GCA_051869355.1). Taxonomy (GTDB): domain Bacteria; phylum Bacteroidota; class Bacteroidia; order Bacteroidales; family Bacteroidaceae; genus Prevotella. Next base: position 7,168 of record JBJEAU010000067.1, on the reverse strand, counting down.
CCTGTGCTACCAATAACCCAAGCAAAAACAATGCTACATACAGATATAGACTTTGCTTGATGTATGTCTTACAGCGTGTATCGACATCCTTAGTATGACTCATGTCTTCAACTGGCAATTATAGCTCGACACACAAGCTGACCTCATTCTTCTGAACCTCGACAAAACCTCCCAAGATTTCGAGAGATTCCTTGTCGCCATGGAGCGGCACATAATCCACCTTTCCCTTTTCAAGCGAAGAGATGATAGGCGCGTGGTTATCCAGGATTTCAAACTCGCCGAGCGTTCCGGGAACCACCACTTGCGTCACCTCACCGGTGAAAACGATTCTTTCAGGAGAAATTATTTTTAGTTGCAGCATATCTTTTAACCCTACATTTTTTGAGACGCTTATACACTTGCTGCAGCAAGCAGTTTCTTAGCTTTCTCCTTGGCATCCTCTATCGTGCCGACATTGAGGAACGCCTGCTCAGGCAGGTCATCCACCTCACCGTCCAGAATGGCGTTGAATCCCTTGATTGTATCCTCAATAGGAACCATGACACCAGGAAGACCAGTAAACTGTTCGGCCACAGAGAAAGGTTGCGACAAGAATCGCTGCACACGTCTTGCACGGTTTACGGTAAGCTTGTCTTCGTCAGACAACTCGTCCATACCGAGAATGGCGATGATATCCTGCAATTCATTGTAGCGCTGCAGCAACTGCTTCACACGCTGTGCACACTCATAATGCTCTTTGCCTACGATGAGCGGGTCGAGAATACGCGATGTACTACCCAATGGATCCACAGCAGGATAGATACCCAACTCCGTAATCTTACGAGAAAGCTCAGTCGTAGCATCCAAGTGCGAGAAGGTAGTGGCAGGTGCAGGGTCGGTCAAGTCATCTGCCGGCACATATACTGCCTGTACGGATGTGATAGAACCATTCTTGGTTGAAGTGATACGCTCCTGCATGGAACCCATCTCACTGGCCAATGTAGGCTGATAGCCCACAGCCGACGGCATACGTCCCAACAGAGCAGAAACCTCAGAACCGGCCTGTGTGAAACGGAAGATGTTGTCGATAAAGAACATAATATCAGCAGGCTCGCCGTTCTTGCCTCCGTGATCACGGAATTCTTCTGCAACCGTCAGACCCGACAGCGCCACAGAAGCACGTGCCCCCGGCGGCTCGTTCATCTGGCCGTACACCAAGGTAGCCTGACTCTTGGCCAGTTCTTCTTTGTCCACCAAAGACAGGTCCCACTTTCCTTCTGCCATTGCCTTGTTAAAGGCTTCACCATATTTGATAACACCACTCTCAAGCATATCCCTGAGCAGGTCGTTACCCTCACGGGTACGCTCTCCTACGCCAGCAAACACCGAGTAACCGTTATGTCCTTTGGCGATATTGTTAATCAACTCCATGATCAGCACCGTCTTACCTACGCCGGCGCCACCAAAGAGGCCAATCTTTCCACCTTTCATATAAGGCTCAAGCAGGTCAATCACCTTGATACCCGTAGCGAGCATCTCTTTATGCGTAGAAAGCTCATCAAACTTGGGAGCCTCACGGTGAATGGGGTATGATCCCTTCATGTCCAACTGGTCCATACCGTCGATAGGTTGACCTATCACGTTCATCATACGACCCTTGATCTGTTCACCGGCAGGCATGGTGATTGGACTGCCCGTGGGGACAACCTCCAAGTCACGCTGCAGACCGTCAGTATTGTCCATAGCGACACAGCGTACCGTATCTTCACCGATATGCTGCTGTACTTCTATCACCAGTTCTTCGCCGTTCGGACGCTTCACCTTCAGCGCTTCATAGATTTTTGGGAGCACCTTTTCCGAATCCTCGCCCTTCGTATCGAAGTAGACATCGATAACCGGGCCGATGATTTGCGAGATGCGTCCATTTATTTGTGACATAAGCTATTATTTTATATTGTTACTGTTTCTTTTCTTGCAAATATAGGCATTTTTACCATTCCCACCAAATTCTCGGTGGGCTTTCTTCCCTTTTCTGACACTTTTAGAGGGTTTATAACCATTTGTATTCTCCACCCTTTAGCTACTTGCGAGCATTAGATGCTCAGCTCGTCAAGCACTTTGATAAGCGACTTGTCAAACGGCTTGTCAGAGCGGATAGCCTCAGAAAGAGGTACATACACCACTTCATTGTTGCGTACGCCCACCATTACGTTGCGCTGTCCCTGCATAATGGCCTGGATAGCGCCCACACCTGTACGCGACGCCAGTATTCGGTCACGTGCCGAGGGACGTCCTCCGCGCTGGAGATGGCCCAATATAGACACGCGCACATCATATTCCGGGAATTCGTTACGCACACGCTCGGCATAGTAGAGGGCTCCACACTTAGGACTTTCCGACACGATGACGATACAAGAGCGCTTCGACTTGCGGATACCACGCTCCATGAAGTGTGCCAACTGGTCTACATCGGTAGAGTTTTCGGGAATGATGGCAGCCTCTGCACCCGAAGCGATAGCACTGTTTTGTGCCAAGAATCCTGCATCACGGCCCATCACCTCGATGAAGAAGATGCGCTCGTGGCTCTGGGCGGTATCACGGATGCGGTCCACACACTCTACGATGGTATTCATCGTCGTGTCATAACCGATGGTAGAATCGGTGCCATAAAGGTCGTTGTCGATGGTACCCGGCAATCCGATACAACACAAGTCATACGTCTTGGCAAACTCCATGGCACCGGTCAGCGAACCGTTTCCACCAATCACCACCAGGGCATCGATTCCTTCCTTCACGATATTGTCATAGGCCTTCTGCTTGCCCTCGGGTGTCATAAACTCTTTGGATCTGGCAGTCTTCAGGATGGTGCCACCCGACATGATGATACCACTCACATTCTCCGTGGTAAAGTCTTCTATCTCGCCATTAATCAGGCCGTCATAGCCACGGTAGATACCCTTGATCTTAAAACCGTTACAAATACCAGAACGTGTCACCGCACGAATCGCTGCATTCATACCAGGCGCATCGCCGCCAGAAGTCATCACTCCAATCGTCTTAATTCTTGCCATATCGTATCTGTTTTTATGATTTATATCACATACATCGCGACCAGTCCCACGGCCGCACCGGCTAAGGCTTTCCAGCCCACATGCCTGAAATACCATCCCACACGCATACGCTCCGACTTGAGCAGCGCCATCCCACTCATGGAACCTACACAGAGAATATTGCCGCCCACTGCGGTAGTAAATGCGATGATACTCCAATAATCACAGTTCTGCCCCATGGTGTCGCCCAATGCCACAAACGAGATTCCAGATGCGAAACTGTCGAGCGACGTGCTCACCAGTCCTGCCAGCACACCCGTAAGCCACGGATTGTGTACATACATCTCCCACTGGCGGGCCACCCATGTCAGCGCTCCTGTCTCCTGCACCACGCCCACGGCCAGCATGATACCCATCACATAGAGCATCATCTGTATCACACCATATTGCAACACGCGCGGTACACGGCGCTGTATCATCTCATCCACATTCATCAGCTTGTGGTTCATCACCTCATTGACCACCCACAACACCGACAGCACACAGAACGCGCCGAGGAAAGGACTCAACTGCGTGATGCTATGAAATGTCGGGATAAACCACAATCCGCCGATGCCCACAAACAGCATCAGCAAGCGCTGCCACACATTCAACCGGGTATCGTCGCCACGGTAGGGCATCGTAATCCAGTAAGTGTCCACACGTTCCGGCAAACTGCGGCCTAACCACCACGTGGGCAGCAGCCATGCCACCAGACAGGGCACGGCCATCGTGGCCGAATAGTGTGTAGCCGTCACATGCCCCATACTCCACAGCACCAGCCCCAGCGGGTCGCCTATCACCGTGAGCGCCCCGCCACAGTTGGCAGCCAGCACGATGGCAGCCCCATAATATAACCGCTGCCGCCAGTTGGGCACGATCTTGTGCATCATCGTGAGCATCATCACCGTAGTGGTAAGATTGTCGAGATTGGCAGAGATGATGAGTGTGGAACCCGACAGAGCCCACAGCAGCCTCCTGCTGCGACGGGTCTTAAGCAGTTGGGCGATAAAATCGAAACAACCGTTGTTGTTGAGAATCTCTACAATGGTCATGGTCGCCAACAAGAAGAGCACTATCTCGGCCGCTCTGCCCACATATTTCAGGAAGACATTCTGTGCGATATATCCCTTCACGGCCATGCTTGTCGGCACCGCCCCGTTCAGGAAGTCGGTGTACTCAGCCGAGTGCTGGCTCATCACATAGTCGGTACCGAAACAGATATATAGAATCCATCCTACCGTTCCCGCAAATACGGCAACAGCAGCCTTGTTCACTTTCGTCAGTTTTTCGGTCGCTATCAGCAAATAGGCCAATATCAGTATGACTACAATTACGAGCGTCATTCTGTGATAGATTTTGTCGCAAAGATAACAATTTCTATGAACCTTTACAAGTTTGCATGCCTTTTTTTTATCGGTTTAACGCTTTTTTCATGGCAAAATAAATCTCCTCCTGCAACCTGAACAAATGCCAAAATGGCCGCAAGGGCATATATCCCAACTTATACTGGTTATGCCGGTATAGTCTATGCGCCTCTATTCCAGACCAGACACGCCGTATCTCCGCCAATGCATACCGGCAAGCAGCCCGACTCATTTCTCGACGATGTCGAAAATAAAACCAATAGCAGTCAACAACCACCAGCCACCTTACATTTTCGTAAATGGAGAGCACATCCTCTGTCACACCCAATGCTTCCAAATGTCGCCGCATACTTTCATTCGCTTTCAGATAATCAAAATGACGTTCATCCACTTTATGTGTTACCGATTCGGAGTGTTGCCTATAATAATACACACCACGGCACATGCGGACTTCACGAGAGATATAATAATGTAGTCGGGTCGTATTATCGTCACTATATGCACGCACTGTCTCGTCATAAGGATATCGATGATACAAGCCGGCACGAGCTATATACACACCATGTATCTTCCACGTCAAACTATTCACAAAAGCCTCGTAACCACCCATTACTTCAAACTGTAAGCACTCGAGATGTTTCCAAACATTTTCTCCATACAGCATCACGACATCCAGCAAGACACAGTCTGTATGGTCATGCTGTTCCATTACAGATACTGCTTCTGCTATGGCGTCTTCAGACAACCGGTCATCCGCATCCAGGAAACCTATATACCGCCCATGCGCCTGTCTCAACCCAACATTGCGGGCATGGGCTTGCCCACTGTTTATCGGAAGGGTTATCAAGCTGATATGGCCATTCCTTGCCGCATATCCCCTCACAATATCAGCAGTCCCATCTTCCGAAGCATCGTCTATGACTATTACTTCCACGCCTGGCTGCGTCTGGGCCACCAAGGAGTCAAGGCATTCTCCGATATATCGTTCTGCGTTATATGCTGCCACTAATATAGTACAAACAACCTCTTTCATAGCACATCTGTATTTTCATCAGCCTTTGTTCTGACCAAAAGACTCCACAAGGTATATGCAAGACTTACCATTACCAGCACACATCCCCCAACCCAATACTTCCAGCCATCACAACAAACTGCGCATCCGAATGCCGCAATGCCGATGGGCATCTGTATGCACAAGAGACACAAAGCTTTGCCAGACGGTCTATAACCATAGCAGTTTTTCGTATAGCCTAATAATACCATAATATATAACACAGCAGCCATACAAAGGGCAATACCAGTACCCACAAGCCCCCAACTATGATAGCACATCATCATCAGTGGTAACAAGGACAAGTCATAGACGGCTTCCATCAGCAGATAACTACATGCAGCTCCTTGACCCAAGGGGATATAAGCCACAGGCAATGACAGTGCCCGCAGGTAAAGAGCCAAGATAGAAAAACGCATCATGTCCGCTACAGGCAAGAACTCACCGGTAAACAACAGGGGCAACAGCACCGGAAGCCCGACCATCAGGGCCACCAACAAGGGCGAAATCATCAGTAGAGACACTTCTATCTGGCGGTTCACGCAACGGTTCATCTCCTCTCCCGTTTTCCCAATGGCCGAGAGCCGGGGGAAATAGTCGGTCTCCATAGCCGCAAATATCATCCCGCCATAGGTCATGGTCATCATATATCCCGCATTATAGAGACCGAGCATCTCCATGCCGCCGGCGTTGCCCAGATACGCGCGGATGGCAAACTCCATGCCGCTGCCCATGATGCCAGCTGCCACAAAGGCTACGCCCAGCCGTACCATGCCCATGCCACGGCGCAAAAACGACAAGCGCAGCGACACCCGCCACGGCCATGCCCTATGTGCGCAAAAAGCGACCAGCCCCATCTGTACCGCTGCCGCTATTACGATGGAAGGGACAATGCCAGCTTCGCCAAAAACATATAATATAGGTACAGAAGTAATGAGCGCTCCCACCATGTGCCACACCGATACACGGGCAATAGACTTCAGTCGGCGCAGGGCTTTCAGCACCGCCAGCTCACCACCTATCAATGCCATGAGGGCCACTGTGGGCGAGAGCAGCATCAGTTGCCAGGTATACCCTCCGCCAAAGGTATAGGCACTCAACACTGGAGCGGCTATCATACAGAGCAGCATGCCCATGATGGCCGCCACCACACTCCACGAACGTATCAGACACACCGCATCTGCCAACTTGCCCTCATCTCCCTCCTCGTAACGGGCCGACATGGTCTTCACCCCACTCATGGCGATACCCATGCTGGTAGTATCTGACATCAGTTTGACCGTAGCGTTATAGAGCGAGAGCAGCCCCATTCCACTGGGACCAAGAATCACAGCCACACACTTGTTGCGAACGATACCGATGAGCACGTTCAATCCCTGCACCCCGCCAAAGAGGCTGGTGCTACGAAAGATATGCCGATAAGAAGCTGTTTGCTGTGCCATACGATATGATAACGCCGCACCACCCTTTTTATTTTACAAGCACCCACAAAGTACCCAACCACAAATCAAGGAGAAGCATCTTTCAGAAAACTAAAGACGGCATTTAGCAAGTCTATTTGCGGCATTTAGCACCTCTAAATGCCGCAAATAGATGTGGGAAACGATATATGAAAGGAGTATGTCTCTTTACCTTTTTACCTCTTTACCTCTTTACCTTTAAAATACCTTTTTACCTTTACA
>JBJEAU010000066.1:0-2527 GCA_051869355.1 Prevotella sp. | reverse complement strand
CAGTTGTTGTTTTTAGAAATAGCATATCCGAAAGCTAAAGGCCACGTTTACGACCCGTAAAGGCCACGTTTAGGGGGCGTAAATGCCATGTTTAGCATTTCCATATATAACACAACCGCGCCACGCTCTCCTCACGGGGAGCATGACGCGGTAAAGATATAGCAGCTGCCTCTATGTCTGCAAACGAGTAAAAAAATGGACTTTTAGGTCAGCCGCCTAAACAGAGGGAGGTACGCTTACCTCCCTCCTTTCCTTCATAAAAAACTTATTTCTTCTTATCCCACCAGATACGTCCCTCGGTGGTACTTACCTCCTTACCATAGTCGCTGTCCTTCTTCAGTGCATCAAGTGCAGAGTAGTAGTTGTCGATATTGAGCGAGTTAGGTGTAGGCAATGCGTTACGACGCGGGATGAGCAAGGTGTTGTCAGCATCTTTGAGCTCCTCGAGATAAGCCACGCCGTCTACCGGTGTAGGCTCAGCCTTGAAGGCGGGCAGACCTGTACGCTTCCATGTAGCCCACATTTCCTGCGGCTGGCGGTAAAGGTTGATCCACTGCTGAGAGATAATCTTCTCCAACGTAGCGGTCTGGAACTCGGGACGTGCCAGATAAGCATTGATCTTGGCTTCATCTACGGGGTTGTAGTTCTTAACCGTGTTGTTGACCTGAGCCACTACATACATCTTCTCAGCCCAATTCTGGTACTGCTCGATAGAAGCACGGATACCCTCGCGGAACCAGCCCGTAGCGTCCTTGCCGGCTACCGACTTGTTGCCCTTGATGGCAATCTCGGCCAGCATGAAGCAGGTCTCGGGATAGGTAATCAGCGGGTTGAAGATGTCGATGAGATCCTGGTTCTTCTCAAAAGTCTTGTCCTCGATGTCACGTGCAGGCATGTTGTTGTTACCATTGGTACCACCATTCTTCACGAAGAAGCGGCCCTCTGCCTGTGAGTACATACGTATGGTCATGTTGGCCTCTGTACCATCTGCTTTATGATACTGTACTGTAAGGTAACGGTCATTGGTGTACTTGTCCACGTTTTTAGCAGGGTTGGCAGGCATACCTACGTAGCGGTCCAAGAACGGCTGCCACTCGGGATGTGCATCAGCGTCAGCATAGTCGGGATACTCTTTCTTGAAAGTCTCAAACCACTCATCGTTCTCGGCGTTGTTGTTACCGTCGCCGAAACCGTTGCGGCGTACCATGATGGGCAGACGCGGGTCATTGTAAGCCTTCAGGTAGTTGACGAATGCAGCAGCTGCTACATAGTTGCTCGTGATAATCTGGATATCATCGTTGTTGTTGTTATAGTCGTTGGGATGATAGTAGATGCACGACTCGTCGTTGCTGGCAATGATGTTAGAGGCAGAGGTGAGCACCTCACCGACAACACTCTCATAGAAAGACTTGTCTGCCACTTCCAAGCGCTGTGCCATCTTCACACGCAGGGTGTTACCAAACTTGATCCACTTCTGCACGTCGCCGAAATAGAAGAAGTCGTTGTTGCCCAATCCGTACTGGTTAGAATCAGAAGCCTTCAAGGTAGCCACGGCAGCCTTGACATCAGCATCTATCTTCTTGTACATGGGTGTACCATCGATACCTTCCTGATACAGGTCGTAGCGCGGTGTGCGGATGCCTTCGCTCTGGGCACGGAAAGCCTCGGTGATGGGGGCTGCGCCGTAAGTATCGAGCACGCGCCACTGCTGATAGCTCAACAGAATCTGGGCAATAGCCTTGACATCGGCATAACGCTCTGCCTCGCTACTCTTGGGGATACTGGTATTGATGAGGTAGTCGAGGTTGCGGCCAAACGAATTGTAATAATAAGAGTAAGCCAAGTTGCCCGGCTGCGGATGCTCGTTAGGACGTGCCGGAGAAACATAGTTACCGGCACTGGCACCACCATTACCTACGAGATACTGCATATAGATCATCGTGCCGCCATACAGATTGGTCAGGTGGCCACGGCTGCTATTGTCGAAGTTGAGGGTAGCGCCCGTGAACTCGTTACGGGGATCTACGGTACCCATCTGCTCCGGGTTGGTGTTCAGGTCCTTATACTCGTCCAGACAGCCTGTGAGCAAGAACGCAGAGCACACTCCTGCGAATAAATATTTTATAGTTTTCATAATTTCAAGCTCTTTGTTTGTTTAGAATCTAACAGTTAAATTGACAGCAAATGTGCGGTAGAAGGGCACACCACCGATATCCATAGGAGTCAACGGGTTGTTGTTCGAAATAGATGCGGGGTTCAGTCCGTCAGTCAGTTTGTTGATGATATAACAGATGTTGCGGGCTGTGAAACCAACGCGGAAGTAGTTGGCACCAAACTTGCTGCAAATCTCCTCGGGCAAACGGTAGCCGAGCGTGATCTCACGCAGGCAGAACCAAGTGTTGTCCTGAATAGAGCCGGGCAGGCAAGGCATACCCCAACCATAGTTCCATGCGTACCATGAACCGGTCATCACGGGGCGTACGTTGTGCTCCTCTACGGCCTCTTTGTAGGTCATACCGCCAACATC
>JBJEAU010000065.1:0-12778 GCA_051869355.1 Prevotella sp. | reverse complement strand
CTTGGGGAGTGCAGTTTCTATAAAAGTACTATTGTATGCTTTCTTACTCAGCTGCGGCAGCCTCTACAGCACGAAACGAGGCCAGATCGTCGGCGGTAAGACTGGTTACATAGGCAGCCTTGCCAGCTACATCCTCTTCGGCCATGCGTACATAGACGTTGGCGCTCTTCTGGAAGAGCTGGGGAGCACGCGAAGCGTCGCCGATGATGAGCAGCGACATGATGATCTCTGCGGTCATATCGTAGAGACGGCGCCCCAGGAAGTCGTGGAGATCCTGATTGCCGGCTTCCTTTACATAGTTTACGGCAGCCTCGTACTGCTCCACCATCTTGGCGATGCGTGCCTGCAGCGGTTTCATGCAGTCGCACACCTCGGCGGTAAGCATCTCCTTGATGATACCCAGATAAGTGCCGTTGGAGATGTAGCGGATGGCGGCCACCACCTGCAACTGGGTGGTACCCTCGTAGATAGAGAAGATGCGAGCATCGCGGTACAGGCGCTGGCACTTGTACTCCATGATGAAGCCCGAACCACCGTGGATGCTGATGGCATCGTAGGCATTCTGGTTGGCATACTCCGAGTTCATACCCTTGGCCAGCGGAGTAAAGGCATCTGCCAGACGGGTGTACTTCTTGAGTTCCTGACGCTCGTCGGCAGTAAGCTTGCGGTCGCGCTGTATGTCTTCCAGGCACTTGTAGATATCTACGTAGCGGGCTGTCTGATACAGCAGTGAGCGGCCTGCATCGAGCTTGGCCTTCATGCGCGACAGCATGTCGTACACGGCGGGGAAGTGGATGATCTTCTCGCCAAACTGTGCACGCTCCTTGGCGTAGGCCAATGCCTCGTTGTAAGCTTCCTGCTCCACGCCTACCGACTGTGCGGCGATGCCGAGACGGGCACCGTTCATGAGCGCCATTACATACTTGATAAGACCCAGACGGGTGCTTCCGCAGAGCTCGGCCTTGGCATTCTTGTAAGTAAGCTCGCAGGTGGGCGAGCCGTGGATACCCAGCTTGTGCTCTATGTGGCGCACGTCTACGCCGCCGTCGCGCTTGTCGTAGATAAACATAGACAGGCCACGGCCGTCCTTGGTACCCTCCTCGGAACGTGCCAGCACGAGATGGATGTCCGAATCGCCATTGGTGATGAATCGCTTCACACCATTGAGGCGCCAGCACTGGTTGGCCTCATCGTAAGTGGCCTTGAGCATCACGCGCTGGAGGTCGGAACCTGCGTCGGGCTCGGTAAGGTCCATAGACATGGTCTCACCTGCACAGATGCGGGGGATATACTTCTGACGCTGCTCCTCGCTACCAAACTCGTAGAGGGTGTCGATACAGCTCTGCAGGCTCCAAACATTCTGGAAACCAGCATCGGCAGCAGCGATAATCTCGCTCAGCATGGAGAATGTGGTGTTGGGAAGATTGAGGCCGCCGTAGCGTCTGGGCATACTGATTCCCCAAAGTCCGGCCTTGCGGGTGGCATCCAGATTCTCATACGTCTTGGAGGCGTAGATCATACGCTTGTTTTCGAGATGCGGTCCCTCGAGGTCCACACTTTCCGAGTTGGGCTCTATGATATTGGCAGCCACATCGCCGGTGATGTCGAGTATCCGCTTGTAGTTCTCTATGGCATCCTCGTAGTTTACGGGAGCATCCTCATATTGGTCTTTGTCTGCGTAGCCCTTTTCTCTCAGGTCTACCACACGTCTCATTTCCGGATGATTCAGATAGAAATCAAACTCCGGGTGGTCGCTATAATAGTTTGCCATTGTTGCTTGTTTACTTGTTGTTAGCCTTATAATACTTGATGAGCTTCGGCACCACTTCTTCTACTGTACCCACAATCACATAGTCGGCTATCTTGTTGATAGGAGCGTCGGGGTCGCTGTTTACCGAGATGATGATGCCCGAATCCTGCATACCGGCGATGTGCTGTATCTGGCCGCTGATACCGCAGGCAATGTACACCTTGGGATGCACGGTTACACCTGTCTGGCCAATCTGGCGGTCATGGTCCACCCATCCTGCATCTACAGCAGCACGACTGGCTCCCACCTCGCCATGCAGTTCTTTGGCCAACTTAAACAGTTGGTCGAAACCCTCCTTAGAACCTACACCATAGCCTCCGGCCACCACGATGGGCGCGCCCTTGAGATTGTGCTTGGCAGCCTCTACGTGGCGGTCGAGCACCTTTACCACAAAAGCTTCTGCAGATACATACCGAGACACCTCTGGATATACCACCTCTCCCTTGGCCTCACCCTCGTAGAGCGCTTTTTGCATCACACCCGAACGTACGGTGGCCATCTGCGGACGATGGTCGGGATTGACGATGGTTGCCACAATGTTTCCTCCGAAAGCAGGACGAATCTGATAGAGCAATCCCTCGTAGTGTTTGCCAGTCTTCTTGTCGTCATAATCGCCAATCTCCAATTGTGTACAGTCTGCTGTCAGACCGCTGGTGAGCGATGAAGATACACGCGGACCCAAGTCACGACCAATCACCGTGGCACCCATCAGGGCAATCTGCGGTTGTTCCTCCTTGAAGAGGTTGACCAGAATATCAGTATGGGGAGCAGAAGTATAGGGGAAAAGTCCCTCAGCATCGAAGACAAACAGCTTGTCCACACCATAGGGAAGAATTTGGTCTTCCACCTTACCCTTGATGCCGGTACCGGCAACGACGGCGCAGAGCTCTACGCCCAGCTTGTTGGCGAGTTTGCGACCCTTGGTCAGCAATTCCTGAGAAACCTCGGCTACCGTGCAGCCCTCGATTTCGCAATATACAAATACGTTGTTCATCTTCCTATCCAATAATCTTTTCGTCCAACAATTCCTTGATCAGTCCCTCCACATCGGCATCCGATGCCGTGAGCGTCTTGCTCTCCTTGGCCTGGAACACGATGTTCTGCACAGCCTTCACCTTGGTGGGCGAACCAGCCAGACCACACTGGTTGGGGTCTCCGTCCACGTCGGCCACCGACCACTGGTTGAGCGTAAGATACGGGCGCTCCTCATAGAGTGCCGACCACGGCTCGTCGCCTTTGCGCTCCATGGGACATGTGGCATACTTGTACTTCATCACCAGTTTGGCATTGCAGGGGCGGCAGGGAGCGGCACTACCGTTTACGGTCACAACCACGGGCAGCGGAGCCTCCACGGTCTCTACACCTCCGTCGATATGGCGGCGAATGGTGGCCTTGCCGTCTTTCACGCTCAATATCTCCTCGGCGTATGTCACTTGGTTCAGCCCCAGTTTCTGAGCCACTTGTGGACCTACCTGTGCGGTGTCGCCGTCAATGGCCTGGCGACCTCCGATCACCATATCTACATCACCAATCTTCTGGATGGCCGTGGCCAAAGCATAAGAAGTAGCCAACGTATCGGCTCCGGCAAACAGACGGTCGGTGAGCAACCACCCTGTGTCTGTGCCCCGGTAGAGCCCTTGGCGGATAATCTCTCCGGCACGGGGAGGACCCATTGTGAGAACACCCACGGTACTGCCGGGATACTGCTCCTTCAGGCGAAGAGCCTGTTCGAGCGCGTTCAGATCTTCAGGATTGAAGATGGCGGGCAATGCGGCGCGGTTCACGGTGCCTTCGGCCGTCATCGCATCCTTGCCCACGTTTCTTGTGTCAGGTACTTGCTTTGCAAGAACTACAATTTTCAAACTCATATATTTTCTGAATTTTATTGTGATTCACGTTGTCGTGTCATTGCCACTTCGTCGCTTCCCCTCTGTACCAGGGGTACACCTTGTCCATCTGCCTGTGATTGTGCTATATATAAATATGTAGATGTCGCTCGGTTTCTGGTAGCAGTCCTCTGGGTAGGAGATGATAGGGTGTCAGAGCCGGGTATCAGTAGTAGGCCTTTCGGCAACTGTCTAAAAAAACCCGCACAAATTTACAAACTTTTTGTTTTATTGCCAAAATATCGTGCATAAAAAAGGTAAAAAGACTTATTAAAGGTAAAACGGTAGGGGGTAGGATGTATGTAGGGGACGCACCTTGGTGCGGCCGCCTCTTTACAAAGCCTTCTCCATGAGGCGGACGCACGAACGTGCGTCCCTACACAGTTTTACCTTTTTACCTTTTTACCTTTTTACCTTTAATAAGCCTTTTTACCTTTAAAAAGTCGATTCCCGCATGGTCATTTCCCCACGCAGGATGGCGCTCTCTTTAGGGCAAGAGGGATTGGCTATCTGGTCCAACAGCAGATGGCAGGAGATGGAGGCCATCTGTAACACTGGCTGCTCAACGGCTGTGATGGTGGGATGGACAAGGGTACATAGCTTGGTGCCCGATATGCAGCATAGGGAAACATCCTCGGGGATACGGTAGTGCAACTTCTGCAACACACTTTTTGCGCCCAAGGTGGCAGTTTCGGTGAATCCAAACACCGCATCCAGTTCCAGTCCCTTTGACAGGAATCTTTCCATCGCCACCGCTCCCTGTTCCGCGTCAAGTCCACCGGCAACGACATAGCGCTCGTCGTATGGAATCTTGAATTTATCCAAAGCATCACGATACCCGCGGTGGCGATCATATCCATTGCTGATATAGTCAGGCCCTGCCAGATGTACTATCTTCTTGCATCCGCTACGAATCAATGTCTCCACCATAAAAAAAGCCATCAAGTAGTCATCGATACGCACCTGCGAAGCCTCGATGCCATCGACAGCACGGTCGAAAAACACGATGGGAATCCCATGAGCCATCACCTTTTTATAGATTTCCACATTCTGACATTTGTGGCAGACGCTCATCAGCACCCCCTCTACACGACATTGCTCAAACATATGCAGGTTTTCCGCCTCCTGACCAGCATCCTCGTTGGAGACAGCGATGAGGGTACGATACCCCCGCTGTCGCAATTCGCGCTGTGCCTGCTGGATGAAGTTCATGAAAAACGAAGTCACCACCTCAGGGATGATGATGCCGATATGGCGTGAGCTCTGCTTGCGCAGATTCACCGCCATCTCATTGCGCTGATACCCCATACGGTCGGCTGTCTCGCATATCATCCGCATGGTGTCGGGATTCACATTGTGGGTATCGCCAGACAGCGCCCGGGACACAGTACTTTTGGAGATGCCCAAAGCCTTTGCAATGTCTATGATGGTAACATACTTCATGCTGGTAACGGATGGTTTAGGACACAAAGATAAAAAATAATGGGAAAAACGGCAAGCAAAATCGTCCTTGATTCGCCATCGCGGCCTAAAATAATGGGAACGGTTGCGGAAAATGGGAACGGTTGCGGGAACGGTTGCGAAGAAAAAATCCGTTATCCGGCTTTGGCAATCGCCTTACTTTGCCTAAATTTGTCTTGACAAAACCTGCGGCACATGACCGTCCAAGGGATAAAAAAAGAAGACATATCATCTACCAATCCATCAAGAAATCTTATAACTAACAAAACGTGACAATGGGAAACAACAATCTCCAAGCAACACACGGCAAGGTGCCGTTTATCAGTAAAATCGCTTACGGCTTCGGCGATGTCGGCTGCAACTTCAGCTGGTCATTCGTTGTAGCTTTCCTGATGATCTTCTACACCGATGTCTTCGGTATCGGCATGGCTGCAGTGGCCACGCTCATGCTCGTTTCCCGTTTCTGGGATGCCATCAACGACCCGATTATCGGCAGCCTCAGCGACCGTACCCACTCGCGCTGGGGGCGCTACCGTCCCTGGCTCCTCTTCGGTGCCCCCATCACCGCCCTGGTGCTGGTGCTCTGCTTCTGGGCGCATCCCGAGATGAGCTATACCGCCAAAGTGGTCTACATGAGCATCACCTACGGTCTCTTAGTGCTGGGCTACACCTGTGTGAACCTGCCTTACGGCACCCTCTGCGGCGCCATGACGCAAAATATCGACGAGCGCGCCCAGATTAACACCAGCCGCTCTGTGGCCGCCATGATTGCCATCGGCGTCATCAACATCATCACCGTGCCGTTGGTGAAATATTGTGGCGACGGCACCCTGAGTTCTGCCCGCGGATTTCTCTGTGTAGCCATCATCTATGGAGCCATCTTCACCCTCTGCCACTGGTTCTGCTTTGCCAAGACCAAGGAGGTGGTGGAGGTCACCACCCAGCAGCAGGCCATCCCCATACGCGAGCAACTCAAGGCTGTGGCCAAGAACAAGCCATTCCTGATGGCTGTGATCGGGCAGTTGCTCTTCGGCTTCATCCTCTATGGCCGCAACGCCGACCTCATCTACTACTTCAAGTACGTCGAGGGCAACGAAGACCTCTTCTCCTTTTTCTCCGGTGTCATCGTCGTCCCCTCCATCATCGGCGCCGCCCTGTTTCCGATGGTGTTCAGATGGACAGGCAACAAGGGATGGGCTGCCAGCGTCTTCAGTCTGCTGATGGGCATCAGCATGGTGACGCTCTATTTCTTCTCGCCCACCACCAGCCCCGTCCTCTTCTACGTCTTTGCCGCCCTGGCACAGTTTTTCTTCTCAGGTTTCAATACCGCCATCTATGCCATCATCCCCGACTGTGTGGAGTATGGCGAATGGAAGACAGGTATCCGCAACGACGGATTCCAGTATGCCTTCATCTCCCTTGCCAACAAGATTGGCATGGCGCTGGGCACCTCGCTGCTGGCGCTGGCCATGGGCTGGGCCGGCTACGAGGCCAACATGGTACAGTCTGACACCGTCAAGGAGGTCATCCACCACGCTTTCAGCACCGTGCCTGGCATTCTTTGGATCATCACAGCTGCCGTCATGGTATGCTATCGTCTGGGCAAGAGAGAGTACAACCACATCATCACCGAACTGGAGGCCCGCAAGGCCAACGCATAATCAAGTCAATATTCCAATTCCAACCATCATGAGACAAGCCATCTTAGTTTCTCCCAAGAACATTGTTTTCAAAGACATCGAAGCGCCCAAGGCCGAAGACCTCAAGGCGCATCAGGTACTCATCCGCGTCATGCGCATCGGCATCTGCGGCAGTGAGATTCATTCTTATCACGGGCTCCATCCCGCCACCTTCTATCCCGTGGTGCAGGGCCACGAGTTTTCTGCCGTGGTGGTGGCGGTAGGCGAGGGGGTGACCTGCTGCAAGCCTGGCGACAACATCACGGCACGCCCCCAACTGGTCTGCGGCGAGTGCGGCCCCTGCAAGCGCGGGCAGTACAATGTGTGTGAACACCTGCGGGTGGAGGCTTTCCAGGCCGACGGCGTGGCACAAGACTATTTTGTGACGACCGACGACCGGGTGGTGGTGCTCCCCGAGGGCATGAGCCTCGACTATGGTGCTATGATAGAACCCTCGGCCGTAGGCGCACATGCCACCAGCCGCACCGATGTCAAGGGCAAGAACGTGGTGGTAAGCGGAGCTGGTGCCATCGGCAATCTGGTGGCACAGTTTTGCATGGCACGCGGTGCCAACAAGGTGCTTATCACCGACATCAGCGACCTGCGCCTGCAGAAAGCCAAGGAGTGTGGCATACCTTACACCGCCAACGTGATGCAGAAGTCGATGAAGGAGGCTGTGCAGGAAGTATTTGGCGATGAGGGCTATCAGGTGGGATTCGAGGTGGCCGGCGTGGAGTCGAGTGTGCGCTCGTTGATGGAGACCATCGAGAAGGGCAGCGACATCGTCATTGTGGCCGTCTTCGCCAAAGACCCTTCCCTGAGCATGTACTTCCTCGGCGAGCACGAACTGCGCCTCATCGGCACGATGATGTACCGCCACGAGGACTACCAGACGGCGGTGGATTTCGTCAGCCGTGGCATCATCCATCTCGAGCCCCTCATCTCCAATCGCTTTGCTTTTGAGCAGTATGCCGAGGCCTACCAGTACATAGACGACAACAGGGCATCGACCATGAAGGTCATCATTGATGTCAATGAGTAATTCTTAATTCACAATTCACTTTTTTAAATTCATAATTAAGAATTCATAATTCACAATTGGTTGCGATAACTGCATTTCATCTTTTACAGGCATCGCGCCCCCAAAAATTGTGAATTATGAATTCTTCATTGTGAATTATGAATTGATAATTATGAATTCTTAATTAGCCTACCCCTCACATACATGCCGGGACGGAAGGTGGGATGACCGCCCTCCACACGGGCATAGACCTTGACAGAGTAGTCGCTCTTGTCCACCGACTGGTCTATCGACACGATGACGGCACGGAAGGTCTGCTTGCCCATACCATTAACGCGGAATCCCACCTTGCCGCCCACCTGCATCAGATGGATGTCTTTCTCGTACACCGTGAGCTGGATAAGCGGGTGGCTCTGGTCCACGATGTCGCAGATGCTGCTGCCCGCCTCGATGTATTTGCCCAGATTGGCCTCCAGCCGGGTGATGTGGCCGCCTATGGGGGCCTTGACAGGCAGATAGGGCTTGATACCGCCCTCGCGCACCGACTGTGGCGACACCCCCAAGGCCTGCAGGCGGGTGGCGGCGGCCTCGGCACGGCTCTTCATGGCCAGAAACTCCGCACGGCTCTGCTGCACGGTGTGCTGCGAGGCTGCCACATGGGTGCCCAGCGCCTGCTGCCGGCGATACTCGGCCTCGAGATACTCCAGTTGGGCGGCGGCCTCCAGATACGTCTGCTGCAGCTCCACAAAGGCAGGGTCGTCGAGCGTGGCCACCACCTCACCGCGCGCCACGGCACGCCCCGGCATGGCCCGCAGAGTGTGTATGCGGCCGCCCATGGTGGTCGACACCGTGGCCACACGGTCGGGAGCCACCATCAGCAGGCCGTTAAACGTGGGACTGTTGGCCACGTTGGTGGCGCTGGTCACGGCATCCACGGCGGCCGAGTCGGCCTTTTCGCCTGTGGCGGCGGTAGAGTCGGCCACGGCGGCCTTACTGTCATCAGCCCCCTTGGCAACCTCTTGCGAGCGGCCGCCACATGCGGCTATCAGGCCGCCGAGGACTATCATTATACAAGCGTGTCTCGTTGTCATAGTCATTTTTCGTTATCGTTTATAGTCCAATATAATCCATTCATTCTTTTTCCTCGCCGCCCC
Source organism: Prevotella sp. (assembly GCA_051869355.1). GTDB lineage: Bacteria > Bacteroidota > Bacteroidia > Bacteroidales > Bacteroidaceae > Prevotella. The sequence goes on along the minus strand of JBJEAU010000065.1, from coordinate 3,767 downwards.
TACGCGCCAGCAGCGGCATGCGCTTGCGCCACACCGGATAACTGTTCACAATCCTGTAAAAGGCCGGGATGATGACCAGCGTGAGCACCGTGGAGACGATGAGGCCGCCGATGACCACCGTGGCCAGCGGACGCTGCACCTCGGCACCCGCCGATGTCGCCACTGCCATAGGCACAAAACCCAGCGAGGCAACCAGTCCGGTGAGCACCACGGGGCGCAGCAGATGCCGGCAGCCCACCATGATGGTGCGGTCCGTACACAGGGCGTATCGCCCAGCCGTACGCAGGGCAGTGAAGTGGTTGATCATGAGGATGCCGTTGAGCACCGCCACACCGAAGAGGGCGATGAAGCCCACACCCGCCGAGATGCTGAAGGGCAGTCCGCGTACCCACAGTGCCACGATGCCGCCGATGAGCGACAGCGGCACAGTAGAGAAGACCACCAGCGAGTAAGTGACGCTGCGGAAAGCGAAGAAGAGCAGCAGCAGGATGAGTAGCAGGGCGATGGGGATGACCACGAGCAGCGTGCGGATGGCATTTTGCAGGTTCTCAAACTGTCCCCCGTACTCGAAGTAGTAGCCCGGCTTGAGTTTGACATGCTGTTCGAGCATGCTGCTGATCTGCGCCACCACCTGCTGTATGTCGGCCCCACGCACATTCACGCCGATTACGATACGGCGCTTGGCCGCATCACGGTTGATTTGCAGCGGGCCGTCCACCAGGCTGATGGATGCCACCTCGCTCACCGGTATCTGCAAGCCGTCGGCCGTGCGCACCGAGAGCCGACTGAGGTCCAGGTCTTTCACAATATCCTGGTCCAACCGCACCACCAAGTCGAACCGGCGCTCGTTCTCAAACACCACCCCCGCCGTCTCTCCGGCGTAGGCCGTGCGTATGATGTCGTTGAGCTCACTGATGCTCACCCCGTAGCGGGCTATCTTGTTGCGGTCGTAGTGCACCACCAGCTGCGGCAACCCCACGGCCTGCTCCACGATCACATCCGATGCCCCCGGCACCTGCTCCACATAGCGTGCCGCCTCCTTGGCCTTGGCATAGAGCTCGTCCATATCCTCGCCGTAGAGTTTGATGGCGATGTCGGCCTTGGCACCTGTCATCAGCTCGTTGAAGCGTAGCTGTATGGGCTGGCTGAAGTTAAACTCTGCACCCTTCACCTCGGCCAGCGCCTCCTTCATCTTCTCCACCATCTCCTCGCGGCTCTTGGCCGAGGTCCACTCGCCGAAGGGCTTCATCACGATCATCACATCGGCATCCTCCACCGACATGGGGTCTGTGGGCACCTCGGCCGTACCAATCTTGGCCACTACATGGCGTACCTCGGGGAACCGCTCCTTCAGCACCCGCTCGGCCTCCTCGGAGATGCGTATGCTCTCGGTAAGCGAACTGCCAGCCGGCAGCGTCATCTGCATGGCAAAGTCGCCCTCGTCGAGCGTGGGTATAAACTCGGCTCCCAACCGTGTAAAGAGCAGCAGCGCCGCCGCCAGCAGTCCAAAGGCCGAAGCTATCGTGGCCGCCGTATGCCGCGTAGTCATCTGCAGCAGCCGGTGGTATACACCCTGCAGCCAGCCGAAGAAGCGGTCCGCAAAGGTGCCCCGGGGCGCTATATGTCGGTCGAGGAAGACCGACGCCATCATGGGCACGTAGGTAAGCGAGAGCAGCAGCGCCCCGATGATACAGAAGACCAGCGTCTCGGCCATCGGCGTGAAGTACTTGCCCTCAATGCCCGTGAGCGTGAGGATGGGGCAGAAGACGATGAGGATGATGAGCACTGCAAAGGCCGCACTGCTCACCACCTTGGCAGCCCCCCGTTCCACCTCGTTGCCCATCTCATCGGCCGTGAGCCGCCTGCCAGTGAGCCGCCCCGCATAGAGATGGGCCAATATGCCCTCCACGATGACGATGGAGCCGTCGACCACGATGCCGAAGTCGATGGCTCCGAGGCTCATCAGATTGGCCGACACGCCGAAGACCCTCATCAGGATAAAGCCGAAGAGCATGGCCAGCGGTATGACCGAGGCCACAATCACCGATGCCCTTACATTGCCCAGAAAGAGCACCAGCACCACCAGCACGATGAGCGCCCCCTCTATCAGGTTGCGCACCACGGTCGATATGTTGCGGCTCACCAACTCCGACCGGTTCAGATAGGGCTCTATGGTCACCCCCTCGGGCAGCATCTTCTGCACCCGCTCTATGCGGCGCTCCAGCTCCTTGGTCACCACATTGGCGTTGGCTCCCTTGAGCATCATGGCGATACCGCCCACACACTCGCCCTCGCCGTCCATCGTCATGGCTCCAAACCGCTTGGGCGACCCGAAGCCCACCCTGCCTATATCGCTGATGTGCACAGGCATGCCCCCGCGGTTGGCCACCACGATACGCTCAATGTCCTTGAGCTGCCGGATCATACCTTCGGAGCGTATGTAGTAGGCGCGGTGCCGCTTCTCTATGTAGCTGGCACCCGTATTCTGGTTGTTGCGGCTCAGCGCCTCAAACACATCGCCTATGGTGAGCTGCAGCGCCGTGAGCACCTCGGGGTCTATGGCTATCTCGTACTGCTTGAGATAGCCTCCAAAACTGTTAATCTCCACGATACCCGGTATGCCCGAGAGCTGCCGCCTCACCATCCAGTCCTGTATGGTGCGCAGCTCCATCGCGTCATAGTCGGCCTCGTGCTCCTTGTCCACCCGCAACACATACTGGTAGATCTCGCCCAGCCCCGTGGTGATGGGCATCATCTCCGGGGTGCCCAGCTCCGACGGAATCTCCCCCGCCACCGCCTGTATCTGCTCGCCAATGAGCTGGCGCGCCTGCAGCGTGGGCACCTGCTCGTCGAAGACCACCGTGACGAGCGAAAGCCCGAACCGCGACACCGAGCGTATCTCCCTCACGTTCATGATGTTGCTCATCTGTGTCTCCACAGGTATGGTGATAAGCTGCTCCACCTCTTGCGGGGCGAGCGTGGGCGACACCGTCACCACCTGCACCTGGTTGTTGGTAATGTCGGGCACAGCATCCACGGGCAGCGTGAGCATGGCGTAGATGCCTCCCACCAGCAGCAAGAGCGTGGCTAAGGCCACGAAGAGCTTCTTGCGTACAGAGAATCGTACAATGGCTTCAAACATAGGCTGTCTATTTTTCGCTTTTTATTTTAAGGTTTATAGTATTTCGGCACAAATATATACAAAATATGCGGTCCTCGTATCACTATCCCTATACTATATGATATAGCCATACCACCGTTAAACGTTTTTTAATATACCGCGCGGCTGATTTTGTAGTCGTTAAGACTTCGGCCGCCATTGGCATGACCTGGCAAAGCATTGCAAAGCCATCAAGAATCGGTATATTTTGCCAAATCTCAATTTTTTTAGGGCGATTTGGCAAAATATACCGAAAATTTGTCCTATATTTGTAGCCATAAAATGTATTTGATATGATAATTGGACGCACAGAAGAGCAAAATATATTACGGTCAGCAGCAGAGTCAGAATATTCAGAACTGGTAGCTGTCTACGGACGCAGGCGTGTAGGCAAGACATTTCTTATTCGCGAGACATTTGGTTATAAATTCTCTTTCCAACATACGGGTTTGGCCAAAGGCAATACGAAAGACCAATTGTTTAGTTTTGCTATCTCCTTACGTGATGCCGGCTACGATGATTGTCCCATTCCAAAATCGTGGCTGGAAGCATTTGGAAACGCCACGCGAGTTTGACCCCCGAGGGCAAAGCGACGATGACCCCTTAA
>JBJEAU010000064.1:0-12817 GCA_051869355.1 Prevotella sp. | reverse complement strand
AAGCCTAAATTTACATTCGTTTATAGTGCATAGGTTTGTCATACAGTGCCCTTACACCTGTCAGTCTCATTCAACCCGTGGCAGATACAAATCGTAAATGCGGCATTTAGGCATCGTAAACGCCACCTTTAGCGCGCTAATCATGGCATTTACGCTGGCTAAACGTGGCATATAGGATTGTTAATTGACTTGTTGGCCTATGTTTGTGATGTGTGCCCTCACCCCGTCCCTCTCCCGATGGGCGAGGGTGTGCTACGCTCTTGTTCTATTAATAAAGTATTAGTAGTAGTTGTGGCAGGCGTTCCCTCGCCCCATGGGCGAATGGAGGTATGGGAACCATAGGAGACACCCGAAGTGTCTCCGGCCTCCATGAGGGGAGCCAATCTGTGATTGGTGACGGAGGGCAAGGGTTAGGGTGGGGGCATAACGGGGAGGCGAGAAGCGACTTCGATGTTTAAACGAAGGTTAAACTTGAACTGCCCACTGCAAATATCTGCGCAAATATTTGCATATATGAATTGCCGTTCGTATCTTTGCGAACAAAATTGAAAGTTATGGCCAACAAGGAATATAGCATCCGACAAGAACAACTGGCACGATTTGCCAAGGCAATGGGGCACCCGGCCCGTATCGCCATCCTCCAGTTTCTTGCCCAGCAAGACACCTGTTATTTTGGGGATATCCACGAAGAATTGCCCATCGCCAAAGCCACGGTATCACAGCATCTGAAAGAGCTGAAAGATGCCGGACTGATTCAGGGTGAGGTGGAGGCACCGAAGGTGAAATATTGTATCAATCGGGATAACTGGCAGTTGGCTAAAGAACTGTTTGGCGGTTTTTTCGGCCAGTGTCAGTGTAAGAAGGAAGGCTGTTGCTGACCTTTTTATTTAGTTTGTATGTTCGTTGTTTTGCGAACTACTGCCATCCTGTTGAAACGCAATAGAATATACACATTTATAATATAAGTATGATGATCAGAAGAAAACTATTGGTAGTACTATTGGGTCTTTTTGCCATGAATGTGGCGATACAGGCCAAGGTGAAGAACTATGTGGAAGTGGTTTACTTTCATGGCAAGCAGCGTTGCCCCACGTGCATGGCTATAGAGAAGTATGCACGCGAGGTGGTGGAAAACGACTTTGCCGGTGAGAAGAAGAAAGGGAAAGTGGTGTTTAAAATAGTCGATTTCTCCACCAAGGAGGGAGAAAAGATCGCACGTGACTATCATGTCACATGGTCTTCGCTCTATATCAACCAGTGGAAGAACGGCAAGGAGACACGCAACGATATGACCAAGTTTGCTTTTAAGAACGCCCGCAAAAACACCGATGAGTTTAAGAACGGTGTACGCGGCAAAGTACAGGAACTCTTGAAATGACTGTCCGATGGAATGGTTACAGACATGGTTGGAAAGTAGTGATGTGCCGGTGCTGACAGCCTTTATCCTCGGGCTGCTTACAGCCGTGAGCCCTTGTCCGTTGGCCACCAATATCACAGCCATCGGGTATGTCAGTAAGGAGATAACCGACAAGAACCGCATCTTTGTCAACGGCATCCTGTATGCTGTGGGGCGCATTGTGGCCTACACATTGCTGGGCGCGCTGCTGATCTATATGTTGCGTCGGGGCATCGACACGTTTGACTTGCAGGCCGAGGTGAGCCGATGGGGCGAACTGTTCATCGCTCCCATACTCATCTTTGTCGGTGTGATGATGCTTGTCGGCGACCGGTTACCCTTGTCGCAGTTTGGCTTCAAGGCTTCCGAAAAGACAGAACGGCTCCGCGGCGCATGGGGAAGTCTGCTGCTGGGCATCCTCTTTGCGATGGCTTTCTGCCCTACGAGCGGCCTGTTCTATTTTGGCATGCTCATTCCCATGTCGGCCACTGCCGCAGGCGGCTATGCCCTTCCTGCTGTTTACGCATTGGCAACAGGATTGCCGGTGGTCATCGTGGCATGGATCATCGCCTACAGTGTGGCCAATATTGCCGGATTCTATCATAAGGTACAGGTGTTTCAGCGTTGGTTCAACCGCCTCGTGGCAACACTATTTCTCGTTGTTGGATTGTATTACGCCTATATATTTTATCTATAAACAATATGGAAAAGAAAGAAAAAAAGGGGTTCTGGGCTTCCCTGTTCTCTCCAAAGCCCTGCAAGTGTGCCCGTGGTGAAGAATATACCATTCGCGACACAGACAAACACGAAACAGTTGCTGCCGATAGCAGCCACCCAACCGAAGGAATCAAAGAAATCAAAGTGTTGGGTCCTGGTTGTTCCAAGTGCAAGAGCACCTATGCCGTGGTGGAAAAGGTGGTGAAGGCAAGTGGGATGGATATCAGCCTCAGCAAGGTGGAAGATATCGAGCAAATCATGCGCTACAACATCATGACCACCCCGGCCATCGTGATAGACGATAAAGTGGTGATGAAGGGTAAGGTGCCCAGCGAAGGTGAAGTAAGGCAGTTGCTGGGTCTGTAAATCAAGGAATATCATGATACAACGTTTGGCAGACTGGCTGGTCTATACGTGCATGGGGCTGGATTCGACGACGGCTCTTGGCGGTGCAGTCAATTTTTTTGTCTACGACAGCATCAAGATCTTGCTCCTGCTGTTTGTCATCAGTACGCTGATGGGTATTGTCAATGCCTATTTTCCCATTGAGCGGTTGCGAAACTATCTTGTCACGCACCGTCTCTATGGGCTCCAATACTTGTTGGCATCGGTTTTTGGAGCCATCACTCCGTTTTGCTCCTGCTCCTCCATCCCTCTGTTTATCGGTTTTGTCAAGGGAGGCATCCCGCTCGGTGTTACCTTGGCCTTTCTCATCACCTCGCCGTTAGTCAACGAGGTGGCTGTAGCCATGTTTCTCGGTTCGTTTGGTGTACAGGCCACAGCCATTTATGTGGTCAGCGGTATCCTGTTGGGGTGTATCGGTGGCTTTGTGCTTGGTCGTTTGAGGCTCGAGCCTTACTTGAGCGATTGGGTGAAACAGGTTCAGGCACAATCAGAGTTGCAGACGGCAGAATGGGAGCAGCAGAAGACTTCGTTTGGACAGCGGCTTCCGGCCATTGTCAGTGGCGCATGGCACATCGTGCGCAGTGTCTTGCTCTATGTGTTGATAGGTATCGGTATCGGAGCGTTCATGCACGGCTTCGTGCCCGAAGGCTTCTTTGAGCAGTATATGGCACGAGAGCACTGGTATGCCGTGCCGTTGAGTGTGCTGCTTGCTGTACCCATGTATGCCAATGCGGCAGGCATAGTGCCCGTCATAGAGGTGTTTGTAGCCAAGGGAATCCCACTCGGCACAGCCATAGCCTTTATGATGGCGGTAGTAGGCTTGTCGCTGCCCGAGGCTACCCTGTTGAAGAAGGTGATGACCTGGCGACTCATTGCCGTGTTTTTCGGCACAGTGACGGTGTTTATCATCTTCTCTGGTTATCTGTTTAATCTCTTGTTCTGACCGAATAAAGAGAATTTACACAGAGTATACTCGGGAGAGGGACGGGGACTTTGCTCACGTGAGTGCCATCAATGTGCATTTGCTTTTGTCGGTGCCATTAAAAAAGCAAAAAAACTTGGTTTTTGTTTTCTGTAGCGCATATTTTGTACTATCTTTGCACATGGAAAGCAGATTCCCGGCCCTGCCGCTGGCCTCCTATGGGGGGCGAGAGGAAAGTCCGGGCAGCATAGGGTACTCCACTTCCGAAAATAGAAGCTATTGGTGACAGTAGGGTAAGGCAGAAGAGAATGACCGCCGGAAACTGTTTCTGACTGCACATCGTGGCTCGGAGACAAGTCTGGTAAGGGTGAGAAGGTGGTGTAAGAGACCACCAGCCGGCGGGTGATCGTCGGGCTGTGTCGCTGGAGGCTGCAAGTTCATGTAAACCATCGTCTGAGGGTTGCCCGCCCGATGCGTATGCAGCGATGGAGGGTAGAACGCTTGAGCCGTAGGGTGACCTGCGGAGTAGATAAATGACAGGGCTCCTCTCTCGGGAGGATACAGAACCCGGCTTATCAGGAGTCTGCTTCCTTTTTTTTGCAGCATATAGGGTGTGGCTTTTGTTGCATTCCATCATTATACAGGTGACAGACTAAACAAGATTGACTATGGCGAATATTGAATTGCCCGATTTTATGAAGTACAAAGACAAATTCACCGCCAATGGATTTGTGGAAAAAATACAGCGTGTGGCCAAACGGGCAGGCTCGAAGCTGGTTTATGCGGCATTAGTGCTCTACTATACGTTGGAGAGTGACGAGGTATCGCTCAAGGAGAAGGCCATTATCATTGGCGCTTTGGGCTATCTGATTTCTCCCCTTGATGTGGTTCCCGATGCTATTCCCATCGCCGGACTGGGGGATGATCTCGGTGTGCTGATCTATGTGCTGCACAAGGTATGGGGAGATGTCTCTGACGACATCAAGGAGAAGGCTAAGGACAAATTGGCGACATGGTTTGACACCGACGAGATCAAGACCGTGGATAGTTTGTTTAATGATGATCCTACGGATGCACCCGTCTAAAAAGGGCGTGGATGACCATAAAAAGGAGTGACAAGATGAAAAGGATAATAGCAGTATGGTTTGCCGTATGGATGGCGATGTCGGCAAACGCACAGGATGCACTGAAAAAAGTGTATAATGAGGAGATTAATCCTATAGAACAGATTGATAAGGCGCTGGCAGATGCCAAGGCTGGCGGTAAGCATGTGGTTTGCCAAGTGGGCGGCAACTGGTGTATCTGGTGCCTGCGCTTTGCAGACTTTATCACCAAGGACGAGACCATCAGTAAGATGGTAAAAGACAACTTTGTCTTTATCCACGTGAACTACAATCCTCGCAAATCGGCAGGTGAGGAGAAAACCCGTCAGGCTGCAGCGATGCTGAAACGTCTGGGGAATCCGGCACGGTTTGGGTTCCCTGTACTCGTGGTGCTTGATGCAGACGGCAAAGTGCTTCATATCCAGGATTCCAGTTTCTTGGAAGAGGGCCAAAGCTATTCTGCCAAGAAGGTACTCCGCTTCTTTAAGAACTGGACACCTGCTGCTCTGAAGTCATAGTGACGATGTAAATGGCCGCGTAGGCGGCCAACAAGACTGTGTGCGGGATGGATGTAGCAAGAGTCCCCTCGCCCCGTGGGCGAATGGAGGTGTGGGAACCATAGGAGACACCCGAAGTGTCTCCGGCCTCGATGAGGGGATCCTATCTATGATTGGCGATGGAGGGCAAGGGATAGGGTGATGGCAATACTACTACAACCGTCTTATTCCACCCAATCAAAGTTTTCTTTGCCGGCAGCCAGTTCAAAATGAAGTTTGGCAATGCCCAAATCCATCTGTGTATAGCCCACCATCGAAAAACCTTTGTGCGCTCTGACCTTGGCTTTGTCACCTGCTTGTGGCGCAAGGTATTCGAAAGAGAATTTCTGTTGGTTGATGGCAGTAGGGGCAAGCAGGGCAGCCTTGACACCAGCTACAAACCATGCTGGTGTGTTGGCATCAGCGTTGCTAACCTGTTCTACTGTCTTAATCTTATGTGTTACCCCTTGTGTCTCTCCATAGCCGATGGCAATCATGCAGGCCAGTTTCTCGTTGGCCGCTACCTCGTAGGCATCGGTCTTACGATAGGACAAGCCTACCCAACAAGTGTTTAAGCCAAGCGTTTGGGCGAATAGTACCAACTGCTCGCCATAGTAGCCAATGCGTTCGTCAAGATCGGCAGACTTCTTTCCTACCATGACGATATAATTGGCCACATTGGCAAATTTTCCATAGGCCAGCATGCCGGTGAAGGCTCTTGTCTCGTTGGTTACTAACTGAATGTGCAACCCTCCAAGCCGGTTGCACTCGGCAATCTGTTGTTGCAATGCCTCGATATGGGCTTCAGCAATGGGTTGTGTCGTATAGCGCCGTACACTGTGACGGCATGAGATAGCTTCTTGTAGTGTCATAAATGCTGTTGATGTTGAAATGGTTAAAGACTCGGTCATCCTAACAGTTGCTGAAGTGCAGAGATAGGCACATGCGGCAATAGGGTGCGGAAGTGAGAGAGCATGAATTCGTATGATTGTTGTGGGGTGCAGTCGGGAAAGCAGGCTTTACGACCAAATAATCGTTCGGGTGTGGTGAGCAATGACCATCCCCACCCATATTGGCGGCCGTGCTTGTCATGCGGATAGACAAAGTCTTCTGTCACGATTCGCCCTCCCATCTCTAAGCGGGTGAGGTAGGTGTCGAAGCGGCTTCGCATCTTGGTACCATTGAAGCCGCATGCTGCACGCAATTCGCGAGTGATAAGACTGCCATGTTCCTGCAATGTGAGCAGGATGGCTTCTTCTATACTCCCTGTGGTCGATGCAGGAATGCGTTGCCTGCGCCAGTTGCAGAAATGGGGCCACCATGTACGGCTAATAAAACCAGCCTTGCCTCTAAAGAACTTGCCGTATGCGCATCCACTTTCCTGTATGATAGCACCTTTCCACTCCCATAGCGGCCATTCCCAGCCCCCATCGGGTAGTTTCAGGTACTGACAGTCATCGTCTACGGCAGATTCTGCCGACCAATCTGCTATTCCCATGTCGAGCAAAGGCAGGAATCCCACTTTGTCGACGTAGGCAGAGAGCTCTGCACCGTTGTGTATGTTACCTCTTTGCAACATGCTGATATGCTTGGTTACTGGTATGGTCTGATGCGTACATCGATACCACTGCCTGCGAGCAGTTGCTGTACCTGCTGGATGTCGGTCTGCCCATAGTGATAGGGGAACAAGACCTTGGGGCTTATCATCTTGGCAGCATGCGCCAGCTGTTCCGGGGTCATGGTATAAGGCAGGTTACATGGCAAGAAAGCTACATCGATATCGTGGATGTCGTTCATCTCTGCGATGTCTTCTGTGTCTCCGGCTATATATATCCGCATTTGGTCTATGGTGATGATGTACCCATTGTCGCGTCCCTTGGGATGGAACTGCTGTTTGTCGGCTGCTGTGTTGTAGGCCGGTACCGCCTCGATGCTCCATGTCCCGATGGTCGTAGACTCTCCGTTTTTCAGTATGTCGCCTTTGCCACCCAGCAGTTCGCTACAGCGTGGATTTACCACCAGTTTGGTACCTGTTTGTGTCAATTGGTCGATGGCTTTGACATCGAGATGATCGGCATGCTCATGGGTGAGCAGAATCAGGTCTGCTTTGGGGCGGGTGGAGTAATCGGTAACGGGAGGAACCTTATCGGTCACAGGGTCAATGTATATCCAAAGGTTACCTATGCGTATCGACAAAGTGCCGTGTTTGATACAATTCAATTGTACAAGGCTTCCTTTGGGTGTGACAAAAAGGTCGGTCACCTCTTGGGTCACTTCATTTCCGGCCGCTGTCCACCTCGTATAGCCTTTGTCGAGCTCTGTGATGCGGTAACCCTTTTCGGCCAGCAGGTCTGCAGCTTTCTTACTACGCCTGCCACTCCGGCAATACACAGCCACCGACTTGTCTTTTGGCAGGATAGCCATTGCCTTTTGCAGGAAATCTTCGGCTTGTACGTCTATATTGATGGCGCTGCACAGATGGCCGTCGGCGTATTCGCTGGCCGTCCGCACATCGAGCAGGATGGTGTTGGTGTCGCTGATTGTTTTCTTGAATCCATCAACGTCAAGACTTTGGTACTTAGAGGGTTGTGCAGTGCAAGCAGAGAAGCCGCACAGCAGGGCGAAAAGGATAAAAAAGATGTTGCGCATAAGCATAGATAATTTTTACAAAGGTAGGCAAAACATCTGAAAGAACGATTCTTACTATCTTAATAATATAAAAAATGTGACTGCATACGGAATCTATATGCAATCACATTGGGAATATATGGCAACTAACTTACTATGAAAGATATCTTGTGCGACAATATCGTTAACGCTTCTTGTTAGGAACGCATGTCTTACAATTTGACTTGGTCTGTTTCTGGCATTTTTTGCAAGTGCACTGCAGTTTTTTGTCGTTTGATTTCTTCTTATTGCATTTGCAGCTTGATTTACACTTGCAGTGGGTCTGGCAACAGCAGGTCTTGCACTTACCTTTAGTATCGGTTATCGAGTGGTTGTTGACCGAGATACCGAAAGAAACAAGCACTTCGTTTTTCTTGTCAGTATAGTTCTTCCCATGGGTCGATACGACTATCGTCAGCATCATGACCATCATCAGCATCATCTTTTTCATTGTCTTCAAATTTTTAACGTGTTAAACTTATTGTTTGATGATGCAAAGGTAGGCTAAAACGGACAGATATAGAAATGAATATCCCTAATTGAGCGATGGAAAATCCCTATTGATGAGTAGGGAATTTTCCATTCTCATGAAGAACCAGTCCATTATTTCTTGTTCAGGAAACTGATTACCAAGGGCATTACCTTGCTGTCATAATTGGTGGTTCCACCCATCAGGCTGCCCATTAAGCCGAGGTTAGCCTCATTGAATCCGTGGTTGGCACCATCGATCTTGTACAGTGTCGCTTTGGGGTAAAGGGTCGCAGCCTTTTCTGAATTGGCTATCGGCACGATGATGTCTTGGGTTCCATGAACGATGCAGACAGGCTTTGGAAATGTTCCGATATGCGCCCACACGTCATAATCCTTGATGGAATTGATGTAAGCCTCGCTCATGGTCATCATGCCCGACATGTTGCCTAAATTGCCCCATCCACCCATATTGCCAAAGCCGCTGAACTTGCTGACCAACTCGGGGATGTTGAAGGCTGGATAAAACAATACCATGCCAGCCAGTTCGTCGGCTATCTCTTCGGCCAAAAGGGCAGAAACCAGTCCACCTTGGCTGCTTCCAAGCAGATAAATCCTGCTGGTATCTACATCGTCCAAAGTCTTTATAGTGTTGACCACGGCCCTTAAGTCCTCTATCTCGGTAAAAACGGTCATCTCTTTGGTATCTCCATCGCTCTGGCTATCGTCACTGCCGCCACAGAAATCGAAGCAGTAAGCTGCGAATCCTTCATTGGCCAACTGATAGGCATAGCCCGCCATCGCCTTGTGGGTCAACGAACTGCTGTGGGACAAGATGACTGTAGGACGTTTGCCAATCTCCTTGGTAGATTTGTACATCATCCCATGAATCTTCATGTCATCCTTTTTACAGATGAGAATCGTGCTGTCCACTTTATAGGTCACTACCACTTCCTCTTCACCTCCCTCTTCGGGCAACGTCGGTTCCGAAAACTCGTTATCAGAGGAGCAAGCTCCTGCTATCCAAACCAAATTAATGACTAACCATGTGAGTAAAACAATCTTTTTCATAATTTTATTTGTTATCATCATCTACGTTAAGTTGATGCAAAGGTAAGAAAACATCCTTGAATAATTAGGATCCCACCATGATTTTTTTGTTCGATACCACAATGTATTTAGTGTTGTAAGATACTTTTTGATAATCTACAGCATCAAAAGCATAGGTCTCTTATCTCCTGATTTCTAATGTGATATCCATATAAGATCTTGTGCCGTTGATGTAGTCTGCATAGAGCTGTTCTTCACTTCGTCCTTTCAGGATATGGCATTTGCCACACAGTTCACAGTTGTGAAGGCACTTCCATTCGTTGAGTACGAATTCCAACCGTTCTTCTCTCGTTGATGAATCAATGTTTGGGGCAGTCATAACAAGGATAGTTATAGTTCACTTTCTTGTCGTCCGTATTTGAGTTCCTCTCCTTGCGCATCATATTGTTTGCGTTTGCCGACAGGAGGCTCTGTGAGTGTGATGCGAACCACTGCGGTACGAGCCATGCTGCGATCGACGGCGGCATCAAAGGCGTCCATGTGATGGGGCAAGAAACGTTGGCAAATGGCACGGAGGGCTAAACGTTTCTCATCATCATCCGTCACAATCTCGGCTTTGCCATAAGCGATGGCGGATTTGTATTCTAAGGTGAAACTGCCATCTTTGGGACCGATGGTAGGCTTGCATTTGCTGACAGCAGTCAGGCACACACAGGGATTCGTACGCAGGATATTCAGTTTCTTACCCTCGGTGGCACAGTGAAAATAAAAAGTATTCTCATCTGTGCGGGCGATGGATAACGGAACACTATAAGGCATCCCGCAGGCATCGGTCATGCTGACTGTTAGATAAGGTGCTTTGTCCATCACTTCGAGTGCCCAGACAGCATCCATTTCTCTGCTTTTCTTTCTCATCTTCTTGCGTTTTTTGTTAAAATATTTCACGTGTCAAATCATAGACATGATGATTTGTTGTAAAACATTCAGGAACTGTGCACCCTGGCCGCCATCCATCTGCACATGGTGGAATTGAAACGAGACAGGCAGTGTGGTTTTCATCCATCCTTTTCGATATTTTCCCCACATTACCATCGGGTTGCTGAACTTGTCGGTATATTGGTTTACAATGCAGTCGAGTTCTGTCTCAATCATTGCAGAGGTGCCTATGACCATATAGTCATCCACAAAGACACTTTCGCATGAGGAAGCCGCCTTTCTTGTCAGTTGTTGATAATTCGTAGTAAACTGTTGTAGGTTATCATCGAAGGGAATATCACACGAGTTGATGCCACCACGGGCATTCTTAACAATCACATTGATGGCCAAACGGTCATAACCATACAACTTACCCTGTTCCGGGAGCATGAAGAATTCAGGGATTGCATGGGCTGCTTTGCCGATACACCAACACAACAGCATGTTGAAGCTGTGTTTTGACTTCTTGCTGAATCTTACCAGTCGGCTTACATTCATTGTCTTGACCAATGTAACCATAGGCATAGGCGAGGACATCCACAGGGCGAACGCTTCGGCTCGATTTGTGTCTTGGGGATTGATTTCTTTTTTCATGATGCTTTGCAATGTTTGCTACGTCTTCTTGTTGTATATTATTCTGTGCGGTAGGGTCTCAGCAGTGCTTCTTTCACCCCCTCTATACTGTTGTGGAAGCGAATGTCATATTTTCCGATGAGTGAGCAATTCATGGTCAGGTTTCTGTCTTGCTCGGCGAATCGTTCGTCATCGGGCATGATATAGGCTGACGGATCATTCAATCCCATGAGTCTGGCAATTTCTGAATAGAGTTCATAGCTATTCAGGGTATTGCTGCTGCCGTAGTTGTAGATGCCTCCAGGCAATGACATGACCTTCTCCATATTCCAGACGACCTCCCATACGTAGGTCACCCCACGATATTCATGGGTTGCAGCTTGAATCTTAGTACTTTCATGGATTGCATGTTTCAGGTTGACCAGTATGTTGCTGTTTTGTTTCATGCGGCAGTCGGGCAGATCGTACATCCAGGTCAGTCGTAGTCCTATGGAATCGGGCAGATTCCACAAGACTCTCTGCTCGGCCTCCATCTTGTGCTGGCCATAGACAGTAATGGGCTGGAGCATATCTTCCTCTTTGAGAGGGCCGAGCATGGGTGTGCCGTTATACACTTGGTCGCTGGACATGAAGATGAGTTTGGCACCCGTCAGCTTGCAGGCTTTGGCTATCCTCACCGTACCTTGTACGTTCACCCTGTGTGATTCCTCGGGATGTTGCTCACAGTACCACGTGTTGCTCAGGGCTGCACAGTGAATGACTACTTCCGGACGGTGTTCCTCCATATATGCCTTGACAGCCTCTTCGCGGCTGACATTCAGTTCGCTATGCGATGGAAGCAATAGCTCATACTTGTTTCTGAAGAAGTAAGCTAACCGGCTACCCAGAAATCCGCTGCAGCCTGTAATCAGTATCTTTGTTTTCATATTTGTTTATTCCGTCAAAGTCCAGCCATGCTCTCCGTGATAAATCATTTGCCGGGTCATGCCACCGTCGATACAGATATTCTCGCCTGTGATGAATCCGGCCTTGTCGGAACAGAGATACAGCACCATGTTGGCAATATCCATCGGATTGCCTACACGACCTGCCGGCTGCTGCACGGCGTCTGCACCCTCATATTCCTTAAAGTCTGTGTCAATCCAACCCGGAGAAATGGAATTGACCCTTGCTTTGCCCCGGAGTGTAACGGCAAGGGCGTGGGTGAGGGCAGCGATGCCTCCCTTTGCAGCCGTGTAGCTCTCGGTTTGCGGTTGACTCATGCGGTCGCGCGAGGACGATATGTTTACTATCGATGCTCCTTCGGCAAGATACGGAGCAAGAAGTTTGACCAGGTAGAAAGGTGCAGTCACCCCGACACTCAAGGCATACTGAAACTCTTCCCACGTACATTCATCCAGCCCCTTCATCAGCGGCAAGGCATTGTTGACGATGTAATCCACCTTGCCGTATCGGCTGATTGTCTCCTTGGCAAAGGCTTCCAGCACCTCTTTCTTGGAGATGTCCCCAACGAAATGGTCTCCCTCGCGCACATCGATGACCGCAACAGCAGCACCCCTCTTGCGAAACTCCTCTGCGATACATTTGCCAATGCCATGCGCACCGCCTGTCACGACAACTACTTTATCCTTATACTCCATACCATATTCTCATATCAATAGCATTCTCTCTATAAGCAAAGGAGCCAACTCCCGGATGGGGAATTGGCTTCCTTTGTGTTTGTTTGGAATAAGTTGTTGTTGTTTGTTATGCCTCAGCCTTCTTGGTCTTCTCAGCGTAAACCTCAGGAGTGAGTACAGAGACAGTGCTCTTGTTGCGGGCACCCTTGTGGAAATATACGATTCCATCAGTCAGTGCATAGAGCGTGTCATCCTTACCCTGAGCTACATTCTCACCGGGGAAGTGCTTGTTGCCACGCTGGCGAACGATAATGTTGCCGGCTACAATCTTCTGGCCACCCCAGATTTTTACGCCTAATCTTTGTGAAGCTGATTCACGGCCGTTC
>JBJEAU010000063.1:0-13075 GCA_051869355.1 Prevotella sp. | reverse complement strand
GTGCACGTCAAGACCGCATACTGTCTTCATAATGGTATTTATTTATTGGGACAAAAGAGCCCGTTATTGCGAATTTCTGGAGGCTGGGGAAACGCACAGACCTCTTTTTTACCGCAAAGATAGTATCGGTCTTGATTTTTTTCTTATTCACCGGGCGTAAAAAATCTTTTTTTATGTAACTTTGCAGTAAAAAGTTAAGTGATGGACAAGGCAGATTTTTGGACATCAGTGAAGGATATCATTGAAGATGGCTTCACACCGGAGGGTCTGCAAAAACTTGATTATTATGCAGAGTTATTTATCAGGGGAAAGCTTATATATAAACGATTTTCACCGAATGAACAGTATGGCTGCTCAGCGGGAGGTACAACGCATGTCATTGCATCCATTATCGCGGGAGCAGAAAATTGCCCAAATACAGAGTTTGAAGGAAGAGACGGTTATAAAAGAGAACTCGAACTTGCAGAGAAACAGGCTTGCCAAATTGAAGAGTGGGCAAGAAGAGTAAATGTTTGGTATGAAAATGTTGATATTGTTCTTGGGGATACCTTTGGTGAGCATATTGCTGTAGGTGGAGAAGCCGAAGTCTACGACCATGGAAATACATTGGTAAAATCTATAGGGTTGGATTATTTTGTTCAGCCAGTTTTTGCGTTGGATCGGATATCACTTCATAATGCCTATTTTTCTGAAACTACATTGAAAGTTTTGGGCTTTGGAAAAGACTCTATTGGGAATTTTAAAATTATCGTGGAGCAACCATTCATCCAAGGGCAGAAAATGACAGAAAGAGAAATTGAGGGTTTTATGCAAAAAATGGGATTTACGCTTAAGAGTCGTAGAAACTGGACTTATGTGACACCATAATTTATATTAGTGATATGCATGATGAAAACGTATTGCGTTCTTCAAATGGTAATGTTTTCGTAGTGGATTGTGATATAAGGATTAATACTCCTGAATTACTGCAGGATGGAATTAGGGTGTTAAATCATGAAGTCCATATAATGGATTGATTCATTACATCGTAAGTGAGAGGAGCTGATAATTGTCGTTGGGGGATGTGGAGAAGAATGGTGGCGAAAAGGTGATAAGTGGCAAAAAGAAGATTTCGGTGCAAATTTTCCATCAAAATGTTTGTGAGAATAAAATAAAAGTTATACATTTGCAGCATAAACTTCAATAACATACAGAAATGATGATTGGAATGAACGCATACTTTTATTACTTTTATTACTTTGCAAGGCATTGCGAAGCGGGAAGTTGCGTGTAAATTTCAACTTAAGATGAGATAGAATGAATCAAGTCCCGCTTCAATGATATTGGAGCGGGATTTTACTTTTTATAAAGACGTAAGATGAAAAGAGTAGCCATACAGGGCGTTTTGGGGTCGTTTCACGACATTGCGGCCCATCAGTATTTTGAGGGTGAGCAGCTGCAGATTATCTGTTGCTCCACGTTTGAGCAGGTGTTTGAGAACATCAAGCGCGACCCTACCGTTATCGGATTGATGGCGATAGAAAACACGATTGCCGGTTCGCTGCTGCACAACTATGAGTTGCTGCGCTCGTCGGGAACGACCATCGTGGGAGAACACAAACTGCACATTCAGCACGCCATCAGTTGTCTGCCCGGCCAGGGGTGGAGCGATATCCGCGAGGTTCATTCCCATCCCGTGGCCCTGATGCAATGCCGCGATTTCTTGTCCAACCATCCCGACATGAAAGCCGTGGAGAGCGAGGATACGGCAGGCAGTGCCGAATACATCAGCAAGCACGGGTGCCGGGGATGGGCCGCCATCTGCCATGCTGACGCTGCCAAACTCTATGGCCTGAAAGTGCTGGAGGACCACATCGAGGACAACAAGCACAATTTTACCCGATTCTTGGTGGTCTGTGATCCCCGCAAGGCTGATTTCTTGCGTCCGCTGGACCAGACTAACAAGGCGAGCCTCGTCTTCTCGCTTCCCCACGAAGAGGGAAGCCTGTCTAAGGTGCTCACCATCCTCTCTTTTTACGACATCAACCTGACCAAGATACAGTCGTTGCCAGTGATAGGACATGAGTGGGAATATCTGTTCTATGTGGATGTGACCTTTGAGAACCTCATCCGCTACAGGCAGTCGATTGATGCCATTATCCCATTGACCAAAGAACTAAAAATTATCGGAGAATATGAACAACGTTAAGCCTGCAGACCGTTTGGGATGCGTACAAGAATATTATTTCAGTCGGAAACTTAAGGAAGTGGCGCGGCTCAATGCCGAAGGGCGCGACATTATCAGTCTGGCGATTGGCAGTCCGGATATGCCGCCCTCGCAGCAGACCGTGGAAACGCTGTGCACGGTAGCGCGCGATGTGCATGCCCACGGCTATCAGCCCACGATGGGTACCCCGGAGCTGAGAAAGGCCATGACAGACTTCTACGCCAAGTGGTATGGCGTGACCCTCGACCCCCAGACCGAGGTGCAGCCGCTCATTGGCAGCAAGGAGGGAATCTTGCACATCACGCTGGCCTTTGTCAATCCCGGCGATGAGGTGCTGGTGCCCGATCCGGGCTATCCCACGTACACTTCGCTGAGCAAGATTCTGGGTGCGAAGATCGTGAACTACAGCTTGTGCGAGGACAATGGCTGGCAGCCCGACTTTGATGCACTGGAGGCGATGGACCTCTCGCGGGTGAAGCTGATGTGGACCAACTACCCCAATATGCCCACCGGCGGCAACGCCCGCATGGAGACCTATGAGCGGTTGGTGGATTTTGCGCGTCGGCACGGCATCGTGGTGGTCAATGACAATCCCTATTCGTTTATCCTCAACGAGCATCCTATCTCCCTGCTTCAGGTACCGGGGGCAAAGGACTGCTGCATCGAGCTCAACTCGATGTCCAAGGCCTTCAATATGCCCGGATGGCGTGTGGGCATGTGTGCAAGCAACGCCACGTTTATCAGTTGGATTCTCAAGATCAAGAGCAATATAGACAGCGGCACGTTCAGAGGCATACAACTGGCTGCCGCCGAGGCACTGACGACCAATGACGCGGCCTGGCACCGCGAATATAATATAGAGGTGTATCGCCGCAGACGACAGATTGCCGAGCAGATCATGCGCCGCTTGGGATGCCGGTATGACCCGGCGCAGGTGGGCATGTTCTTGTGGGGAAAGATACCCGACAAGTACGATGATGTGGAGACGCTGACGGAGCGTGTGCTGCACGAGGCAAGGGTGTTTCTCACCCCGGGCTTCATCTTCGGTGAAAACGGCAAGCGCTATATCCGCATCTCGCTGTGTGCCAATGACGAGAAGATGGCCGAGGCCCTGCATCGCATAGAGGCGCTGGCATGGTGAGAGGCGACAGGAGAACAGGGAGCAAAACAAGTAAAAATATTTAAAATCAGAAATATTATGGAACTGGAACTTTGTCCTTTAAATTTACCGAGTGACAACAATCGTCCCATCGTCATTGCCGGTCCTTGTTCGGCAGAGACAGAGGAACAAGTGATGAAAACCGCACGTGATCTGGCCGCCAAGGGCTGCCACAATTTCAGGGCTGGTGTGTGGAAGCCCCGTACCAAGCCCGGCGGCTTTGAGGGTAACGGCGAGAAGGCACTGCCGTGGATGAAGCAGGTGAAGGAAGAGACCGGCATGCTGGTAGCCACCGAGGTGGCCAAGCCCGAGCATGTGGAGCTGTGCATGAAGTATGGCATCGATATCCTCTGGGTGGGTGCTCGTACGGCTGCCAATCCTTTTGCCATGCAGGATCTGGCCGATGCCATGAAAGGAATAGAGGTGCCGGTGCTGGTCAAAAACCCCGTTAACCCAGATTTGGAACTGTGGATCGGTGCGATGGAGCGCCTCAATCAGGCGGGGGTGAAGCGCATGGCTGCCGTACACAGAGGATTCTCGAGCTTCGACAAGAAGATATACCGCAATCTTCCGATGTGGCAGATTCCGATGGAGCTGCACCGCCGCATCCCCAATCTGCCCATCTTCTGCGACCCCAGTCATATTGGCGGACGCCGTGAACTCGTGGCTCCGCTCTGCCAGCAGGCGATGGACTTGGGATTCGATGGTTTGCTCGTAGAGAGCCACTGCTCGCCCGACGAGGCTTGGAGCGATGCCCGCCAGCAAGTGACCCCCGATGTGCTCGACTATATCCTTAATATATTAGTGGTACGCGATGAGCATGTGACCACCGAGGGTATCGCCATGCTGCGCAAGCAGATTGACGAGATGGATACCGAGCTGATGAATCTGCTGGCCAAGCGTATGCGTGTGTGCAGGGAGATAGGGCAGTACAAGAAGGAGCACAACATGACCGTCTTCCAGGCCAACCGCTATACCGAGATACTGGACAAGCGAGGTGCACAGGGAGCCCTGCTGGGCATGTCGCCCGAATTTATCGCACAGGTGTTTGAGAACGTGCACGAGGAGAGTGTACGCCAGCAGGTGGAGATACTCAACCGCTAAGGCGCAAGAACCAACGAATAAAGTGACATGAAGATATTAGTATTGGGCGCAGGCAAGATGGGGAGCTTCTTCCTCGACCTCCTGAGTTTTGAGCACGAGATGGCCGTTTACGAGAAAGACCCCAAGCGGATGCGCTTCACCTACAACTGCCAGCGCTTTACACAACTGGAGGAGATACGCCAGTTTGCCCCGGAGCTGGTCATCAATGCGGTGACGGTCAAATTCACCATCCCTGCCTTTGAGGAAGTGCTGCCCTATCTGCCGGCCGACTGCATACTGAGCGACATCAGTTCGGTGAAGACCGGACTGAAAGCCTACTACGAGACCACCTCGCACCGCTATGTGTCTACGCACCCCATGTTTGGCCCCACGTTTGCCAATCTGAACCAGCTCTCCGAGGAGAATGCCATCATCATCAACGAGGGCGACTATATGGGCCGCATCTTCTTCAAGGATGTGTATGGTAAGCTGGGACTCAACATCTACGAATACTCCTTCGAGGAGCACGACCGCACGGTGGCCTACTCGCTGAGCATCCCCTTTGTCAGCACCTTTGTCTTTGCCGCGGTGATGAAGCATCAGGATGCCCCGGGCACCACCTTCAAGCGCCACATGCGTATCGCCAAAGGCGTGTTGAGCGAGGACGACTACCTGCTGCAGGAGATACTCTTTAATCCCTACACCCACGACCAGGTGGCACAGATCAGGAGCGAGCTGAAAGAGCTGCTCGAAATCATCGACCACAAGGATGCCGAGGGTATCAAGCAGTATCTCACCAAGATACGTAAGAATGTCAGGGAATAAGGGCAAGGCTATTGCTGGGATAAGACGATGACACTACTCATGGCCATGCTGGCCAGCCTCTTCACGGTGGTCGAACTGAATTGTGAGAATCTCTTCGACTGCCGTCACGATAGCTTGCGGGAAGATACCGAGTATCTGCCCACAAGCTATCGGCATTGGACGCACTACCGCTACTGGCGCAAGGTCAACAGGGTGGGGCAGGAGATTATGGCCTGCGGCGAGACCCCGGAGGGTCTGTCAGTTCCCGACCTCGTGGCGCTGGTGGAGGTGGAAAACGACTCCGTGCTCTTCGACCTCACCCGGCGCTCCGTGCTCCGTGCCTCGCGTTACGAGTATGTCATGACCCATTCGCCCGACCCCCGTGGCATGGATGTGGCGCTGCTGTATTCGCCCTTCTCCTTCAGGCTGCTGGACCATTATTCTGTCCGCATCCCGCCGCTGAAAGGGCAGAAACCGCCCCGAGACATCCTCTATGCCAAGGGCAAAACCCTCATGGACGACACACTGCACGTCTTTGTTGTACACTTCCCCAGCCGCTCGGGAGGCCAACTGGAGACAGCGGCCTACCGACGGGCGGCGGTCGAGCGGCTCATGGTGTCTGTTGACTCCATCAGGCAGCTGGTGCCCGATGCCAGCATTCTCGTGGCCGGCGACCTCAACGATACCGGCAAAGACCCCTCGGTGCGCATGCTCATACAGCGGGGGATGCACGACATGGCCGCCGAGGCGTGCGGCACGCATGGTGCCAAGGCCACCTATAAGTATCGCGGCCAGTGGGAGATGATCGACCACATACTGGGATGCGGCCTCCTGGTGCAGCGCCTGATAGGCACCGTGGTGGGCGATTTCCCGTTTCTCCTGGAGCCCGACGAGCGCTACGGCGGCGTACGCCCCAAGCGCACCTACATCGGCATGAAGTATCACGACGGATTTAGTGACCATTTACCTTTGATAGCAAGATTTTGCACCGAAGCTTTGTGAGTATGGCCCATAATGCCTATATTTGCAGCATCACTCATAAAAAGCAACAGATATGAAGAACAATCGAATCTACGAAGCCGCCATCATGGCCATCGCCATCGTGGTGCTGGGACTCTGCATCAAGTGGGGAATCGACGATTTTGCCAACAAGGACCGCAAGGTCACCGTCAAGGGACTGGCAGAGAAAGAGGTGGAGGCCGACAAGGTGACGTGGCCCATCCTCTCCAAGGAGATGGGCAACAATCTGCCCGAGCTCTACAACCTCATCGCCGTGAAGCAGGCCAAGATCAGGAAGTTCTTGGTGGATGCAGGCATCAAGGAGACGGAGATCACGGTCAATGCCTCCAAGGTGATAGACATGAACGCCGACCAGTACTCCAACAACACGCGCCCCTACCGCTACATCATCACCAGCATCATCACCGTCACATCGGGCAACGTGAAGCTCGTGCGCAGCATCATAGCCCGACAGGGCGAGCTGCTCAAGCAGGGCATCGCCATCGTGGGCGGCGACTACGAGAATCCCACCGTCTACGAGTATGTGTCGTTTGCCTCGATGAAGCCCAAGATGATGGAAGAGGCCATCTCCAATGCCGAGAAGACGGCGCAGCAGTTTGCCGAGAACAGTCATTCCAAGCTCAACAAGATCGTGAGCGCCGACCAAGGACAGTTCTCCATCGACAACCGCGACCAGAACACGCCCTGGATCAAGAAAGTGAGGGTGGTGACCACCGTCACCTATTCGCTCAAGGATTAGCCACTGACCGTCTCGTGCAGGGCGAGACACCGCGACGCATTTGTTGCACATGTCGCATAGATGTGCGCAATAAATGCGTCCGCGTTTTTTAAAATACTTTAAATCATGGCCGCTACATGGTGTTTTCACCCCATAAATGCGTATTTTTGCAGAATCATATAAATAAGAAAAAGGATGTTTGAAAATTTAAGTGACAGGTTAGAACGCTCTTTCAAGATACTGAAAGGTGAGGGCAAAATCACCGAAATCAATGTAGCCGAGACACTCAAGGATGTACGCCGGGCACTGCTCGACGCCGATGTCAACTACAAGGTGGCCAAGCAGTTTACCGACACCGTGAAGCAAAAGGCGATGGGCATGAACGTGCTCACGGCCGTGAAGCCGGGCCAGCTCATGGTGAAGATTGTGCACGACGAGCTGGCCACCCTCATGGGAGGCGAGAGCGTGGGGCTCAACCTCTCGGGCAAACCCTCGGTCATACTGATGTCCGGACTGCAGGGTTCGGGTAAGACCACCTTCTCCGGCAAGCTGGCTAACCGCCTTAAGCAGAGCATGGGCAAGAAACCCCTGCTCGTGGCCTGCGACGTGTATCGCCCCGCCGCCATCGAGCAGCTCAAGGTGGTGGCCGCACAGATAGGCGTGCCCGTCTATACCGAGGAGGGCAACAAGGACGTGGTGCAGATAGCCCGCCATGCCATCCAGGAGGCCAAGGCCAAAGGCCACGACGTGGTCATCGTCGATACCGCTGGCCGCCTGGCAGTGGACGAGGAGATGATGACCGAGATCTACAACCTCAAGCAGGCGGTGAATCCCGATGAGACCCTCTTCGTGGTAGATGCCATGACAGGACAGGATGCCGTCAACACCGCCAAGGAGTTCAACGACCGCTTGGATTTCGACGGCGTGGTGCTCACCAAGCTCGACGGCGACACCCGAGGCGGTGCTGCCCTCAGCATCCGCACCGTGGTCACCAAGCCCATCAAGTTTATCGGTACCGGCGAGAAGATGGAGGCCATCGACGCCTTCTATCCTGAGCGCATGGCCGACCGCATCCTCGGCATGGGCGACGTGGTGAGCCTGGTGGAGCGTGCCCAGCAGCAGTATGACGAGGAAGAGGCCAAGCGCCTCCAGAAGAAGATACAGAAAAACCAGTTCGACTTCGACGACTTCCTCAACCAGATACACCAGATCAAGAAGATGGGCAACCTCAAAGACCTCGCCAGCATGATACCCGGCGTGGGCAAGGCCATCCGCGACATCGACATCGACGACAATGCCTTCAAGGGCATCGAGGCCATCATCTACAGCATGACACCCCAGGAGCGCAAGAATCCCGCCATCCTCAACACCAGCCGCCGCCAGCGCATCGCCAAGGGCTCGGGCACCAACATCCAGGAGGTGAACCGCCTCATCAAGCAGTTTGACCAGACACGCAAGATGATGAAGATGGTCACCGGAGCCGGCATGAAAGGCATGATGGGACGCATGAAAGGCATGCCCGGCATGCCCAAACTCTAACGACGTAAAAACCCAAGAAACAGATTCACCAAGTAATATGGAATACCAACTGATAGACGGCAAGGCCACCGCCGCGGCCATCAAGCAAGAGATCGCGCAAGAGGTAGAGGCCATCGTGGCCGGCGGAGGCAAGCGGCCGCATCTGGCAGCGGTGCTGGTGGGCCACGACGGAGGCTCCGAGACCTATGTCAAGAACAAGGTGATGGCCTGCGAGCAGTGCGGCTTCAAGTCCACCCTCATCCGATACGAGGCCGACGTGACCGAGCAAGAACTGCTCCAGTGTGTGGCGCGCCTCAACGAAGACGACGATGTAGACGGCTTCATCGTGCAGCTGCCCCTGCCCGCACACATCGACGAGCAGCGGGTGATCATGGCCATCGACTACCGCAAGGATGTAGACGGCTTCCACCCCATCAACGTGGGCCGCATGGCCATCGGGCTGCCCTGCTTCATCTCCGCCACCCCGCTTGGCATCCTCACCCTGCTCAGGCATTACCACATCGAGACCTCGGGCAAGCAGTGCGTGGTCCTCGGCCGCAGCAACATCGTGGGCAAGCCCATGGCCCAGCTCATGATGCAGAAGCAGTATGGAGACAGCACCGTCACCGTGTGCCACTCACACTCCACCCACCTCAAGGAGACCTGCCGCCAGGCCGACATCCTCATCGCAGCCATCGGCCGCCCCCGTTTCGTCACCGCCGACATGGTCAAGGAGGGAGCCGTGGTGATAGACGTGGGCACCACCCGGCTGCCCGACGCCACCCGCAAGAGCGGATTCCGCCTGAGCGGCGATGTAGACTTCGACGCGGTGGCACCCCACTGTGCCTACATCACCCCCGTGCCCGGAGGAGTGGGACCCATGACCATCTGCTCGCTCATGAAGAATACCCTCTCGGCCGGCAAGAAGGAGTTTTATCCATGACCGCCGACGAGTATTACCGCCGAGGTAACGAGTACCGGAGGCAGGGAGACTGGCAGCACGCCATCGACTGCTACATGGAGGCCATCGCCGCAGACCCCCAGTCGCCGGCAGCGGCCGCCAAGCAGATGCTCGACGACATACTGGCCTATTACCATCGCGACGCATACAATCCTTAACACCCAACAACCATCACACATACATTATGAGCAAGATCCAGGGAGCTATCATCGTCAATGCAGACCGCTGCAAGGGATGCCAACTGTGTGTGGGAGCCTGTCCGCAGCACGTCATCGCGCTCGCTCCCCGCAAGGTCAATGTCCACGGCTACCCCTACGTAGAGGCCGCACGCCCCGACGACTGCATCGGATGCGCCAGCTGCGGCATCGTCTGCCCCGACGGCTGCATCACCGTGTACAGGAAGAAAATGGAGTAAAACTAACACAGACCAGCTATGGCACAACAAGAAGTGAAACTCATGAAAGGCAACGAGGCGATAGCCCATGCGGCCATCCGCTGCGGAGCCGACGGATATTTCGGTTACCCCATCACCCCACAGAGCGAGATCATCGAGACACTCTCCATGCTCAAGCCGTGGGAGACCACCGGCATGGTGGTGCTCCAGGCAGAGAGCGAGGTAGCCTCCATCAATATGGTCTATGGCGGCGGCGGAGCCGGCAAGCGCGTCATGACCTCATCGTCATCGCCCGGCGTATCGCTCATGCAGGAGGGCATCAGCTACATGGCAGGCGCCGAGATACCCGGCGTCATCGTCAATGTGCAGCGCGGAGGCCCCGGACTCGGCACCATCCAGCCCAGCCAGAGCGACTACTTCCAGGCCACCCGCGGAGGCGGCAACGGCGACTACTACGTCATCGTGCTCGCCCCCAACTCCGTGCAGGAGATGGCCGACTTCGTAGACCTCGCCTTCGACCTCTCCTTCCGCTACCGCAACCCCGTCATGATACTCTCCGACGGCGTGATCGGCCAGATGATGGAGAAGGTGGTGCTGCCGCCCATGAAGCCACGCCGCACCGAGGACGAAATCAGAAGAGAGTGTCCCTGGGCCACCATAGGGCGCACCCCCGACAGGCAGCCCAACATCCTCACCTCGCTTGAGCTCAAGCCCGAGGTCATGGAGCAGCGCAATCTGGCCCTGCAGGCCAAGTACCGCAAGATCCGCGACACAGAGGTGCGCTATGAGCAACAGCTCACAGACGATGCCGAGTACATCATCGTGGCCTTCGGCAGCATCGCACGCATCGCAGAGAAGGCCGTAGAGCTGGCGCGCGCCGAGGGCATCAGCGTGGGCCTCTTCCGCCCCATCACCCTGTGGCCATTCCCCGAGAAGCAGATTGCCGCACTGGCACGCAAGGCCAAGCATTTCCTCGTGGCCGAAATCAACGCCGGACAGATGGTCGAAGACGTGAGGCTGGCCGTAGAGGGCCATGCCACCGTGAGCCACTTCGGCCGACTGGGCGGCATGGTGCCCGACCCCGAAGAGATTGTCAATGCCCTGAGCAATGCCTGACCCCCCACGAGGCATCTCACTCTCCATCCATATACATACACATAAACACAGCAAAGCTATGAGCAACCCTATCATATCCCCCGACAATCTGGTCTACCAGAAACCACGGCTCATGAACGACACCCCCATGCACTACTGCCCGGGATGCTCCCACGGCGTGGTGCACAAGCTGGTGGCCGAAGTCATCGAAGAGATGGGCATGGCCGACAAGACCGTAGGCGTGTGCCCCGTAGGCTGCGCCGTCTTCGCCTACCGCTATCTCGACATAGACTGGCAGGAAGCCGCCCACGGACGAGCCCCCGCAGTGGCCACCGCCATCAAGCGCCTGTGGCCAGACCGCCTCGTCTTCACCTATCAGGGCGACGGAGACCTCGCCTGCATCGGCACCTGCGAGACCATACACGCCCTCAACCGCGGCGAAAACCTGCCCATCATCTTCATCAACAACGCCATCTACGGCATGACCGGCGGGCAGATGGCACCCACCACCCTCGTGGGCCAGAAGACCAGCACCTGTCCCTACGGACGCGACCCACGGCTCCACGGATGGCCGCTCAACATCGCACAGCTCGCAGCCCAGCTCCCCGGCACCTGCTACGTCACCTGCCAGAGCGTGGAGACCGTCGCCGCCATACGGCAGGCCAAGAAAGCCATACGCAAGGCCTTCGATGCCTCCATGCGCGGACTCGGTTCGTCGCTCGTGGAGATCGTCGCCACCTGCAACAGCGGATGGAAACTCTCGCCCGTGCAGGCCAACGAGTGGATGCGACAGCACATGTTTGAGCAGTACCACAAGGGAGACCTCAAAGACACCATCCCCTCCAAGTAGCTTTTACACACCACACCCCCCAACTATAGACACACGGCCACCAAACGGCCGACAACAGCAAGATATGAAAACAGAAATCATCATCAGCGGATTTGGAGGCCAGGGCGTGCTCTCCATGGGCAAGATACTGGCCTACTCGGGACTCATGGACAACAAGGAGGTGACATGGATGCCCGCCTACGGCCCCGAGCAGCGGGGCGGCACAGCCAATGTCACCGTCATCGTAAGCGACGAGCGCATCTCGTCGCCCATCCTCAGCAGATACGATGTGGCCATCGTGCTCAACCAGCCCTCGCTCGACAAGTTTGAGGAGCGCGTCAAGCCCGGAGGCATCCTCATCTACGACGGCTTCGGCATCGCCCAGCCGCCCAAGCGCACAGACATCCGCATCTACGAGATAGACGCCATGGACAAGGCCGCCGCCATGAACAATCCCAAGGTCTTCAACATGATCGTGCTCGGAGGACTGCTCCACGTATGCCCCGTGGTCAGCACCGACGGGCTCTCACGCGCACTCTACAAGAGTCTGCCGGAGCGCCATCACCACCTCATACCCCTCAACATGGAGGCCGTGGAGGAGGGCAAGAAAATCATCCTTGCCAAAAGGTAAAGCGGTAAAAAGGTAAAACAGTAAAAAGGTGAGACGGTAAAAACCGCCAACCGTCCGCTACCTATAGGGACGCACGTCCGTGCGTCCGCCACCGCAGGAAAAGCCGATTATTAAAGGAAAAGAGAGACCTTGTTATGATTATCCATAGCAAGGTCTCTCTTTTTGTGCAGGTCATAAGTGGGATGACATTTTTCAGTCAATCTTTATCATTAATATTGTTTGATAGTACAGTCAAAACATATTTGATGCCAATGTTTACCATACTCTCCGCAGTACTTGCATTTGATAGTTCCATCTTGGTGGAAATATCCTAAATGCGCAACCGCCAATGCCATAGACATATACTTTGGATCAATGCCTGTACCTCCACAATTGGTACAATTTTTCCGCTTTTCTTTCCAAACATCTATATCATGAGGACGCGGTTTGTAGCTGGTTTTTGAGTGAATTGGATTGTCATTGACTATTTGATTTGCCATGTTGTAAGACATAGTTCTCAAATTTTTAAAATACGTGCGAATGTTGTATTTTTGCTGTACTGTTAATTCCCCTTCTGTATTCAATCTATTCAAATATTCCACACATGGCATATGACCAAGTTGCATCCTGACTTCATCAACGCGCCACCCAAATTAGAATTCGCTGTTAGATAGGTCA
>JBJEAU010000062.1:0-13124 GCA_051869355.1 Prevotella sp. | reverse complement strand
AGTGCACGGTATGTTCTTACCGTCGGCACTGAAAACGGATGTCATTCCGATTTTTCTTCCAATTAATCCTGGCATTTCAATTAAATATTAACTTGTTGAATAAAACTACACTTTGATCTCTACTTCCACACCACTGGGCAACTCCAACTTCATCAAGGCATCCACCGTCTTGGCGGTAGAGCTGTAGATATCGATCAGACGCTTGTAGTCTGAAAGCTGGAACTGCTCGCGAGCCTTCTTGTTGACGAAGGTACTGCGGTTTACTGTGAAAATACGCTTGTGTGTTGGCAATGGAATAGGACCGCTAACGATAGCGCCTGTAGCCTTCACTGCCTTTACAATCTTCTCTGCAGACTTATCTACCAACTGGTGGTCATAAGACTTCAGCTTGATTCTGATTTTCTGACTCATTGTTTGTTTACTTGTAATTGTTATTGGTTTATGTATTGCAAGCAAGGAGGTACACTACTTAAGAGTCATTCGCTAAGCAGTGCCTCCCCGCTTTGTTTATATGGGCTTACAGAAGTTCTGAATGACCTTTCTGCTCATCGAGCACTGCCTTGGCGATAGCTGTAGACAGCGGAGCGTGGTGATCATACTCCATAGAACTTGTTGCACGGCCAGAAGTAATGGTACGCAGAGCGGTAACATAGCCGAACATCTCTGCCAGCGGCACCATAGCCTTCACGATACGGGCACCACTGCGGGCTTCCTCCATACCCTGAACCATACCACGACGCTTGTTCAAGTCGCCGATTACATCACCCATGTTCTCCTCAGGTGTAACCACCTCCACGCGCATGATGGGCTCCATCAATACGGGCTTAGCTTTCGGGCAGAGCACCTTGAATGCCTGGTGAGCAACCAACTCGAATGACAACTGGTCAGAGTCTACAGGGTGGAAGCTACCATCGGTCAAAGTCACCTTCATTCCCGTCATGGGATAGCCACCGAGTACACCGTTAGAGAGGCAGTCCTTGAAGCCCTTCTCAACAGAAGGAATAAACTCCTTGGGCACGTTACCACCCTTCACCTCGTTGACAAACTGCAGATCGCCCTCGGTGTAGTCTTCGTCCTTAGGACCGATGGTAACATCGATACAAGCGAACTTACCACGACCACCACTCTGCTTCTTGTATGTCTCACGGCTCTGGGCAAAGCCCATGATGGCCTCTTTGTAGTTAACCTGAGGCTTACCCTGGTTACACTCAACCTTGAACTCACGCTTCAGACGGTCGATGATGATATCCAAGTGGAGCTCACCCATACCCGAGATAATGGTCTGGCCACTCTGCTCATCGGTACGTACGGTAAATGTAGGATCCTCCTCTGCCAACTTGGCAAGACCGTTGTCGAGTTTGGCCACGTCGGCCTGGCTCTTCGGCTCTACAGCGATAGAAATCACCGTATCGGGGAAGGTCATAGACTCGAGTACGATAGGATTGTTCTCGTCGCACAGGGTATCACCGGTACGGATATCCTTGAAACCAACACCAGCACCGATATCACCGGCATCGATAGAGTCCATAGGAATCTCCTTGTTGGAGTTCATCTGGAACAGACGGCTGATACGCTCCTTCTTGCCCGAGCGCGGATTGTACACGTAAGATCCGGCAGTAACCTTACCCGAGTAAACGCGGAAGAACACCAGACGGCCCATGAAGGGGTCGGTAGCAATCTTAAATGCGAGCGCTGAAGTAGGAGCATCCTCTGACGGCTTGCGGTCCTCTTCCTCTTCGGTATCGGGGTTGGTACCCACGATAGCCTCTGTGTCGAGAGGTGAGGGCAAGAAAGCACATACGTAGTCGAGCAGAGGCTGCACACCCTTGTTCTTGTAAGAAGAACCCAGTGTCATAGGAGTAAGCTCCATAGCGATGGTACCCTTGCGGATAGCAGCAATCAGCTTATCCTCGGGAATGTCAGCACCTTCGAGATACATCTCCATGAGCTCATCATCAAAGTTGGCAGCATTCTCCAGCATCTTCTCTCTCCACTCATTGGCCTCGTCCACGAGGTCAGCAGGAATATCCTCAATATCATATTCAGCACCCATGGTCTCATCGTGCCACAGGATAGCCTTCATCTTGATAAGGTCTACAACACCCTTGAAGTTCTCCTCAGCACCGATAGGAATCTGCACGGGGCAAGGATTGGCACCCAAGATGTCCTTCATCTGCTGTACGGTCTCGAAGAAGTCAGCACCCGAACGGTCCATCTTGTTCACATAACCGATACGGGGTACGTTGTACTTGTCAGCCTGACGCCATACAGTCTCCGACTGGGGCTGTACACCGTCTGCAGCCGAATAAGTAGCCACAGCACCGTCGAGCACACGGAGTGAACGCTCAACCTCAGCGGTGAAGTCCACGTGTCCCGGAGTATCGATCAAGTTGATTTTATAAGATTTGCCCTGATAGTTCCAGTTACATGTGGTGGCAGCAGAGGTAATGGTGATACCACGCTCCTGCTCCTGAGCCATCCAGTCCATCGTAGCAGCACCATCGTGCACCTCACCGATCTTGTGAGTCTTTCCTGTATAGAAGAGGATACGCTCTGATGTAGTGGTCTTACCGGCATCGATGTGGGCCATGATACCGATATTACGGGTCAAATGTAAATCGCGATTTGCCATTGTTTATTCTTCTTGTTAGTTTAGAATCTGAAGTGAGCGAATGCACGGTTAGCCTCAGCCATACGGTGCATGTCTTCCTTACGCTTGTAAGCACCACCCTGGTTGTTGAAAGCGTCCATGATCTCGGCAGCCAGTTTGTCGGCCATGCTCTTACCACCGCGCTTGCGGGCATAACCGATAAGGTTCTTCATAGAGATGCTCTCCTTACGGTCGGGACGAATTTCTGTAGGAACCTGGAATGTGGCACCACCGATACGGCGGCTCTTCACCTCCACCTGCGGAGTGATGTTGTCGAGAGCCTGCTTCCAAATCTCCAGCGGAGACTTCTCTTCATTGGCCATCTTCTCCTTCACGATATCCAGAGACTTGTAGAAGATTTCGTATGACACGTTCTTCTTGCCGTCATACATCAAGTGGTTTACAAACTTAGAGACCTTCTGGTCGTTGAACACGGGATCGGGAAGAACCACGCGCTTCTTTGGTTTTGCTTTTCTCATTTTTGTTTTTTAGTTTATTCTGCGGAGGCTGTTTATTTGTTCTTCAACGCCAGCACCCTGGCATTTACTCAACCTTGTACCATTCTCCAGCAAAACGTTTAATTTAAAAAAAAGATTCTTTAGATTTGCACGCCTCAAGCTCCCAGGCATCTCCGCCTGTGAACTCTCGGCATCCATTCCTTGGGCTTACTTCTTAGCCTTCGGACGTTTTGCACCATACTTAGAACGGCGCTGTGTACGGCTGGCAACACCGGCGGTATCCAATGTACCACGTACGATGTGATAACGTACACCAGGGAGATCCTTTACACGACCACCACGTACGAGCACGATAGAGTGCTCCTGCAGGTTGTGACCCTCTCCCGGAATGTAGGAGTTAACCTCCTTCTGGTTTGTCAGACGCACACGGGCAACTTTTCTCATTGCCGAATTAGGCTTCTTAGGAGTTGTGGTATAAACACGAACACACACGCCACGACGCTGCGGACAGTTGTCCAAAGCCGGCGACTTGCTCTTGTCTACCAAGTCCTTTCTGCCTTTTCTAACCAATTGTTGAATTGTAGGCATAATTTTACTGTTTTAATTTATATATTTATTTTCGTTATTATCAAACATTTCGGGAAGCGGACATACCATGCCGTTTCGGGCTGCAAAGGTACGAAAATCTTCTTATATCACCTAATTATAGTCAAATAAAATTGGTCGAGCATCGCATTATTTAACACTTCGTACCATTTTTTATTTTTATTTACTACCGACAAATCCCTTTCGCCCACTCCAAGCCATACCTTTCATGTACACGCTTGCCTCCAGACAGCGTGCATGAAAACATACCGCCACCGATGCATCACCCGATCGGCAGCGGCAAACCGACTACGAATAGCTATCTTCTTACGCCTCTCCTTTTCCAGAGCCGAAAGGAGCAATGGTACGGGGTTCCTGAAGTCCCAAATCTATCTTGCCAAACTCTTTCTCATATTTATAGACATTCTCCTGCAGGGCACCGAGCAAACGTTTGGCATGTTCCGGTGCCATGATGATACGACTGGCCACCTCAGGTTTGGGCAAACCCGGCAAGGCACGGGCGAAATCGAGGACAAAATCACTATGCGAATGGCTGATCAACACCAAGTTGGAATATTCTCCAGAAGCCACTTCCGGCTTCAAATCAAGCTGCAGCGGCATAGGCTGCTGATTATTGTTTTGGTCCATTATTTTCCTTGTTATCAATATTGTTCACACAAAAGTAAACAATCTTATCGGAAAAACAAAACAAACTGGTGGAAAACTTGAATCATATTGTTCTCACCTTGAGCGAGGACAAAAACTAATCCAACCTGTAGGGACGTACCTCGGTGCGTCCGCCAACAGCCAGATATGAATGAATGCAAACACCCCACCTTATTATAAACATAGGATGTGGCAAGGGCAAATGTACAAGGATGATTCGTTACCACCGAATAGCACAAATCATTGGCTGCCCACCCCTCTCATGGTTGTATTTCTCTCACCCCATTTCAAAGTGCCCTCACCCCATCCCTCTCCCACAGGGCGAGGGAGCCACAGCACACCTCCTGATTTCTAACTATTCATCAGAAAGGGACAGCGGGATGTGCCAAAACAGAAACACCACGTCTCCATTTTGGCACATTCTTTGGACAGCATCATCCTCCTACAGAATCACTTTTTCCCGTTTTCTTCAGTTTTCTTATCCGCTACATCCGCCTTCCGTTCTAACTCATCGGCCGCCATACACATCAAACTCCACATGTTGATCAGTTTATATTTCTCGTCATCCCGCAATCGCTTATTATAAGCAATCTCTTCCAGCGTCACATCTTTGCCAAGTTCTGGATCAAGGAATCTCATCACAAGGCCATAACATTCATCTGTATTGTATTTTCTGGTAAAAGCCTTGAGGCTGTCCAGATTACCCATCGCAGACATACTTTCTGCCGCTGTCAAACATGGCGTAATATCTCCTTCATTCAAAGGGTAACGCTCCGCGAACTTGTTAAAAACATTCATGAGACCCCGTACAGACATGTTCATCTTGTTGATGTCCTTGCGATTCATCAAGTCTGCAGACACTTTCCGAATATCTTCTCCCAGTTTTATCCATGCTCCTTCGGGCACGCGCTGATCAGGAAATTCCTTGGTCTTTAAGACTGCGAGTTGCTCTTCACGCGTCATCCGCTTGGTTTTCACGTCATACAGCCTCAGCAACCGTACCATCAGCGAGTCATCCTTACGATTCTTCCATTCCAATGCGAAAACCCATTTGCGGTTCTTGGCTGTCTTATCATCAAAGCAAGACAACACATAGTTATCATAATCTTCCCCTATCTTCCAATCCTTTTTCTTACACTGGATGGTCTGTACATTCCGTTTTCCGGTCACGACCGCAAAATGATAGGCTTTCATATTGTCTTTCATCATTGCAGTTTTCAGCTTCTCTAATACAGATTGCTCCGATTTGTGAAGCCTCAACGTCCATTCTTCCGCTGATGTCCCGTCCTTGCTGTCAGTATTCGCCTCATAGACCATCCCCTGTTTCTTATTGGCAAAAGCATTAAAAGCCTTGCGTGTTGCCTCTTGTGCCGCACACTCCTGCTGAAACAACAACAAGCATAGACATACTGTCAAAATAAACTTTGTTTTCATATCCTTATTCTTATCTAATACTATTATCATGTTTCTTCTATCTCTATTCCTCTGGCAAACCGGTTTCATACCCATACCCCAAACCATACCAGCCCACACTTGCAACAGTCTCTCCATACAAGTCTGTGCTCAGACCCAGTGCACCTACCGCCATACCACGCAGTAGCAACTGCAGCTGTAGCTCCTCATTTTCCCTACCTATCAGCAACAACATCATTTGCAGAGGGTTAGCCGAAGCCAGACAAATCTCGCTTAAAGAGGCTTCCATACGTGGGTCAACTGTTTCCATTGTCTCTTCCGTGTCCGACGGCAATGCCATTTCGGCCGAATCTGCCACCTCCTCTACCAATGTTTCCGAAATTCCCTTATGCGATGGTCGTTTCGCTATCGGCGCACTTGCTTGCTCACGGACTGGCATCTCTGCATTAATCACGTTCGAGACGGGACTCTTTCCCCTATCGTGTTTATCTACAAAAAGATTCTCTGTGCGTTGTGCCAACTGTGGTTGTCCCAGGGCCTGTTCATTCTGTTTCCATAGCCAAGTGGCCACTCCCACAAGGAGAAGCAACAAGGCCACCGCTGCCCACTTCCAGATGCTGGCACTCTGAGCGCGATGTGTTTCCACGATGCACGCTGTATCATAATAGCAAAACATGCGGCGATACGTCTCCCACTCCTCAGGGATGCGATGCGATGCGTGAAAATAAGCATTGAGCACATCTTCCTCTTCTATGGTTGTCTGCCCTTCCATATAGCGTGCGAGCAGACGGGCTATTAACTGTTTGTCGACTTGCTTCATCTTAACTCCTCCTTATATCCAATTGTTCAAACATTTTCTTACGGGCTCTCGCCAATAGCGTACTTACTGATGTCGGTTCTATCCCCAACAAACGACCGATTTCTTCATGTCCTCTCCGCTCCACCTGACGCATGTAGAATACAGCCTGTTGCGTAGAGGGTAAGGATGCCATACGCTGACAAAACCGCTCCCACTCTTCTTTACATTCCAGTTCTTCAGCCGGAGTACCCGACACCACCATTCCATCCGCCGTCCGAAGTACGCCATCTACCAATATGCACTGTGGACGTGCCAGTACGTTGAGGGACAAGCGGCGCGCCATGAGCCTAACAAGTGCCGACAACGAGCCATACCGCTCCAGTTCATCATGCATTTGCCATAGCCGTACTGACACATCCTGTGCCACATCCTCGGCACTATCCGCATCAAGTCCTACGCGACGTGCCGACGCAATGGCCATCGAGCGCATTTGTGGGACGATATGTATAAAATCCTTTTCCGTCATAACTCTTTTAAGAGACTTCTAATAGATAAACAGGCATTGACGACAAACCCAAACAGCCATTAACACATTTTAAAAGAATCACATCCAACATACATTCGTTTTTCATGGAGTAAGAAAATATATCTGCAAGGATTTCTGAGGAAACAAACCCTTGCAGATATAGGGACAGAGCATCAAGCCTAGTGGCCCACCATCTACTTACTGATCGCTCGCATCGTCTGCTTGGCCACCTCTATCGGGTCTCCTTCCGGCTGCTCGGCATAACCATTGTGCTGGAGCGTCCACGCCTCTTCCATCGCATAGAAGTCGATTTCTTTGGCGGACTTGCCGTCCAACCTGCCCGCCAGTTCGTCGAAGAAGGCTTTCCACCTTATATAATAATAGTCGCGCAGCATGCCGTTCCATTCCTTGTGGGCATAGTCGTGCAGACCGCCTTGCTCGGCCGCGTGGCGATTGCCCCATGTGGCCACCAGTACCCGTGCATTCCACTCATAGAGGTCGCGCTCCGCTGCCGTGGTACCCATCCGGCGAGCATCGCCTATCCAGCGTCCCACCTTAAAGTTGCGATGGGTGGCCAACAGACGGTCTTGCAGCAGGATAAGATTCAAGAAACGGGCCGAGGCCGAAGCAAACAGTTCTTGATCAGCCGCCTTGTAAGCTGCCACCACTACAGGATACACCAGCCTACCCTTCTCCGCTACTGCCTGCCGGACAATATCCACCAGATCGTATTCGAAATCAGCATTGCCGCGATACGCATCAGCCTCGGCCACCATGTCGTTGGCCGCACGGATAATGTCCATCGGCTGGTAATAATCTGCCATACACGACCACGACGAAGCCTGATAGGCGTTGAGCGAGGGACGGGCGCAAAACACCGACTCGTGGGTGCCCTGCTGGGTGGAGCCGTCGGGACAGGCATAGATGGTATTGCTCAACAGCATCCAAGCCTTTTCCACACCCGGTGTCAGCTTGCCGTAGCGTGCGCACAGATAGCCACGCAGCCATTCGTCCTTGTCAAACCGCCCGGCACGCCAAGGCAGTTCGGTCAACAGTTCATACATCACCGGATTGTTCTCCGTTCCCTCCATCGTCAGGCCAATCCCTTTCAGGCTGTGGCCGAAGCCACTCTCTTTGGCCTTATAAAACTCATCTATCACATGCCGCATCTTGCCATGCAGACCCACATTGCCGCCAAAGTTGAGCAGCATACAGTAGAGCCAATGGTGCTTGCCAAAACCCTGAGGACGATACCAGATGGAGGCCGAATCGCCCCATTGCGGACAACTCTCCGAATACAGGTCGAGCACCACCATATCCCCTTCTGGAATCTCAGCTATCATGCCGTCATGCGGGCATGCCTGCCACGCTTGAGCCACCCACGCAGCCTTAGGATTTACGGCTTTCATAGCCTGCCAGACTGCCTTGCCGGCAGCAGCGAGGTCCACACCCTTGGTATTGCCGCCTTCATGAAACGGGTCCATGCTGTAATAGCGCGCCTTACCATACAGACGGGTCAACTCTTGGTAGTAGATGCGCGCAATACGCTGGAAATTAGGGTCTTGCGGTTGTAGGAAAGCCGGCCGGCGATAGCCGCACCACCGCCCCGGGTCGGCCACATCCACTCCCAGACGCTCCTTGGCATTGGCGGGAAGCATGCCCGAGTAGCCCGGCAACACCGGTTCGATACCCCACTCGCGCATCCGGCGCACGATGCGGCGTTGCAAATCTTCTTGCCGGGAGTACCAACTGTCGGGATTGGGACCACCCCAACCTTCGAGATTGTTCATCAGCCACCAACTCTGAAAGGCGGATCCCGCCACAAAGTCGTTGACTTCGTCACGGGTATAGCCCAGCCGCAACAACACGTTCCGCCACACACTACCCATACCCGTGGCGCAGAGCGGCATGTTGATGCCATGCAGCACCATCCAGTCTATCTCCTCTTCCCAGCGCGCCCAGTCCCAGAAAGCCATCGTGTACGAGTGGGTACAGTAGTTGAAATCGAACCGCAACCGCATATCCGTCTCATGACGCTCAGGCTTCGGCACCGCCGGCAACTGCTGCGGCAGACGGGCGTGCATGTGTCCCCAACAGAGATGGATGCCCACATAGTACTTCAAGTACCAATGAATGCCCGTGGCGATACTCACATAGTTGTTTCCCCGCACCACGGGTTTCCCTGCACGGTAATCCAGCTCGAAGAAGTCCCTATCTCCCGGCTTCAACTCTATCACAAACCGTTGCGAAGCTCCCTTGTCGATACGCTCCAGCAATCCTTTTACCGGCGAGGCAGCATAAGTACCTATCGTCCACAGCATGGCCACCATCCCAATGATCCACTTTTTCATATACATTATATTATATAGCTGTTTGTACAAATCTCTATTTCCTATGCCAAGCGTTCTAATACAACATCCAATATGCCCACATCATAAAATGGTAAACTGACTAACCGAAACGCATGCCCCGATGGCGACACCAAGTCATCCACACGATAAGGTCCGAGCCATATCCTGATGGCGACATTGGGCGCATCTGCCATCGTCATAAACGAATGGAGCGAGCGCAAATGGGCATTGGTACCCGACTTCACTTCGATAGGCAGCAGTTGGGCACGATGCTGCCAGACATAATCCACCTCAGCCGTAGCCCCTTTCTTGTCACGCACCCAATAATACTGTTCATTGCGATAATTGCGATCGAGCACCACCCGCAACTCTTGCGCCACCACTTGCTCGGCAGCATGCCCTTTCCACACATCCATCAACGACGCATTTTGCAGGTATTCGGTCTGTATATCCACAGAGAAATTCATGACACCCACATCCATCCACACCAGTTTGGGCTGCCGGTTGACAGCCGGAACAGCTGGAGCCTTGGCCACCGTGACCGGATAATCCAGATTCAGCAAGAAAGCCTTCTGCATGACTTCCAAGGCTTCGTGTACCTCCCGGCTTGTATAGGAGCTGCCGCCAAACCTATTGAACGTGATGGTCTGCCCGGCCTCAGCCCATCCATGCACCAAGAGATGTCTGATTACCCGCACTTGGTTATCATTACGGGCATATTTCTCCACATCCTCATTGTAACTATCGAGCAGCGACCGATAGATAGGGGCCAGACGTGTAACATCTTCATGCCGCGCATAGTCTGCCAGCACTTCCGGCATGCCTCCCACCAAAGCATAACGGTTAAAATGAGACAGCAGCAGGTCATGATAAAGGGTCGGGACCGCCATCTCTCTCACCATCTCAGCCAGTGGTTCCTGCCCGATGGCATTGAGGTATTCCAAAAAGGTACATGGACGCAACGCAAGATATTCCACTCTGCCCACAGGAAACGAGACGCGCTGCCTGATAAGCGTCTGCAGTCTGGAACCCGCAGCTATGACATGCAGCCACGGCATCTCCTCATAAAAATAGCGCAACATTCCCACTGCCCGTGGCTCGTTTTGTATCTCATCGATAAAAAGCAGGGTACGCTTGGTGGAATCTGCCACCACCTTACGTTGCAGGCAGATATACTGAAAAATTTCTTTCACATCATCACTTTTGGCAAACACATCGGCATTGGCCGACTGCTCCAGATTAAGCTTGAGATAGACATCATAGTGCTTGGCAAACTCATCCACCAATGTTGTCTTCCCCACCTGTCTTGCCCCACGCAAGACAAGCGGTTTGCGCGCTGGTCGTGCGGCCCACGCCTCAAGTTGTTTCATCAACTGCCTATATATCATAGCTTTGCTTCTTTGTTTCACCTTTATGACCCGATGCAAATATAGCGATTATTTCCCAAAACATAGGCAAAATTCACACAAAATCTGCACAAAACATAGGCAACTTTCCAGTATTTTTACTCAAAACATAGGCAACAGCAACAAATTTTTACCCAAAACATAGGCAAACCTATGTTTGCACAAGCCTCTACTCTACCCCATCCGGCCACGCACAGGGTTTGCCCGTGGCCTTCACCACAGGCCGCTGGGCACCCACCTTGCGCAGATAGGCCGACAGGCGTGCCGACAATTGGCGCACCACATCGGGATGTACGGCCGCCAGATTGTGCGCCTCACCGATATCCTTGCGCAGGTTGTAGAGCTCGTGCTGCCCCGTCTTGTACGAGTAGATGAGTTTCCAGTCGCCGAGCCGCATGGCACAGTTGAGACTGATACCCGGACCTTCGTTGCCCCACACATTGGGATAATTCCACACCAGCATGCGGTCCTTGGAGGGGTCGCCCTTGCCGTCGAGCAGCGGCACAAAACTCACCCCATCCACGGTCTGGGGCACCTCATAGCGTCGGATGCCCGCCATTTCCAATATAGAGGGGAAGAAGTCTTCGATAAGCAGGTAACGGTCGCAGCGCGTGGCACCCTGTACCCGTCCCGGCCATTTCACAATCATCGGCTCGCGTATGCCTCCCTCGTACATCGACCCCTTGCCGCAGCGCAGCGGTGCGTTTTGGGTGTAGAGAGGTTCGTCGCGCCAATAGCTGCCCGTGGCATAGCCTCCGTTGTCGCTCATAAAGAGGATGATGGTGTTGTCTTCCTCGCCATTCTCACGCAACCATTTCATCAGATCGCCAAGACTCTTGTCCATGCCCTCGATGAGCGAGGCATAGGCTGCCTCTTTGTCCGACATGCCCTTGCGCACATATTTGGCAAAAAATCGCATATCCCGGTCGATGGGGATGTGCACGGCATAATGCGCCATGTTGAGAAAGAAAGGCTGACCGTATTTCTTGGCCTTGTCGAGGGCTTTCAGTGCCTCCCGGATGAGGGCTTCGGTCAGGAAAGTGCCTGTCCCCCAATAAGTCTGCAGACCGGGTATCGCAAAAGGAGAAGAAGCCTCGCCATCGCGCCGGTGCCCATAGTTCTGCTCGCTCAGATACGTGGCCGGTCCACCGCCTGCATGTCCGGCAATGTTGACCTCAAATCCCCATGCCGTAGGATTCTCGCCGGGCGTGTCCAATGCGCCCCAGTGTGCCTTGCCGCAGTGGATGGTGTGGTAGCCATGCGCGCGGAGTATCTCCACAAACGACTTACAAGGATAGGTCTTACTGATTCCCATCACCGGCGAGATGCCGTTATAGTTCCACTCTGGCGGCACAAGCGTGCTGTCGGCGCAGTCAGTGGTCTTGTCGCGCTCCAGGGTCCAGTTGGTCACCCTGTGGCGTGCCGCGTTGCTGCCAGACATCAGACTGCAACGGCTGGGAGAACTGATGGGCGAGGCATAAGCCTGCGTGAAGCACATGCCCTCAGCAGCCAGCCGCTCCATATTCGGGGTCTCATACAGTCCGTTGAGCCGGGTTTTGGTCTCCGCAAACGGCACCGAGGTGTCTTGCCACCCCATATCATCCACCAGAAACAGGATGATATTGGGAGCCTTGTCCGTCACTGCCTGTGCCGCCAAAGGCAACACCGCCGTCATCGTAACCACCTGCCATCTTTTGCTCATGTCTTTTCCTCCTTATTATATATAGGTACGTAATAGATTCCGCATTTCTGCTGTACAAAGATAGTAAGAGCATTGGAAAAATATGGAAAAATCTCCACATTTTTCCATATTTTTCCAACAAAAGACATTTCGGATGGTCAAGTCAGCCCTTAGTTGTACATGTCTATCCCGCCCGGAGGGTCGCACGATATGGTGGCGGCCAGACAATCATCGAGCGTTGCCCTTACCTACCTGTGGCAACTACGCAAGCTAAATGCCGCATTTAGCTTTGACAAGTGATA
Organism: Prevotella sp.; assembly: GCA_051869355.1. Classification (GTDB taxonomy): domain Bacteria; phylum Bacteroidota; class Bacteroidia; order Bacteroidales; family Bacteroidaceae; genus Prevotella. The sequence continues at coordinate 287 of JBJEAU010000062.1, read as the reverse complement.
GGTCTTTGGGGATAGGGTGAGGGCAAAAAAGAGCAACGAGCCCCGAATGGGGCGACATACTACAGCACAGGGTGCAAACCCTGTGTATGAGCCCCCCCAAAAAAACCGCTATGAGTCCTGTAAGGACGACATAAAAAGCCAGCAAGGTATTATGTCGTCCTTACAGGACTCGCAGGGTGTATGTGCCCTTTGGTTCACAGGGTTCGCACCCTGTGCTATAATATATCGCCCCATTCGGGGCTCGCTGCCCGATGATATAGCCAGCACCAACCGTTTCAGCCCCGTGG
>JBJEAU010000061.1:0-13161 GCA_051869355.1 Prevotella sp. | reverse complement strand
AAGTAATTTAGTAAAACAACAAGAAAAGTGTAAAGTAAAATCAGTCAAAGTCAGGTACTTGGCACTTGTCTATGCTAAAGGTGGCGTTTGCGATGGCTAAACGCCACCTTTGGCGAGCTAATCATGGCATTGGGGTGACCTGAACGCCATGTTTAGCGATTCTTGCGCAACTTACGGACGGCATTTTCCAATGACTCGGTAGGTTCGATGATGTTGTAGTCGCGCCAGAAATCGTCGCTGCCGTACTCGTCTACAAGGTCGTCGAAAATCTGCTTGGCTCCGAACACCTCGCGAGGGGAAATGGGATGATTCGCCAAGGGCCGATGGTCTACGGTAACCATCTCCGACCACACGGTGTAAGACGATGAGAACCACCGGCGCTTCCAATCGCACTTGAAGCGCATCTCGCTGCCGATATAATTGAGGCGCGTGACCCCATCGTGCTGCCGGTAGGTAACGAGGAAAGTGAGTGCCAACGGGCGAAACCGCAATCCTGCGGGTTTGCGGTGCAGGATAGACGCCACGGCCCGGGCGCGGTCGGTGAGGTCGAGCGAGAACTCGGCCTTGGTAAACGACAGGCGCTCGCAGTCTACATACACCTTGCCCACCATCAGGGCATAGTCTGTCAACACGCGGGGCTTGAAGCTGATGACGTACTGCGGCCTACGGTCGAGCATGACCGTAGATTCCAATTCGAAGGCATACCCATCCACGGTCTGTCCGTCGAACAGGGCATCGCCGTTTTTCACCACATCGTAGCAGAGGGCCAGATTGGGGCCACCCTCCACCTTGACGGCCAGCGTGTCGCCCCTTTTCTGGCTCATCAGGCGGCGCGCCTTGGCCAGGCGCACCTTGTCTCGGGACACGTCGCGCCGCTTGTAGGCGGTCTTGTACACATCGAGCATACCCTCGGAGACCGAGGTAAACCGATGCCTCTTCTGCACGGTCTCGCGGTAAAAGACGCTGGTCGTGGTGGGCGTGTCGGGATAGTTGGCCGGAATCTTGGCCAAGGCCGTCTCGATGATGCGACGGGCATTGCCGCCATAAATCACCACCTCGCCCAGGCTGCGTGCCACTGGCGTAAGCCACACCACGGGCAGCCGGTCGCCGGTTTCGGCTGTCAGCGTGAGCCGCTCACTCCGGTAGCCCATGTGCGAGACCTCTATCTGCCGGCACTGCAGCCGGCGCGGAACCTTTATCGCAAACACGCCATCGGCATTGGTCACCGTGCCCATCGATGTCCCCACCACCGTCACGCTCACGTGGGCCAGCCGCTCGCGGGTCTTGCGGTCGCGCACAATGGCCGACAACACCTCCACCGTGTCTGGGTGGTGCACTTGGGCTATCGCCTCGTAGACACCGGCCACCATCCACATGAGCATGCAAACGAATACTCGCTTGATGAAATATCCTTTCCTTGTCATCTTTGTCACTTTTCTCTGTGCAAAGATATGGATAATTATGGTATCATAAGGATATATTTTTCGGAAAAAATTACCTTTATTTCGGATAATGTCTCAAAAAGACAGTAGGGCAGCTGTCGAAGAATGTCTTAACGCGCCAGCCAAGCCTCGGGATTGAGCCGGGAAGAGCCCCGGCGCAACTGGAACTGCAACACTTGGTCGGGGCCTACTGTGCCCAGCGTCTGACGGGTGGACACACGCTGCCCCTTGGAGACGCAAACGGAACCGAGGTTACAGTAAAACGAGATGTAGCCTCCGTGGCGTACCATGACAAAAATGGAGCCCTGCCAGTGGTACACAGCACTTACCTCGCCATCGTAGATGCTGCGCACGGCAGCACCGGGCTGGCCGAGGATGTTGATTCCCTTGTTGTCGAGCGTCACGCCCTTCAGTCCCTCCACCGCATATTGGCCGTAATGGCTCACCACACGGCCCGACATGGGCATGGGCAGCCGCCCCTTGTTGGCCTCGAAACCACCGCTGAGCATGCGGTCTGCCGAAGACATGCGCGTGGCCTCGTCGGCACGCTGGCGGGCAGCAGCTATCTGGCGGTTGCTACGCTCCTTGTCGGCAGCGGCCTTGCGCTCTGCAGCCTCGCGGGCTGCACGAGCTTCGCGGGCAGCCTGCTCTGCCCGTGCGGCGGCTTGGGTGCCTTGGGTACGCGCGGCTTCTTCGGCAGCAGCTCGGGTACGGGCTTCGGCCTCACGGGCAGCAGCCACCCTACGGGCATTCTCGCGTGCTTCGGCCTCGGCTTCGGCCTTGCGGCGTGCCAGTTCTTCCGCCTTGCGCTTGGCAGCGGCGGCGGCAGCAGCCTTGCGCTTGGCTTCGGCCTCGGCCCGGGCACGCGCCTTGGCCTCCTCTTCGGCCACCAAGCGGTCGATCAGGCTGTTGAGCGACTCGCTCTTGCGGCGCTGCTCGGCGATAATGGCCTGAATGGTCTTCTGCTGGCGCTGCAACCCCTTCACCGCATTTTGCTGTTCGGTCTGCTTGTTCTCCAACTGGCTACGTGCCTGGACGCTCTGCTGCAAGAGCTTGTCCTTGCTTCCACGCGCCTGTTGCAGTTGTTGCTGCTTGTGCGAGACCTGCTTCTGCTTGTCTTGCAGCATCTCGCCCTGTGCCCGCTGGTATGTGGCATACTGACGGGCAAAGCGCATACGGCGGTACATCTGGGTGAGACTCTGGGCAGAGAAGACGAACATGAGCCGGTCTTGCACCGTGTGGTGACGCGCCATGTAGCGTACAGAGCGCACATAGCGCTGCCGGCACTCGTCGAGCTGGCGCTCGAGCATGGCAAGCTGCGAGGTAAGGAGCTGGATATTACCATCAAGATGGGTAATGTCACGGGTAATGTCGTCTATGGAGCGCTGCTGCTGACTGATTTCGCTGTTGATGACCATGAGATCCTTCAGTCTGCGCGACACATCGGCCTTGTTGGCCTTCAGTGCCTGCTCCTGCTGACGTATCTTTTTCTGCACGGCGGCCCGCTGGTTTTGCAGTCCTTTGATAGAGGTAGTGGCAGCCTGCTTGGTCTTGGCCTTTTTTGGGGTCGTCTTCTTTTTGGTCGTGCTCGTCGTGGTCTGCCTGGCGGTGGACTGCTTGCGCTGGGCGGTCAGCGTGAGCGGCAACAGACTGAACAGGAATAACAGAAGGAATGTGCGTCTCATCACTGCAGGAGGATCAATTTGTCGAACACGTCGGTAGCTTCTATCTTCTTGTATTTGGAAGACAGTGTGGTGCGGGCATCCCACTTGGAATCTGTGCCCAGACGACCCAACTTGAGCGTGATGGTGCCTTGTTGGGGGGTGCCCGTGGCGTTGGTCGTAAATGTAAACGATTGGGTCGCGGGGAAGAACTTCACTCCTAAGGGCTGGAAATCGGCATATTTCCATACCAGCGAGGAGGTGCCGTGCTGGGCGCTCTGATACAAAACCTGTGCGGAAAGGATGCGCGAGAGGTTGCGGTCAGCCTCCCAACAGAATTGCAGCTGTCCTTGGGTATAGGTGACGGGGACCGTGGCACCCTTGCCCGACAGGTCGGCCTGGAAGCGGGCAAGGTCGGCCTCGCTTACACGCTGGCTTCCGGGCAGCAAGAGCTGGTTCCAGAAGAGCGACTGCAAGCTATAGAAATCGAGGCCGTTGTCACGGAGGAAGTCGAGCTTGCCATAATCGGCCTTGATGTATTCGTGGTGAATGCGGTCGACCACCAACACGTAATCGGGAGTAAACTCTATGCGTCCCACCTCGCTGCCCAAGATGGGGATGAAAACCTGCAAGCGGACGACCTCGTCACGACGCATGTGGAGCGAACCCGGAAGATTCTGGTCGAGTTTGCCTGCCTTGATGCGGAAAGTCATGTCGGCCACGATATCTTTTTGGTACAGCCGCTGGTCGGCCACTTGCTGCACAAAGCGGAGCGGCGCAGCCACTTCGGAAGCTTCGGACGACTTTGAAGAGCCTGTCGAAGAAGTCTTGGTGCCAGCCATCCGCTGGTGGGAGGCACATGCGGTAAGGGTGGCCAACAACACGAGGGCGCACCATTTATGGATTGTTTTTATCATCATCTGCTATGTATTTTTGTAACTGTATTTTCTTGGGCAACTGCGCACTTCCTCCCCCAGCCTGCAGGGCTTGCTGCCAGTAAGCCACTGCTTGCGCTGTCAAGCCGTTTTGGACATAGATGTCGCCGGCGTGCTCAAGCACCACGGCACTGGGCTGCGCATGGGCAACAGTGTCGTTGGCCAACGCTTGGTCGATATAGATCTTGGCCTCAGCGTATCGCTCCTGCCGGAAGAGTATCCACGCATAAGTGTCGAGATAACTGGCATTGCGGGGCTCGGCCTTGATGGTCTTGTAGCTCATCTGTGCCGCCTTGTCCAGTTCCTTGTTTTCCACACTCAGGTAGTAAGCGTAGTTGTTGAGACACTCGATGTTGTCACTCTTCCACTTGAGACAGCTGTCGAAAGCCTCATAGGCTTGCTGCTTGAGTCCCTTCTCGTTGAGGATGTTGCCCATGATGGAGTATAAGTCGCTCACGATAGCCGGCTCGCTCTCATCATTGACCACCCCGATTCCCCGGCGCAACGCATCGAGGGCTGCATCGTTGTTTTCGGTCTGATAATGGGCCAAACCCAGAAAATAGTAGAAAGCCATCTCTTCGGGATTGTACTCGGTACCGGCCTGACTCACCACGGCCACCTCTTCCCATCGCTGCTCCCGCAGCAGATGCTGCAACACCTGCATGCGCATGGCGGCATGATCGGGCGCTATCTGAAGCACTTGGCGCATGGCACCGTCGACGACGCTGTCGGGCATGTGCTTCATGCTCATGTAAGCGACCTTCAGTTCGGCCATCGTCACATCGTTAGGATTGGCCTTGCGTATCCGGTCAAACAACTGGAGCACTTGCAGGCTGTCGCCGCCTTGACGCTCGTTCTCCTCAATCACCTGCCGCATCATGGTCACCTTGCCCTTAGGCTCCGTCTTGGGATTGATCAAGATGCGCTCCATCAGCTGTTGGGCCACGCTGTCGTTGCCTACAGCCTTGTAGTAATCGTAGAGTGAACTCTGCACATAGGTATTTTCGGGATCCTCCTTGCTGGCTGCCAGGTAGATACGATAAGCTTCCTTGGGTTTATCGTTCTGCATGAGCCAGTTGCCCATCATCACCCGATAGTTGAGGTCATAGGGATGCTCGGCCGACAGGTCTTTCAGCACCTTGAAAGCAGACTTCTTGTCTTCCTTCAGCTCATACACCATCACCTTGGAGAGGGCTATCTCCTCGCTGTTGCCGTCGATTTGCTCAATCCTGTGGATGCAACGGAGCATCTGGTCATAGTCCTTCTGCTGCTGATAAAGATGGAGGAGGATATTCTGCACATCAGACCGGTCTCTGTAGCGGTCGGCTATCCGCTCGTAGGCCTCAATGGCCTTGGCTACATTCTGCGTATTGTAATAGTATTGGGCCACCCGCTCCAGATAAGTCATATTGTCTGGGCGCAAAGCGGCCGCCCGCTCCAGCCGGCAAAGGGCGGCTGAATCTTGCTTGAGCAGCGAATAATACATAGCCTGACAGAAATAGACCTCGGCAGCGGTGGAATCGATGTCGAGACAATGATTGAGCAGGTCGAAGGCCGCCGCATACTGCTCTTGCTGCTGCAACCGCTGGGCTTCGAGGAAGAAGTAATCGAAGCGACGGCGCTGGTCAGCGGTGAGGGCAACGGAATCTCCGTCTTTCTCCATAAACGAAGAAAGCATCACCGTGAGCAACAACAAGAGCGCAAAACCACGCCATGCCACGGACAAACAGTTGGCAGACTGCCTCATACGTATCGGTTTCTCGTTCATTTCACACCTGTATGGCCGTAACCGCCCTCACCCCGCTCGGTGACGTCGAGTTCTTCGACCAGCGTAAACGACACTTGCTCATGCCGGGCTATCACCATCTGGGCAATTCGCTCGCCATCGTTAATGACAAAGTCTTCTGTAGAAAAATTAATCAGCAGCACCATCACCTCGCCACGGTAATCGGCATCCACCGTTCCCGGCGTATTGAGCACGGTAATGCCATGCTTGAGTGCCAGACCGCTACGGGGACGAATCTGGGCTTCATAACCAGCCGGCAATGCGATACGCAGACCAGTGGGAACAAGCCTCCGCTCCATGGGGTGCAGCACGATGGGCGAATCGATGTTGGCACGCAGGTCCAGTCCTGCACTCTGTGGCGTGGCATAGGCCGGAAGGGGTTGGCTCCCGGTATTGACGATTTTTACTTCTATCATATTCAATGGTTGATTGAAAGTGCAAAAATAATTAATTCCGTTCACATAGATGAATTTTTTCGTCACAATTCGTAAGAAATTACACAATTTTACACTACTTTTGCGGATATGAATTGGCTACAATTGATATCCAACAAGCGCTTGGGGCAGGAAAACAGACACGCCGACCGACACGATGACCGTTCGGAATTTAAGCGCGACTGCGACCGTCTTATCTATTCGGCCCCCTTCAGGCGGCTTCAAAACAAGACGCAGGTGTTTCCTCTGCCGGGCAGCATCTTCGTCCACAACCGATTGACACACTCGTTGGAAGTCTCGTCGTTGGGCAAATCGCTCGGCGACGATGTGGCACACCGACTGGTCCAGCGTCATCCCGAACTGCGAGGGACGCTGTTTGAAGAGATAGGCACTATCGTACAGACTGCCGGACTGGCACACGATTTGGGCAACCCGCCCTTTGGGCACAGCGGAGAGAAAGCGATTCAAGCATTCTTTACCGAGGGAGAAGGCATGGCGCTCAAACCCATGCTCAGCGCACGCTTCTGGGACGACATCACCCACTTCGAGGGCAACGCCAATGCTTTTCGCCTCCTCACCCACCGTTTCCACGGCCGGCGAGAGGGCGGCTTTGTCATGACTTACGCTACCTTGGCCAGCATTGTCAAGTACCCCTTTGCCTCATCGGTGGCCGGCACGCACGGCAAGTTTGGCTTCTTCTCGTCCGAAGAGGACACCTACCGTAAAATTGCCGATGAATTGGGCATTTTTTGCTTGTCAGCGCCCAACGAGCCTTTGCGTTTTGCGCGTCATCCACTGGTTTATCTCATGGAAGCAGCCGACGACATCTGCTACGAAATCATGGATATCGAGGATGCCCATAAGCTCAAACTGCTCACTTTTGAAGAGACAGAAAGTCTGTTGTTAGGCTTCTTCGACGAGGAACATCGGTCGCGCATCCGCCAACGGGTCATCGAAGAGGGCGTGACCGATGAAAACGAGAAAGTGGTGTACATGCGGGCCTGTGCTGTGGGCTGTCTGGAGCACGAATGTGTGCAGGCGTTTGTCGACAACGAGGCCGCCATACTGGCCGGCACCTTCGAGGGGAGCCTCATCGGAGCCATCTCGCCCCTTCCCCGCGAGGCTTACAAGCGATGCACCAAGGTCTCGAAAGCCAAAATCTATCAGAGCAAGCCTGTACTCGATGTAGAACTGTCGGGTTACCATATCATGGAGACGCTCATGCACGACCTCATCGGGGCTGCCGTGCATCCCGAGAAATACCATTCGAAGCAACTCATCCATCGATTCAGTTCGCAATACGATATTTACAGTGACAATCTGGAGACCCGTATCATGGCTGTCATCGACTATATCAGCGGCATGACAGACATCTATGCGCTCGATATCTATCAGAAGATAAACGGTATCTCACTGCCCATCATCTAAGGAAGCCTATGAAACCACGGACTGCCATCGTCGTTTTTGCCATCATCTTCTTGTCATCGTTCCTGACAGGAATTCACGGCTATTGTTCGGCACAGGAAAAAGTGCGTGCCGACCTCTTTCAGGCGCTTCAGCGCACGCTGGCCACCAAGTACGAGGCATGGATCACACCCGACACCATCCAAGCCTACCGCAGTCATCTCGCCTTACCCCAACTGAAAGACAAGGCTTCCATCGCCTATGACCTGCACAATGACCGCCGGGAAAGCCTATGCAGCCGCAGCCTGACATGCCGGTACGATGGCAGGAGCGTCACGTTCAAGGCCTACGCCAACTGTTCTGCCGCCACCCTACTGGCCATTTCAGACCAACGGCTGTCGCTCGGTTTGCTTTTGGCTGCCCTCGCATGGGCACTCGGCTCGTATGGGTTAATCAGAAAACAGCGCCCGATGCCACGTGGTCAGCTCATCAGGATTGGTTCGCTGGTCTATAGTGCCACAGACGTCCGATTTTACGACCATCGTGGCCAAGCCATCCACCTCACTCCCATGCAGGAACAGCTCATGCGCATGTTTATGGACAATGAGACGCACACGCTTTCGCAACAAGTCATTTGCGAGACGCTGTGGCCGAAGAAAGAGGATGCCAGCGAGACGCTCTACACACTCATCAGACGGCTGAAGATAGCTGTCGAAGACCGCTGCCATCTGCGCATCATGGTGGAGAGAGGCAAGTCGTACACGCTGACAGAAGACCGATAAAATGGCGCATTTTTAAAAATTCAGGGAAATGTCAGACACTTGTCAGCATTTCCTTTTTTGGTTTTTCTCACCCCTTGTTATTTTTGCAGCATCACCAACGTATGTATTGCAATGAACACAAGATTTATCTCGCTTTTCATCGCTGCCACTTGCACCACAGGTATGGCAGCTCAAGAAACAAAAGAAGCTGACCTGCCGGAAGTATCCATCACCGCCGCACGTACCACTGCACGCCCCGATGGCATGCGCATCATCCCTTCGGCCCAACAACTGGCACATGCCGCCTCGTCGTACAGTCTGATAAGGATGCTGCAACTACCCGGCATCCGCGTGGACGAAGCGCTCAACAGCATCCAGACCGTCTCGCCGCAAGGCAATGTGCAGATTAGAATCAATGACATCGTGGTGGGCAGGAATGAAATGCTTCGCATCGACCCAAAAACCATCAAAAGTATCGATTTCATCGATGCTCCCGGCGTGAGATACGGACAAGGAATCAGTCATGTAATCTGTATCTATACCCACCAGAACCAACAGGGTTATTCCCTCGGAACGCATCTCACCAATTCCGCCACCACGTGCAACGGCAACAACAACGTATTTGCCACCTACAACCATCTGTGCAGTGAGTGGAACCTGAGTTACGATTTCGGTTACCAAGACTTCAAGAAAGTCCGAAGCCAAGAGCAGGCACAATATGAAATGGCAGACGGCACGATTCGCAACCTGTCACGCATAGACCTCGATTCCCGTTCCCGCAGTTTTACGAACCATGCACAACTCACCTACAGTCTCACCTGCCCGGAACGGTCGGCCCTGCAGATCGGTTTGTCACTGCTCCACCAACAGAATCCCGGCACTTTCCAACAGCAGGAAATCACCGATGAAACCGTCAAATATCGCGCCTCCAAAACATCGGCAAGCCATTCATTATCCCCTGAAGTGGACCTTTATTACACCATCCAGTGGAACCGACAGTCACTCACGGCCAACGCCAACCTATCCTCCATCCACACCTCCACGATGCAGCGCATGGACGAGGGCGGTCCGTATGAGTATGCCGTGGCAGGAAAGACCTATAGTCTCGCAGGAGAGGGCATCTACGAGAACCAGATGCAGCATCTGTCATGGACCTCCGGCCTCAACTACAATGCCGTATATACCAATAACCTATATAGCGGCGACGTCTCTGCAAAAACGCGGTTTCATCGGCAAGACACGTACGCTTTCTCCCAAATCAAGGGCAAAGTCGGCGGCTTCGGATATGTAGCCGGCATGGGACTTACCTACCTTACCTATCGACAGGATGCCCACCACTGGCACTATTGGTTGTGGCGACCCAAACTCACGGCGACCTATCAGATAGGCCGAGGAACGCAACTGAAATACAGTTTTGAAACCAGCAGCCATGTATCGTCCATCGCCATGATCAGCGATACCGAATTCCGCATGAACAGCATGGAGTGGAAACGCGGCAATCCATCGCTAAAACCCAACCGCCGGTACGAGCACACCGTGCGCATCAGTCACGATGCCGCCAGATACACCACCTACCTGGAAGGATATTACCGTCGCAATCCCCATTGCAACATGGAAACGTACGAGCGCACGGCAGATGGAAAATTTGTCTACACCCAGCGCAACCAGTCAGGATGCCACATGTACTACATATCGGGCTATCACAGACACGATCTGGTACCCGACCGGCTCACTGCCTCGGTGTCTGCCAGCCTTTATCGCTTCTTCAACTATGGCGACACCTACCGCCACCATTACACGGCATGCAACGGAGTGGCCAGTATCGATGCCTATCTGGGCAGATGGACCCTATCTGCCTATGCCGACAACGGATGGCACTGGATCGAAGGCGAGCATGAGGGACATCAGAGTTATGCCACCTACCTCACTGCCTCGTACCAGTTGGGGGCATGCCGCATAGCCGTATTTTGGCAGCACCCGTTAGACGGCACGGTCAATGCCTATAAAAGTAAGGTACTTAACGAAATGGTACACAAAACCCTATCGCAAACCAGCGGCGATAGGGGCAACATGATTTCTATCAACTTCACTTGGCGCCTCACAAAAGGCAGGAAGTATGAGTCTATACAGCGCCAGAAGCGGAAAAGGAATACGGACGATGGCATCTTGTCAGCCATCCCCTAACCTACATATCCTTGTAAATCACCTTATTGGCTCCGCTTGTAATCTGCATGGCCTCAGGATGTTCCTTGATGAAGCTGTCGATGTGGCGCACCCGCTTCTCTTCGAGAATCTCATCCACGGCGATAAGGATGCCGGTCTCCTCCACATCCCCGAAACCATAATTGATGGCCGTGCCAAAAAGTTTCATCGTGGGGCTCAGACTCATATAGGCATTGACCAAGGGCGGGATATTGTAACCCAATTCGCGAATCTCGTGGTTGAGGATGCGGTAGTCGCCCTTGAAATCGTCCACATTGAAGATTTTGGCCAACTCCTCCTCAGGTGTCTCAATGACCAACGGCTTGAGCGGAACTATCAGATTCTCCTTGTCATCAAAGTGTTTCTTGAGAAAATACAGGATCATATCGCGTCCTCGACGGATGTACGAGGGATACATCGTCATCTTCCCGAAGAAATACTTGACATTGGGATTGAGCACCGTCAGCGCTCCCAGTCCGTCCCAGAGATTGTCGAGCGCGAAGATGCTCTTCGTATTCTTGCGCACACTTTGGTATTCAAGAGAGACAAACGACCGGCCCAACTCCACCGTATAGGGTGCGTACTCGCGCATGAACTTCTCTGAGAAATGGAACATGTGGCTCGTAGCCAACACAGGTTGCCCATTACCGTCTATTTTCCAATCACGGCCGAAGAGATAACGGTAACCGCCTATAATTTCCTCGGCTTCCGGATTCCAGACCACCAACTGCTTGCAGCCATTCTCCATCGTGTCGAACTCGTCAATGTCCATCGACTTACCCGTGCCGCCTCCTGCCGTGCGGAAAGCCTCCTCCCGCAGGCGTCCAATTTCCATCATCACATGGGGAGCATTGTGTGCCGTGACCACATAAATCTCATTGTGGCTCTTGTTGGTCATGCGCAACTGGCGTTCCGGGGTCAGCTCCTGCTTCAGCAGTTCCCTACTGACCGGCTGGATAATCTCTTCTTCCATTGTTTATAGGATACTAAAGTTCGTAGACTCTATCTTGTACAAATTTTGCCCATTCCATCGCTGTTTTCGTCTTATCGAACGTCTGCCAGGGGATGGGCTTCCCGATGGCCACACGAAATGTCTTGTGTACATTCTTGTACATCTCATCGACGAGAAACAACATGGCGATGTTGAATTTCAAGTTCAACGCCTTACAGATATTGGCGATCCGGTAGAACTTGTCAGAATTTTGGCCGCCGAAATGGATAGGCACGACATCCCGTTGGTACTCCACACTCTTCGTGATGAAAGTCTTCTTCCAAGGCAGGTCGCGTATCTGCCCGTCTATCTTGCGTGAGCACAGGCCGGCGGGAAACATCAGCATGTGGTTGTCGCTCTGAAAACCGGCCTCAACCATCGCCGGGAAATTGCGGCCTTGCCGTCCCGTCTTGTTGATACCGATACTTACAGGCTTGAGCCCCGGCAGGTTGAGCAAGAGATCATTGACCAGATAGCGGAAGTTTCCATCGTAATGCCGGCCGATAATGGAGCCAAGGGCCACACCGTCTGCACCGCCCAAGGGGTGGTTAGACACAAAGGTGTACAGCTTACCATCATCCTTCTTCGGCAGGTTTTCCACTCCCACCACGTCCAGGGTCATGTCCAGATAGCGCACACACTCCGTCAACCATTCAGTTCCGGTAAGATGACGAGACTCCCAGAGATACTTGTTGACCTCATCCTCATGTATAATATGTTTCAACCATGAAATGACAAAACCGGGAACCATCTTTACCTTACTCCCCATCTTGCCTGCGAGAATCTTTTCTATGTCTATGGTCTTCTCTATTTCTCCACTCATGCTTACAAACCATAAATTCTCTGCAAAAATAACACATCTTTTTTAATTATACGATATTTTCGCTTAAAAAATACGATTAAATTACAATGCGCCTATAATTGACTACAAATTATATTTATCACGAATTACGGCATTTTCATTTTAACAGCATAGAGATACAATATACTGAGCTTGTAATGAAACCGATTCCAGATGCACATAGAAATGGCGCTTCACATAGTCAGCCATCTCCTTATAATATACTTCTGCTTGCATATAGACTATTATTTTGTTTTCACAAAGCTATAAAACAAACTGGTAAAGAATTTCCCATCGCCGTTAAAATCGATTAATCACAAGTTCTTTGTAGGAAAAGCAGAGCGCCATTCTTGTTTACACAACAACCTATAACGCCCTGCCCCTACTCCCAACCAAACCTAATCCTCCAACAGGAAGGCCTTAATAGATGCGAATCCCCATTATACATAAGCGACCGATATACAAGAGCGGTTTCAAATTCAGGCTACCACATGGTAATCGACGATGTTAACGTCCATCTTCATGCGCATCTGGAAGTTTCAATCCACGCTCCCACGGGGGGAGCGACACGGTTCTTCTAAGCCTATACTGCCCGATTCGATGTTTCAACCCACGCTCCCACACGGGGAGCGACGATTTGCAGCAAAAAGCTATAAAGTATAAAATCGAGTTTCAATCCACGCTCCCACACGGGGAGCGACTCA
>JBJEAU010000060.1:5687-13481 GCA_051869355.1 Prevotella sp. | reverse complement strand
CATTTTTTAAGTCAGGGTCTTCAGTTGTGAAAACAGCTGGAGACCTTTTTTTATTGATGCTGATTTGGTCATTTGTACTAAATCTATGAATTTTGCGTTATATATTTGTTTGATTTACAGCATACATGAAGTGGTTGAATCGGATAGGTCAGGGACGCTTTATTTTGGCTGTGGCGGCAATTGTCATAGCCGTCGCTTCATTGGTGGTATCGCACAGACTAACAAATGATTTGGAGGCCGAGGAGCATAATAAGATGGAGGTTTGGGCTGAGGCAATGAGGACACTCAATGTAGCCGATGATGATACAGACCTCACCTTAGTGCTAAAGGTAATAGATGAAAACCACACGATTCCGGTGATTGTGTTGAATCCACAGGGTAGTGTGCAAACTTATCGCAATCTTGACGTTCCGCATGATGCCTACCCAGACAGCATGCATTATGTAGCATCGATAGGGCAGCGATTGCTGCGAGAAGGTAGGTACATCCGCATCCAACTATCTGATTCCATTTCAACCGATTACATTGTTGTCTGTTACGACGATTCTACCACTCTCAAGCGTTTGGCGGCATATCCGATGGTACAGTTGGGTGTAGTGCTGATTTTTGTGATTGTAGCCATTCTTGCCCTGTTAATCTCCAAGCGTGCCGAGCAAAACAAAGTGTGGGTCGGTTTAACCAAAGAGACAGCGCACCAATTGGGTACACCTATCAGCAGTCTGATGGCGTGGGCTGAAATCCTGCATGAGACTTATCCTAATGACCCCTTAATTCCCGAAATGGAGAAAGACGTGCAGCGTTTGCAACTTGTAGCTGACCGATTTTCCAAGATAGGGTCTCTACCAGAACTTGTCCCTACCAGTTTGGGCATCGTGATAGGGCATGTGATGGCCTATATGGACAGGCGTACATCGCACAATGTACAGATAGTCAGCGAGGGAGAAGCCCAAAGTCTTATTGTACGCCTCAATGCCTCCCTTTTCGAGTGGGTGATAGAGAATCTTTGCAAAAATGCTGTGGATGCAATGGGAGGTGAGGCTGGAACCATTACGCTTCGCGTAGGTGAAGCTGGTCAAAGGGCGTTTGTGGAAGTGGAAGATACGGGAAAAGGAATTAGGAAGAAAGACATGGCAGAGGTCTTTAGTCCTGGCTTCACGACAAAGAAGCGAGGCTGGGGACTGGGCCTGTCCCTTGCCAAGCGAATCGTTGAGGAATACCATCATGGCCGCATCTTTGTGAAATGGTCGGAAGTAGGACGCGGCACCATCTTCCGCATAGAACTGAAGAAATAATACCCATACACCACTTGTTTGGGTCACTATTCTTGTAAGCGTAGGGTATGTTTGCTTGTTCCATGAACTATACACGATTCACCATCATTGATACTTTGGAAACGACATAAGAAAGGGTGTGCCCCAAAGCAGGACACACCCCCAAATAATAGAATTTATAAGCGATGAAACTAAGGCAATACCACTACGTGAACCTCATAGAGGCGCTTGGCTTGCGGCACACCCTCAGGTCTGCGCAGGTTGTTGAGCAGCAAATATTGGCGTGGCTCCGTGTAATCGCCGGGAGCACCCAGTTTTGGTGCACCGTTTTGAGGCTCCACTTTGCAGTCGTCACCGTAGTGCTGTTTGCTTTGCAGCGTGACCACCAGTTGTGTCAAGTCCACCCCTGTCTGCACCTTCTCCGACATGCCATTCTCGCCACCAACCAATGTGAAGCCAGAGGGCAGTTTGCTCAAGTCATACAGATAACCCTTGTTGGGCGATGAGTAAACTACCTTTGACGGAACATAGAAGTAGAGCGTGTACACCTTGCCGTCAGGGGCATTATTGTCTGCTCTTTCTACAATATTCTCATGACCGCCCGTCAGCTTTACCGTCTCGCCGGGTGTCACTACGGTACCATTGGGCAGGGTAAAGTTGCTTCCCGTCTCGTTGGTCCAAGTTACCCCACTCTGACCATGTGTGGTCTGTGCGATATAGGTGGTATATTCGCCAAAGTTTTTGGCGTACAGACAGTCCTCAAACAGGTAACGGGAAAAGATCTGAGCGTTGGTCAGGCTCACGTCTGAATAGTAGTCTTCTGGCACGTCTTCATAGACCAGTCCAGTCTCGCAACTGGCGGTAAACATTCCGGCCAGTAGCAAGCATATTCCCGTGTATAAAGTCTTTGTTTTACTGATAATCTTCATAATTGTAAATCTAATTAATGATGGATTGTGCGGTTAATTGTCAAATCTGAATCCATTCCAACCCGGATTCTGCTGCAGTTGTTTATAGTCACGCAGCGTGGTGTCGGAGAATGGGGTAAAGTAATAACGTATATTGTCAAACTTACGCAGATAGTAGCTGTAGTCCATCGGTAAAGTCCTGAAGGTAGGAGTCATGTAACCCTCTTCCCCTTTCTCCAATGCCACACCATTTTCGCCTGCCACATTGCTGTGCTTGCCGACACGGAAAATCTGGATACCACGCGAAACCTTGTTCAGTTCCGGAATGACGCTCAGACCATCAGCCTCGCCCCAGCGGAGCAAGTCGAAATACCGGAAGCCCGGACACTCGAAGGCGAACTCCAGACGGCGCTGTATTTTCACTTCTTCCCACAGGCCGTGCTCTTCCAGTCCCTGGTTGAAGTTGCCCACACCGGCGCGTTGGCGAATCTGGTTGATATAGCCCTCAGCCTCGCTGTTCTTGTTGAGTTTGATGGCAGCCTCGGCGCAGTTGAGCAATACCTCAGCATAGCGGATATTGAAGTAGCAGGTAGTGCGTTGCGTCTTGTCAAGCGAGCCATTGTCGTTGTAAGAATCGAAATGAGAGTATTTTCTCGAATAGTAGCCCGTGATGGTCTGGCAAGAGCCACGGTTTACGGGCGCTGTCTCCAGCGTTTCCTGCGAGCGATAGCCTGTGTGCAGGGCTGAATACTGCAGCGTGCGCTCTGACACCATCGTGGTGGTGTCTATCCATGTCTGAATCTGGTATCTCGGTGTCTGATTCTTCTCGTTGGCCATGTAGGAGCCGTCGTAGGTGACAGTGGCATAGAAACGCTGGTCGCGGTTCTTGTAAATCTCACGATAGTCATCGCCCATTCCCTCAAATTCGCCGTCGGCCTTTCTTACCACGTTCAGTTCCTGAGCTTGCGAAGTCTTCCACCAGGGTTTCCACTGGCCGTCCTTGGCATCTTTCTGCAGGTAGCAGTCTACCAAATCCTGTGTCGGGAATGTACCCGTACGCATGTCCCAGCTCAGTGTAAGCGACTCGCTGTTCTCATAATAGTAGCCATCGGGGCCGTTTTTGGCTGTGGGGTTGAATCCCTCACGCTGGTTCGCCTTAAACAGTACCGGCCAGATAGACTCTACGCTGGTATGAGCCGTCTCCGAGGTAAAGAGTGTGGCATAGCTCGGCTCCAGCGAGTACTTGCCGATTACTTTCTTGGCGGCATCGTAGGCTATTTGGTAATAATGGGCATCGGTCTTTTCGAAAGTGAAGAGCCCGGCAGGGTCGTCGGCACGATAAATTCCCTTGGCAGAAGCAGCGGCAGCATCGGCAGCGTACAGGGCTACGCGAGACTTAAAGGCATATGCGGCATCAATGTTCAGCTGACCAATCTCCGAATTTCCACCATAGTTGGTAAAGTGCTCAATAGATGCGTCGAGGTCTGCCAGCATATTGTCGAAGAGCTGTTCGCGCTTCACCTGAGGCAGGTAGGTGTCCTCGTCCAGCGACAAGACATGATCCACATAGGGGACGGTGCCCCAGAATTTCTCCATGTCGAAGTACACCCAAGCACGGAAGAAATAGCACTCGGCAAGCAATTGTTCCCGCAACGATTCGCTGATGGCATCAGAAGAAGAGATTTTCTCAATACCCGTGTTGATGTTGTAGATGTTCTTATAAGCCCCAGACCACGGGCCGGTCCATGCCTGTGTCTCGTCGTAGCGGCGGTTGTTGAAGGTCAGCTGGCGGTAGGTGTCCCAGTCTTGCTCATAGTTGCCCTGACAGTTGTCCGACCACTGTTCCGACTGGAAAGTATGTCCCGAACCGGTGCTTCCGATGAGGTACAGGTTGTTGACATACGCACGTGCCAACTGCGGATTGGTCCAGAAACGGTCCTCATCCACCTTGGTTGTAGGCTCGATACCCAGAGGGTCGCACGCCGTCATGGTAGAGCCCAGTAATATGGTGAGCAGTCCTGCCCACATATATTTTATGATGTTTTTTCTGTTCATTGTTGTTAGCTGTTATAAGGTTAATACCACATTGAACGTATAGGTACGCTGTGTAGGATAGCTACCCAGACTACCATTGTTGTTGTAGATAGAGGCACCGCTGGTGATGAACTCCGGATCTTGCAGGTTCTTCAGCGGGTACGACTTCTTGGTCCATGTAAAGGCGTTGGTCACCACAAAGCTGATATCGCAACCATGTATATAGTCCATCTTCTTCAGCACGTCACGCTTCAGGTCGTAGCGCAGGCTGATGTTTTTCAGTTTCAGGTAAGAAGCGTCAAATTGCCAGAAGTCCACGAAACTGTATCCCCAGCCTCTCGATTCGTTGGAGGGCAATGGGATGGCAGCTTCCGGGTCGGGATTGCTCGGTGTGTAGGCATTCTGGAAACCATACTGTCCGTAGTTCCACATATAGCTCTGCTGGCTACGGAAGGGCGAAGGCATGGTACCTGTCACATCGGCGGCTCCCTGGAAGAACACTTCTAATTCAGCACCCTTGTACGATGCACCCAGTGTCACACCATATTGGGTGAGTGGGGTAGAGCCCGGCAGGTTGGTGATGTAGTAGTCGTCGATTACACCGTTGCCGTTGAAGTCGTCGATCTTGATCGTACCCGGTGCATAGTTGCGGGTGAAGTTGATGGTAGAGTTGTACAGCTCTTGCCAGCTTCTGAACAGACCAGCCGATTTCAGCGCGTAGGTATAAGTTACGTCCGTAAACTCGGTGCGCTTGCCCATCGTGTCGAAGGCATTCGAGTACCAGTCGGAGTCTTCTGTGGTGTGGCGTACGGTTCTTCTATCCCAGTATGAGTAGGTAAGTCCCAGTTTGTAGCCCACTTCTCCGATCTTGTCCTGCCAGTTCAGCGAGAGCTCGAAACCACCCTTCTTGTTGGTCACGTAGGGTGCGTTGATCTGCGGTATGTTGGGCATACCCAGGATGTCCGTACGTATCATATCGGTGGTCATGTTCATCACGTCACCCTTGTTTACATAGAGGTAGGTGTCGAAAGCACCCGTCAGGCGGTTGCCGAACATGGTGAAGTCGAGACCCACACCATACTGCTTACTGCTTGACCACTGCAGGTCGTTGGCCACGCTCGATACATACCAGCCCACGTTAGAGGTCATGCCGCTGCCAAAGAGCACCTTGGTGCCGTTCTGGGCATACTGGGTGAGATAAGAGAAGGAGCTGCCCACCTCGTTACCTACCAGACCGAATCCTCCACGCAGCTTGAGCTGGCTGATCAGTTTGGGCGATACCAGTTTCTTAAACCACGGTTCCTCGGTGATAGACCATCCGAAAGACACGGCCTGGAAGAATCCCCAACGCTTGCCGGGGCTGTAGCTCAGCGAACCGTTGTAGTTGCAGCTATATTGCAGCATGTACTTGTTGGCATAGTCGTAGGTCACACGGCCGATCCATGATGCCGAGCCCCACTCCGAAGCCGAACCGCCGCTGCTCACCATGGTGGCACCCAGGTCTTCCTGCGGAGCCAGCGTAGTGGCGAAGCCCTTCTTGGTCTGGCTGCTCCAGTCCTCGTGGCGTATCTGGCTCTGGTAGTTACCCATCACTGCGATATTGTGCTTGCCGATGGTCTTGGAGTAGTCGAGCTGGAAGATTCCCGTGGTCAGACGGTAGTCGTACCAGTACTGGTAGAGATTGGCGTTGTTGGGATTATAGGTAGAGAACGTGGTGGCATACGGATTGTCGTACACATTCTCCTGGTCGTAAGAGAATTTCTTGTTCATCGAGTGCGTGGTGGTATAATTGAGGCTGGCTGTAGCGCTGAGTCCCTGCACCCAAGGCACCTGCCATTTCAGGGCGGCATTCATCTGGAAGCGCTTGGTGTCGGTATCGTTGAAACCCGTGTTGAGCAGCGAGTTGGCCGAACCCTTGCGCGCCTTGCCGGTGGTCCACTCTGCCGGACGGGTAGGCATGTTGTGTCCGTACATCACCGAGTTGAACACGCCGTCGCCCGAGGCGGGCTTCTGCTGGTTGCCGATGTTGCCGTTCAGGTTGAAGGTGAACTTCAGACTCTTGTCCTTAAGCATGTAGGCATCCGTGTTCAGGATGATATTGTACTGTGTATAGCCGTAGCTCTTGCTCAGACCCTGCTGGTCCAGATAGCCCACGCTGGAGTAATACTTGATTCGCTCGCTACCGCCACGCAGACTTACGTTGGTCTGGTACATGGGTTGTGTGTGGTCAAACATCTCCCACGGGTCGTAGGTACTGTAGTAGTTTTCGATATCGCCGCCCTGTGTCACATAGGGATCGAAGAGGTCGTTGATATCGTCCATCGTGTAGCCCATGTTGTATTTTTCGTTCACCATGTTCATGATTTCCGAACGGCTGTAGCCACGCTGGTTCAGATAGCCCATATAGTATTTGGAGAGCTGTGTGTTGTTATAGGGCATCGTCTCGTCATAGTTGGCCAGGGCTATCGCGTTGCGTTCCAGCGCATACTCGTAGCTGTTCATCACCTCCGGACGGTAAGCTGGGGTCATGATGGTCACCTTCTGGTTAAAGGTGATTTCAGGAGCGCCCTCCGAACCACGCTTGGTCTGCACCACGATTACACCATTGGCGGCACGCGGTCCGTAGACAGCCGTGGCGGCAGCATCCTTGAGCACCGTCATGTTGGCGATGTCGTCCGGACGCAGACGGCTGAAGAAGTCTTCACCCTCACCTGTATCGAGCACTACATCGTCGATTACATAGAGGATATTGCTTCCACCACGCACCCAGATCTTGGTCTTCTCACCCGGAGCACCCGAGCTCTGCTGTGTAAACACACCGGCCACACGTCCGCCGAGTCCTTCGGCCATCGTGGTGACAGGCAGTTTGGCGATGGTTCCCACGTTCACGATAGAGGCCGATGCCGTCATGGTCTTGGCCTTCTGTACACCGCCGTAACCCGTTACCACCACTTCGCCCAGTGTGGCCAAGTCTTCTTCCAGGGCCACACGGATATCCTTTCCGTTCCATGTGACGGTCTTCGTGACGTAACCAATGCTGGAGATTTCCAACTTTACTCCTTTGGCCACTTTGGTCAGGCTGAAGTTTCCGTCAAAGTCGGTAACAGTACCTGTTGAGGTTCCTTGCACACGGATGGTGGCACCAATGATAGGTTCCCCCGTGGCGTCTGTTACAACACCCTTGCAAGCCGTTTCCTGCTGTACGCTTTGCACGCCATTGGCCGCAGTAACAGCTCCAACATGTATCGCACTATATGGCCATGCCATTAGTGCTATCAACATGCCGATTGTTCTTACTCGTTTTGACATAAATGTTGAATTAATAGTTAATAAATAAAATACACAGTTCGTATTTACTTGGTCAGTAATACTCTTACTCGTTTGCTTGATAGCGGTCTTACTCGTTTGCTGTTTGTCCAGTCCTTTTGGTCTTAACGTTACACCTCTCCGGCAGAGGTGTCATTAATAGGTTTTGAACTACTCGCAAAATTAAACAATTTTCAGAGAAACGAAAAGGATTTTGCTACTTTTTTTTAGATTTTTTTTTGAAGAGGCCAATTTTAACAAAAACAGCGCCAACA
>JBJEAU010000060.1:0-5587 GCA_051869355.1 Prevotella sp. | reverse complement strand
TTATATATAATAAGGTATAAGCAACACGGGTTACACCTCTGCCGGAGAGGTGCAACGTTAAAAACCTACAGGGCTGGACGAACGAGTAAACAATACAAGCAAGCGAGTAAGAACAAGTATTATTACATCGAAGATACTTTATTACTAAATTTATTATTAACTATTAATTCAACATTTATGTCAAAGCGAGTAAAAACAGTAGGCATGATGATGGCGCTAATGGCACTGCCATTTGGTGCGGCGTATGCCGAGGCTTTCCCTGCTACCAACGACGTGCAAAGCGTACAGCAGGAAGCCACTTGTAAGGGTGTTGTAAAGGACGCTACGGGAGAACCTGTCATTGGCGCGACGGTTGCCGTCAAAGGCACCACCAACGCCACCGTCACCGATCTCGATGGTAATTTCACACTGGCTGGAGTCAAGAAAGGGACGGTCATCACCGTTTCGTACATCGGCTTCTCCACCGTAGAAATCACTTATGACGGCAAGCCGCTCAATGTAGTGATGCAGGAAGATTCGCAGGCCCTGCAAGAGGTGGTGGTGACCGCCCTCGGTATCAAGAAAGATGCCAAGAAACTGGGTTATGCAGTAAGCTCTATCTCGTCTGCCGACCTTACCCGTTCGGGTGGTAGCAACTTGGCTGCCGGTATGTATGGTAAGGCTACGGGTGTGCGCATCCAGTCGGCACCGGGTGGTAACACCTCGGCCGTTTCTATTACCGTACGTGGACTTTCATCTATTACGGGTAACACCCAGCCGTTGCTCATCATGGACGGTGTGCCTATCCACAACGGATCGGCTTCTAACAACAACTCCGACTATTGGGGCAACCAGCGTATCGAGGCCAATGGTCTGGTAGACATCAACCCTGAGGATATCGAGAACATCTCTATCCTGAAAGGTGCCGCCGCCTCTGCCCTCTACGGTTCTGAGGCTGCCAACGGTGTTGTGATGATTACCACCAAGAAAGGCAAGAAGGGAGCCGGCACACAGGTAGACTTCAGCGCTACGGTGAGCTTCGACAAGGTGGCCTACATGCCCGAAATCCAGAAAGAGTTTGGTCCTGGTTACGACAACTGGGTATTGGGATCCAACGACGAGGCCATTTCCGGATTCCGCAACATCTACGTAGACCGCAACGGCAACAGCATCACCACGCCGCGTGCCACCATCTACACCTATGGTCCCCGCTACGATGCCAGCAAGACGGTCACTTACTTTGACGGCACGCAGCGTGCCTACACGCCGATCGACCACAACCAGTGGGCAGACATCTTCCGTACCGGCTGGAACCAGACTTACAACCTGTCTTTGACCAACAGTTCGGAGCACAACACCGTGCGCTTCTCTTATACCTACAACGACAACCAGTCGATGCAGTACAATTCGAACAACAATAAGCACAACTTCAACCTCAATGGTACGTTTGATGTGACCAAGAACATCAAGCTCAACTATACTGCCACCTACATGATGCAGTATATCAAGAACCGTGCTTATCGTATCAGCCGTCTGACCAACAACTATAGCGGTATGTTTGGTGGCTTCACCGATGTCGCCTACATCCGTGACCACACGGTGACCAGCCTGGGCTATCAGAATAGTACCTATGTGGCTAACGGCGGTACTTCTAATACCCTGACACCCGACGAGCAGTTCCTGTATAGCCCGATGGGTTCCGGCTCATTGGTCAGCGAATATTTCTGGAATATCTTCGGCAAGGTACAGGAGGAGAACCACAACCGCTTCATCGGTTCGTTGAATCCTACATGGGAGATGATACCCGGCCTCACCCTGAGTGCCCGTATCGCTACCGACGTGACCACCGACAAGATCGAGAACAAGAACAGTGCCGACAATTCACACGTCTTCTCGACCAACGGACAGTACAGCGACTCTTACGGACTGTCCAACAGCAAGTATGAGATTGTGTATGGCGACGTGATGTTGATGCTCGACAAGACTTTCGCCGAGAAGCACAATGTTACCGCCAACTTTGGATGGAATGCCCGTCAGGAGACCTACTATCTCTCAAGCGTAAGCACCAGCAACGGTCTGACACAGGAAAACTGGTTCCACCTCAACGCTTCGGTGGGCAACAAGAATGCCAGCATGGACCGTTCAGAATTGCTCCGTACGGGTATGTTCCTCACCGCCAGCTATGGTTACAACAACTGGGGGTATCTCGAAGGCTCTATCCGTCAGGAGAAGACCTCTACCCTGAAGAGCGGCAACAACTCGTTCTGGTATCCCTCGGTGAGCCTCAGCGTGCTCTACACCGAGTTGCTGAAAGACAAGACCCCGAAGTGGTGGAACTACGGTAAGCTCCGTGCCTCTTACGGTGTCGTAGGTAACGCTCCTGAGCTCTATCGTGCCAACAATGCTTACCAGCAGGGTTCGCTCACACGCTCTACCACCTACACCTACAACTATGTACCCACTGGTATCGGCAACGAGGCCATCAAGCCCGAGACCAAGCACGAGTTTGAAATCGGTATTGAGAACAAGTTCTTCAACAACCGTCTGGGTATGGAGTTCAGCTACTACTACAATGATATCAAAGACCAGATCCTTACCACGACATCTGCAGCCTCTATGGGTGCCACCAGCATGCTCATGAATGTGGGTGAGCTGACCAACAAGGGTATCGAGCTGAGCGTTTACGGTACACCGTACCGCGACAAGGACTGGAATCTTGACCTGCGTGCCAACCTCGCTTGGAACAAGAACACGGTCAAGAAACTGGCCGATGGTCTCGATGTGCTCTCTCACTTCTCTACCGATGGTGGTGCAGCCAGCCTGGAGTCGCATGTAGGCCAGCCGATGGGTGACTGGTACACCTATACCTGGAAGACCGATGACAAGGGCAACTACATTGTAGGCGACGACGGTCTCTATGTAGCAGACAAGACCGAGCGCCACAAGGTGGGCAACGCCATGCCGAAGCTCACGGGAGGTTTCGGAGCCAGCCTGAGCTATAAGAACCTGACCCTCGACATGACCTTCGACTTCCGTGTAGGCGGTGATGTGCTCAACTTGCCTTGGCAGTACATGATGGATGCCGGTAACATTACCGACGCAGTGGGTGCCCGCGACTACGCATCGGGCGGTATTTTCTACTACAGCGATACCGAGGACGTGAGCGACAAGGCTTCTATCCACGTGCTCACTCCCGAGCAGGTGGCCCAGGTGGCTGCTACCTACAAGCGTGGCGACAAGTTTAACGGCCACTATCTGTGGGACAATGGTGTGATCCAGCCCGGTGTGAAGGCCGACGGCACCCCCAACGACATCGTGGTTACCCAGTTCGAGATCAACGACAGCCAGTATGGCTGGGGTACTGGTGCCACACAGAGCTATGCCAATGCTATCCAGAAAAACTCGTACGTGAAGTGCCGCGAGATCAGCTTGGCTTACGCGCTGCCTGCAGCCTGGACCAAGAAGTTCGCTTGCAAGAGCCTTACCATCTCGGCTTTTGCACGCAACCCGTTCTATATCTATCGCAGTCTGAAACTGTTCGACTCTGAGACCTCTGATGCCACCAACTGGATTTACCAGGCACAGATTGGCGGTTCTACAGCCAGTGCACGCTCCTTCGGTGTCTCTCTCCGTGCAAGTTTCTAAACAGACATTACATTAATACAAAAAGGAAATAAGAATATGAAAAAGATATTTTCAATCGCAATGGCGGGATTGGCTCTCTTGGCGCTCGGCGCATGTTCCGATTCCGACTACGATGACAAGTATGAGGACCCCTCAAAGACTACCACAGTGGGTGTGCCGCAGGTGTTTACCGCTGTGATGTACAAGGGCAACACATGGATGAACCCCATGTACTATCGTTATTATACCCAATCCACCACTTCGGGCATCTTCTCGGGTATCATCGGTACCAGCAACGACAAGGGACGCTACATGGGTGCCGGCGAAGGTTATTTCAACACCCGTTGGATGAACTTCTACGACATGCTCACACAGTACCGTCTGTTGGAGAACACTTACAACAATCTGGCAGAAGACGAGAAACCTTCGAATATCGTGTTCTACTATCTCGGCCGTACGATGGTGGAAGCCCAGCTGCACGAGATGTTGTCACTCTTCGGCGACGTGCCCTTCAATGGTGCCGGTACCCTCTGGCTCACCAGCGACTATGCATCGGCCAAGGAGCAGTGTGTCTATGATGACGACGTGACACTCTACAAGCAGATTTTGGCCGACCTGAAAGAGGTGGGCGACTACTTCGCAAGCGGCAATGTCAGTGAGATAGGTCTTAACTCGCTGGCTCGTCAGGATTACTCGCTCGCTGCCGGCGACAAGGTGATCTGGCAGAAGTATGTCAACTCGCTGCGCCTGCGTATCGCGCTCCATTTGGCTACGGGTGGCGACTGTGTAGCTGATGCCAAAGCTGCCATTGCCGAACTGTTGGGCAATCCCACCAAGTACCCGCTTATCGACAGCAATGATGAGAACATGGGTGTGGCTGCCGACACACAGACCGACGACTTCAACTTTGGCAAGAGCCTCTCACAGGGTCTCCGTACGGGTAGTTATGCAGCCGGTTCACAGGCCGTGCTCGATGCCATGCGTGTACCGGCCAACGGCATCGCCGATGCCAATACCGACCCGCGTCTGGCTGCCATGTACGACTGCAACCCCGATAACCAGTATGTGGCATTCGATGTCAACCTGACCAGCACCGAGATTAGCGACATCTCTGAGAAGAAGAATCTGGAGTATGTGGCACGTGGTATCGCTTCGGCCAACTATTATTGCGAGATCGACTCGCAGGCAGTAGCTGGATGGGCCAGCTATATGGGCAATGAGAATATTGCTGGTATCTGGGTGAGCGCTGCCGAGGTAAGCTTCAGCAAGGCAGAGGCATATCTCATGGGCTATGGCGTGGCTGCCAACGAGGCCAAGGCCAAGGAGTGCTTCATCCAGGGCTATGAGCAGTCTGCCGAGTACTACTGGAACCTGAAGAAGACCAGTTCGCTCTACAAGGCCGGCAACGACAGCTACAAGGGATTCCGCCCGTTGGTAGAGCCTACCGCAGCCGAGCTCAAAGCTTATGCCGAGAGCATCTGGCAGCCCACACAGGAGGCTATCTGCACCCAGTTGTGGCTCAACTTTGGTTTCATGAACGAGCTTGAGGCATGGAATGTGGTACGTCGTACAGGTTATCCTGTAGTGACATTCGCAAGAGATACGCAGATGTCCAACTATCCCACGCCTCCCAACCGTCTGCCCTATCCGAGCAATGAGCTGAGCTACAACAGCGCCAACTGTCAGGATGCTATCGCTAAGAACTATGAGGAGTCGACAGGTTACTACACCAACCTGTTCTGGGCTAAGAAGACCTATTATAAATTGGTAGGACAATAAACCGGTTCATAGATAACAATAAGTTAAACATGAATATTTCTTTGGGGGTTGCTTCCTGTGAAGGAGGCAACCCTCTCTTTTTGCAGCCCATTCATGGCAGCCCGTACTGGGCCAGCTGGCATTTGTCGTCCGTAAATGCCATGATTAGCGTCGTAAAGGTGGCGTTTACGAGGTCTAAATGCCACCTTTAGCTTTTTGAACGACA
>JBJEAU010000059.1:0-13532 GCA_051869355.1 Prevotella sp. | reverse complement strand
CCACTTTTCTACCGTATTAACTGCAAACAATTGGTAATCAATTACTTCTAAATACGCTTACTGCAACACAATGAAAAAAGTGGTATTACCTAATTCTATAACTCGTATAGAAAATGGTGTTTTGAGTTACACCTCCAAGCTGACAAGTATCACCATTCCAAATTCAGTAATATCAATAGGAGCATTAGCTTTTGTAGGGAGTGGCATTAGAAGTATCACAATTCCTGCTAACGTAACTTTAATAGAGGAAGAAGCTTTTTGGCACTGTTCATCTCTTGAAGAGGTGATACTCGGAGCTAATGTAAAACTGATAGGGGAGTATGCTTTTGTGGAATGTCCTGCTATTACAAGCCTTACGAGCTATGCTGCCATACCACCCACGTGTGGAGCAAATGCGCTGACATATATAGACAAGGCTTTGTGCGACCTATATGTACCTGAGGGTTCGCTTGAAGCCTATAAATCAGCGAATCAATGGAAAGATTTCTTCTTTGTTTTTACAACAGGACTGGAAGACGTGAAGACCAATGGTGTTAATATCAAGGCGCAGGATGGATGTATCATAGTGGATGGTGCTCCAATGGGAACGGTTGTTGCAGTCTATGGCACTGCCGGACAGTGTATCTATAAAGGAAAGCAGACACGTATACAGGTGCCGGGACATGATACCTATATTGTGAAGGTAGGTGGTATGGTGCGAAAAGTAGCTATGTAAGCTGTGCAAGCAGTTGTGTAGGGTAACACAAATATAGTCTTATGAATTTCTCCTGTGTTAGTACATTTGACATAATAACATCCAACTACAAAAAATGACATGCAGGAGTTGAATTTCAGACGTAAACCAGCGGAAACTATGTTATTTTTCGTCTTTCCGCTGGTTTACGCCTGAAGAAAGCCATTCATTCTATTATGATTACGATGGATGGACAGGCGCGAAATGAATACCGGGGCAATGTTCAAGCGGAAATACAACTGGACGATTTGTATGAACTATACCCCCCCCAGTTGTTTACTGAGGAAAAGGCTGTGATTTTAGGTGTCCCAACGGAGAAGACCTGAAATCGGGCCTGTCGTGATACGCTTTCTGGTTTTACGATTAGTTTCCTATCACCTACGTCCCCTCGGGTGACAATGATATGAAAGCATTGCTTGAAGATGTCAATTCCACAAATATTTGAATATTTACGGATTGTATTCCACAAATCTTTAAAGATATTTGGAATTGTCTAAAATCTTTCTTAATTTTGCCATCAGAAAACAAGAAACGAAAGATAATGTATAAGAGAACGCTTCAAGACCTTATCCAGCAGCGCATGGAAGAAGGCAAGGCTGTTATCGTGTATGGTCCGAGACAGGTGGGCAAGACTACGGTACTGCATCTGTTGCTTGATGGCCGAAATGATGTGTTGTGGCTCAACGGAGATGAGACTGACGTGCGTGCCCTCTTTGAGGACATCACGTCCACGCGGCTGAAAACCATTATTGGTTCTCGCCGTGTCGTGGTCATTGATGAGGCACAGCGCATCAAGAATATTGGTCTTGCCATGAAACTCATTACGGACAATCTGCCGGAGGTACAACTCATTGCCACAGGCAGTTCATCGTTCGAACTGGCCAACGATATTCAAGAGCCACTGACGGGTCGCAAGAAGGAATTCCAATTGTTCCCGCTTTCATTCTCCGAGCTTGTGGAAGCCAATGGCTGGATAGACGAGCGGCGATTGCTTCCGCATCGTTTGGTCTTCGGCAGCTATCCCGATGTGATCAATCACGCTGGTGAGGAGCCTGAGGTTCTTACTGAGTTGGCTGATAGCTACCTTTATAAAGATATTCTGTCGTTTGACCGCATCAAGAAGAGCGACAAACTGGTGAAACTGCTCCAAGCACTGGCCTTTCAGATAGGCTCTATGGTTACATATAATGACCTTGCGCAAATCTGCGGGCTCGATGTTAAAACGGTAGAATCATACGTGCAGTTGCTGGAGCAAGCTTTTGTCATCTTCCGATTGGGATCATATAGTCGTAACCTGCGTAACGAGTTGAAGTTCTCACGCAAAATCTACTTTTGGGATTGCGGTATTCGCAATGCTGTTATCGGAAACTTCCAGCAAATAGAGATGCGGCAGGATTCAGAACGTGGTTTCCTCTTTGAGAATTATCTCATATCTGAGCGCATGAAGTGTCTACGCTATGCTAAATCGTATGCCAAAAGTTATTTCTGGCGCACCTCTGCCAAGCAGGAGATTGACTATATAGAGGAGAAGGATGGTGGGCTGATAACTTACGAGTTCAAATGGAATCCAAAGAAGCATCCGACGGCTCCAACTTCTTTCTTAAAAGCTTATCCAGACGCCGCTTTCAAGGTTATCACTTCCAATAATTATGATGAGTTTGTAACTTTCCATCATCCGGCAGACTGATGCTGGCCTTGACGCTACTCCATCGGTAAGCAATGAGAACAGATGTTTCCTACGATGATTTATAAGGCTCCAAAGGTCGAAAGATTCATATAGCTTTTGGAAAAAATATTCCCCCAACACTGTCGGGTGTACAGGGTTGGGGGAATATGATGGGATAGATAAGGGGGTTATTCGGCAGTGAGCGTACCGCGGAGGCGGATATCGTCGGACGCAGCACCCACCATGACCTCGAAGTCTCCGGGCTCTACTACGCTCTGCATGTCGCGGTTGATGATGCGCAGGTCTTCCTCGGTGACGGTAAACGAAACCTTGCGGGTCTCGCCCTTGGCAATGGCCACGCGGACGAAGTGCTTGAGCTGCATCACGGGCTGCACTACAGAAGCCACTTGGTCGTGCAGGTAGAGCTGTACCACTTCCTCGCCGTCGCGATTGCCAGTGTTGGTCACGTCGAGCGATACTCTAAACTGGTTTTTGCCCTCTTTGTCTATCTGCAGGTTGGCATAGCCGAAGGTGGTGTAGCTCAATCCGTAGCCAAACGCATAGAGAGGCTTGGCCGTCATCTCCACATAGTTGTGCGGGAGCGGCGCACGCTTGTTGTAATATACCGGCAACTGACCGATGTGTGCCGGTACCGATATGGGGAGGCGACCCGCTGGGTTGACATCGCCAAAGAGCACATCGGCAATGGCCTGTCCTCCTTCCTGTCCGGGATAGTAGGCGGTGAGGAGGGCATCGGCATGGGCGGCTGCCCACGATTTGTCCATCGGTCGTCCCTCTATATACACCACAACCAACGGCTTGCCTGTGCGGTGCAGGGCCTCTAACAGTTCCTGCTGTCTGCCCAACAGCGAGAGTGTGGCACGGTCGTACCCCTCTCCGCAGTCCATGTCGCTTACCGAGCGTATGTCGGCCTCGGCTGCTCCGGTGGCCTTGTAGCTGGTCTTGAAGTCGCGGGCGCTGGAGCCACCCACCGCCACGATGACCACATCTGCCTGGCGGGCGGCTTCTACGGCTGCAGCGATGTCGCAGTGGGCGGTATCGCGCACGGCACATCCCTTTACGTAGGTCACGTTAGCCTCAGGCAACTTAGAGCGTATGCCGGTCAGGATGGTCTTCACCTTGCCGTCGGGCTGCGGCGAGGTATAGTCGCCCAGCATGTTGTACACATTGTCGGCATTGGGACCTATTACAGCTACGCGGATATCCTTGCGCAGCGGCAGGGTATGGTTCTGGTTCTTGAGCAGTGTCACCAACTTGCGGGCGGCATCGAGCGCGATGGCCTCGTGTGCCTTGCTTCCCACCTCTTTGGTGGCTTTCACGTCTACGTAAGGATGGTCAAACAGGCCCATCTCAAACTTCTTGGCCAGGATGCGCCCGCAGGCTACATCTATTTCCGATTCAGAAACCAGTCCTTTGCGCACGGCATCGATCAGTTCGCCGAAAGCCTTGCCTCCCAGGTCCTCATCCACGCCAGCTTTCAGGGCCATGATGCCGGCCTCCTGACGCGATTTAGCCACGTGGTGGGTCTCCCAAATGCCGTCGATGCTATACAGGTCGGACACTACAAAGCCCTTGAATCCCCACTGGCGGCGCAACAGGTCGGTGTAGAGGTCGCGGCTCGCGGTGGAGGGGATGCCGTCGAGCGAATTGTACGAGGTCATGACCGAGAGGGCACCCGCATCTATCACCTTCTTGAACGGCGGGAAGAAGTTTTGCAGCAAGTCGCGCTGTCCGGCAATCGACTGGTTGCCGTTCTGTCCGCCCTCCGTGGTGCCATAGGCGATAAAATGCTTGAGCGTGGCGAGTGTGCTGTAAGGCTTGCTCAGGTCTCCACCGCCCAGGCCGCGCATGAGCGCTGCGCCCATTTCGCCCGTGAGCACGGGATCCTCGCCCATACTCTCCTCCACACGTGACCAGCGTGGGTCGCGGGAGAGGTCGAGCACCGGTCCGTAGCTGATGTGGCCACCCTGCAGGCGCACTTCCTTGCCCACCACGCGCCCCATGGCCTCGGCAGCCTCGGTAGACCAAGTGGCTGCCAGTCCCAATCCGGTGGGGAAGACAGTGGTGCCGATGGCCATGTGGCCGTGAGGCGCCTCCTCGGCCAAAAACAGGGGGATGCCCAGGCGTGTATGTTCCATCACATAGCGCTGCAGGGCATTGCCAGCCTTGGCCGCCAGTTCGGGATTAAGTCCGTTGGAGAGCGATTTCTGCGTCCACGGGTCGGCCCGGTAGGTGGCCCACAGCATGCCGATATTGCCTTCGGCGATGTCTTTCTTAAACGATTCAGACGGCACCACTTTGTTTCCGTCGATCTCATAGTAGTTCCATGCCAGCGTGCAGCGGATCTGGCCGACTTTCTCTTCCAAAGTCATGCGCGACAGCAGGTCATTCACCCGCTCCTCGACGCTGAGGCTGGGGTCTTTGTAGGGTAGCTTCTTCTGACCTATGACAGCCAGTGCCATCATGGCCATGAGCGATACCGACAATACTCGTTTCATATACTTCTTTCGTTCTTTATAATAGATTTATTGGATAGCGATTTTGTCGTATTTGAGCTTCTCGCCGGCCGTTACCATACGTGTGGCCTTCAGCATCACATACCTTCCGTTTGTGGGTGTGAAGTGTACCTCCTGCATGATGGGATGGTTGCGGATGTTAGAGAATTCGCCTGCGGCCACTCGCGTCATCTTGGCCTTGTCATTGCCCACGTACAGCTCGTAGTTGGCCACCAGTCCCTCGTGCTTGGCGCTCTGGTCGGGCAGGTAATAGAACGATTTCACCTGCTGCTCCTTGCCCAAATCGAAGATTACAGCATCTGTGCCATTGGCTGCTGCCGTAAAGGAAAGGCTTTTTACATCTTCCACTTTCTCTACGTAGCTTTCCTTGGCGTTGGGAGCGTAGTAGGCACCCAGTTCGTTGAGGCATACAGGGCCGCGCGCGTCGTTGATGACGATACGGAGCTGCTGTGTCTGGATGGTCTTGAAGCGCAACAGGCGCTTGTAACCGATGGTGGTCGTCTCCTCGTTGAGCTTGACAGGAGTCCACTCCTTGCCTTGGCGGTAGTAGACACTGAAACTCTTTACCCGTTGGCCTAAGGGAATGTACTCTTGCAGCATCAACCGGTTGAGCTTGGTGCTCTTCTTGAAGTTGATGGTGAGCTCGGCCTCGTTTACCCCGTCCTTTACACACCAGTAGGTATCGTAGTTGCCATCGGTGAGGTTGGCTTCAGCAAACGCCTTGCCGCGAACGTCCGAGGCTTTGATGCGGGCTGTCTTGAGCAGATTATCCTTCAGTTCGGCCGTTACCTGCTTGTGGAAGGCGATGACCCTTGCCGAGTCAATGGGATGGATTCTTCCCTCCTTGTCGACAGGCATATTGAGCAGGAAGGTGCCGTTGTGGCCCACGCTGCGGTAATAGAGGTCCACCAGATGGTCCACACTCTTCACCTTGTCGTCCTCCTTCTCGTGGTAGAACCAGCCCGGACGGATCGACACGTCGCACTCGGCAGCTACCCACAGGTCGCCGTCAGCGTGGCCATACTGCAGTTCCCGGTATTTGTCATAGCCCGGATATACCTTGTCTTTCCACAAGAAGGACCAGTTGGTGGCACCGGCGTAGCCGTTTTCGTTGCCCACCCATCGGCATCCGGGACCTCCGTCAGAGAAGATGATGGCCTGTGGCTGGTACTTGTAGATGGTCTCCCATGCCCGGGGATAGTCATAGTAGGTGCGGCGGTCAATCGTGCGCGCCTCGCGGGCACCACCGTAGTAGCCATCTCCACCATTGGCACCGTCGAACCACACCTCGAAGATGTCCCCATACTGTGTCAGCAATTCGTGAAGCTGTGCATGGAAGTACTCGCGGTACAGTGGTGTGCCGTAAAATGCCTGATGGCGGTCCCAAGGCGACAGGTAGACACCGAATTTGAGTCCGTATTTCTTACAGGCTGCCGCCAGTTCGCCCACGATATCGCCCTTGCCATCCTTGTAGGGGGTATTGCGTACGCTGTAGTCGGTGTATTTGGTGGGCCAAAGGCAGAAACCGTCGTGGTGCTTGGCCGTGATGATGATACCCTTCATGCCGCCTTCTTTCAGCGTCTTGGCCCATTGCTCGCAGTCGAGCCGTGTCGGGTTGAAACACTCGAGCGGTGCATCGCCGTAGCCCCACTCTCGGTCGCAGAAAGTGTTGGGTCCGAAATGGATAAACGCATAGGTCTCCATCTGTTGCCACGCCACTTGGTGCTTGGTGGGTAATGGAGCCACAGGCTTGGGGGCTCCCACTTGCGCATTCGCCGATACCGATAGGGCGAGAAGCGCTACGCTGATAAGCTGTCTTGCTTTCATCATGATAAGGATATTGATTAGTTAGTAAAATTCTTGCCGTCGCTGCCAAACCAGTTGATACGCATGGGTTTGGCACGCTTGCCGTTGACGATGGGATATACCCATATATAGCGGTTGTACCGATACGTCCTCACGGCGGTGTACGATATATCTATCGTGGTGCGCTCATGGGGTTGGAGCGTGATCCGTGTCGGCAGGGTGAGGATTCGGTTGTTGGGGACCCGCTCAAACTCGATGGTCATCGGTTTGTCGGTTTCGTTGGCGATACGCTGGTGGAAAGTGTAGCTCTCTCCGGGTTTCAGACAGGCAAAGGGTAGTGTCTGGAATCCCATGTAGAGGCCTTCTCCGAAACTATAGGGATGGTCTTCGGTTACGGGATGGCGATAACCTTTCACGTCGCCCTTGATCCAGATGCGGGTGTAGGCGGTGCCTCCGTTGAGCATCACCACTGCTTCCTTGCTGAATTTGCCGGGACGGTTGTAGGGATTATAGGTTATGGTGACGTAACCCTGCTTGCCCGGCGCGATGGGTGTCTTGGTGTAAGTGGCAGTGGTGCAGCCGCACCAGGCGTTGACCTCGCTGATGGCTACAGGCTCCTTGCCGGTGTTGGTAAACGTGAACCGATGGCTTACCTTGCCGGCTTTTTCTTCGATGGTTCCGAAGTCGTGTACGCGCTTGTCGTATCTGAAAGTCTCTGTATAGGTAGCGCCCTCTTGCGCCGTCATGCCCAAGAAGGGGTTGGCGGCCACAAGCAGGCTGGCGATAGTTTTCTTCATTGGCTTGATTGTGCTGATAGGAGTGGAGCGGTCTACTGCTCCCTGCAATCAGTAACTCTCGACATTGGCCAGATTCCATACGTTGAGGAAAGCGGCACGGGTGATGTCTCTCGTCTTCTCGTAGTTAATCTTGCAGGCTTCGTCGCCCGGCTGGTGATAATCGGGATGGCCGTCGGTGTGATACCAGATGATGGGGATGCCCTTCTTGGCAAACGAGCCGTTGTCGCTGCCTCCTACGGGGTTGTCCCATGCCCTGTAGCTCGGGTCGAGGTTCAGTCCATAGCGCTGGATATCTTCTTTCAGCCAGTCGCCGAAGGCGGTGTGTGCCGCCGTGTAGAAATATACCATGTACGCAGGGTTCTCCGGCTTGTTGTTTCGGCCTATCATGTCGAAGTTGAGGTAGCCTTTCACCTTGTCGATAAACTGACAGGTCTGGACGAAGTATTTCGAGCCGAGCAGTCCCAGTTCCTCGCCATCCCAGAAAGCGAAGATGATGTTGCGCTCCGGCACCGTCTTCGATTCTACAAAAGCCTTGGCTATCTGCAGCACGGCACTCACGCCCGAAGCATTGTCATCGGCACCGTTGTAGATTTGGTCTCCGTCCAGGTCCGGGTCATAGCCCACATGGTCGAAGTGGGCTCCCACGATGACATACTCATCGGTCTTCTTGCCGGGAATCATTCCCAGGATATTGTACATGTTGAGCTTGCGGTGCGTCATACCCTTCAGTTTGGCCACCGAGTCGGGTTCCACATAGTAGGGCTTCTTTTTCTGCCATTCCATGCTGTAGGCAGAGAAGGGCTGCTCGTATTTGTCGGCCAGCGGAGCGATTCCCCACTGCCTCAACAGAGACTTGATGTACTGTGCGGCTACCTTCGAGTCGTTGGTGCCAGCCTTGCGGCCCCTGAGTTCGTCACTTGCCAGAAAGCCGATATGGGCTTTGGCGGCATCCATTGTGATGGTCTGCATAGCCATCTCCTTGGCGGTCATTGTCTTCGTGCCTTTATCCTTCTTGGCCGAAACAGTGGCTACTCCCATGACAGCCCATAATGCGGTCATGGCAACGATTGCTTTAGTTTTCTGTTCCATGCGTTATTTGAATTTATTCTTTTGGGTTAGTTGTAAAGGTTTTATCTTATTTGCAAAGTTACAAAAAATCCAGAAAGGTGATACAGATTGCTTCAAAAAAATGTTTTCCTGTACATAAAAAAACCCGCCTTCCGGATGTGGGAGGCGGGGGAATTGATATTTAGGTGTGTGCCTGATTAGTCTTCAGACTCGTTGCGGCGCTGCGGACGGCCATTGCGCTGCGGACGGCGCTCGCCACCCTCACGACGGGGACGGCGCTCACGCTCCTGATAGCCCTCGGGCTTGTCTACGAGCACACGGTGAGAGAGCTTGTACTTACCGGTCTTGGGATCGATCTCAAGCAGCTTCACCTGTATCTTGTCGCCTTCCTTGATGCCAGCTTCTTCCACAGTCTCCAGACGCTTCCAGTCTATCTCGCTGATGTGCAGCAGACCGTCTTTGCCGGGCAAGAACTCCACAAAGCAGCCATAGGGCATGATTGAGCGTACGGTTCCCTCGTAGACATCGCCCACTTCGGGTACAGCCACGATAGCCTTGATCTTGGCCAGTGCAGCCTCTATGCTCTCCTTGTTGGGAGCCGACACCTGTACCTTGCCCACGCCGTCTTCCTCGTCGATGGTAATGGTGGTGCCGGTGTCTTCCTGCATCTGCTGGATGATCTTTCCGCCCGGGCCAATCACGGCTCCGATAAACTCCTTGGGTATCTCGAAAGCCACGATGCGTGGAACCTGCGGTTTCAGTTCGGCTCTTGGCTCGGAGATGGTCTCCATCATCTTGTTGAGGATGTGCTCACGGCCTTCCTTGGCCTGCATGAGTGCCTGCTCAAGAATCTCGAAGCTCAGGCCGTCGCACTTGATATCCATCTGGGTGGCAGTAAGACCGTCGCGTGTACCGGTGGTCTTGAAGTCCATGTCGCCCAAGTGGTCCTCGTCGCCGAGGATATCGCTCAATACAGCGTACTTGTCCTCGCCGGGGTTCTTGATCAGACCCATAGCGATACCCGATACGGGCTTCTTCATGGGCACGCCGGCATCCATCAGCGCCAGTGTACCGGCACATACGGTAGCCATAGACGAAGAACCGTTCGATTCCAGAATCTGGCTTACGAGACGTACCGTGTAGGGGAAGTCGGCAGGAATCTGACCCTTCAGACCGCGCCAAGCCAGATGGCCGTGGCCAATCTCGCGGCGGCCTACGCCACGCTGTGCCTTGGCCTCACCGGTAGAGAACGGGGGGAAGTTGTAGTGCAAGAGGAAACGCTGGTAACCGCGCTCCAGTACATCGTCCACCAGTTTCTCGTCGAGCTTGGTGCCGAGGGTACAGGTAGAGAGCGACATCGTCTCACCGCGCTGGAAGATGGCACTTCCGTGGGGCATGGGGAGCGGAGACACCTCGCTCCAGATGGGGCGGATCTCGGTGGTCTTGCGGCCGTCGAGGCGCATACCCTCATCGAGGATGCAGCGGCGCATGGCATCGCGCATCACGTCCTCATAATAGCGATGGGCCTCGGCGTGCTTCTCCTCCAGGTCGTCCTCTGAGAGGTCGCTGTGGGCGGCATCATACTTCTCCAGGAAGTCTTCCAGAATCTTGTCGAAGGCATCCTGACGCGCATGCTTCTCCAGTGCCTGCTTGTTTACATCATATACGGGCTGGTAGAGCTCGCTCTTGATCTGCTCACGCAGTTCCTCGTCGTTCACTTCGTGGTCGTACTCGCGCTTCACGTCGGTGCCCAGTTCCTTGGAGAGTTCCTCCTGCAGCTCGCACATCGGCTTGATGGCCTCGGCAGCTGCCTTCAGTGCACCAATCAGGTCTTGCTCCGATACTTCCTTCATCTCGCCTTCCACCATCATGATGTTGTCCTTGGTGGCACCCACCATCAGGTCCATATCGGCATCGGCCATCTGCTGGAATGTGGGGTTGATCACATACTCGCCGTTGATACGGGCCACGCGGACCTCAGAGATAGGGTAATCGAAGGGGATGTCAGAGCAGGCCATAGCGGCTGAGGCTGCAAAACCGGCCAGTGCGTCGGGCTGGTCTACGCCGTCGGCCGACAGCAACATTACCTGAACATACACCTCAGCGTGGTAGTTGGAGGGGAAAAGGGGACGGAGTGCCCTGTCTACAAGGCGGGAAGTAAGGATTTCGTTGTCACTTGCTTTGCCTTCACGCTTCGTGAAACCACCGGGAAAACGGCCTGCAGCGCTGTACTGCTCACGATAATCTACTTGCAAAGGCATAAAATCTGTACCCGGAACGGCATCCTTGGCTGCACAAACAGTTGCGAGCAGTACGGTGTTGCCCATTCGCAGGACAGCGGCACCATCAGCCTGTTTTGCAACCTTTCCGGTCTCAATCGAGATGGTTCTTCCATCTGGCAATTGAACTGTTTTCGTAATTACGTTCATCTAAAAAATTAAATCTTTATTGTTTTGAATTGCATCTAAAAATCCCTCTTCCCTGCATGCGATAGCGCACCGGAAACAAGCCATTTTCAAATTTCGTGCAAAGTTACCGAAAGTTTCCATAAAAAACGAATAATCCCCCTTAATTTTTAATCTTTTAAGGGGGATTAAGTCTGTCAGGTACGTCCAAAAGCGTTATTTGTCGAGCAACATCTTGATTATCAGAGCCGATGACCAGCCGAAATTGGCCGCGTGCTGCCGTTCTCCTGTCAGAGGATTGTAATTCTCGTGGATGGGGCCATCGCCTATCAGGCCCTGTGCGTTGCGGATAAATTTCTCCATGAGCCTGTCGGCCTCTTGGGTAAAGCCATAGCGTCTCAGTCCTGTGATGCCAAAGTAGACCTGATCCACCCACACCGGACCGCGCCAATATCCGCGCACGGGGCAAAACTGAGACTGGTCCACGGCCAATGTACCTAAAGGCAGGGTGGAGTTAAACTTATGGGGATCCATCATCTTTTCCATCACCGCCTTGGCCTGCTCCTTGGTGGCGATGCCCGCCCACAACGGCAGCCAACATTCGGGTCCCATCCCTTCGATAAACTCACCCGTCTCCAAGCGCCGGTCGCAGAATACGCCCCTCTCTGTGTCAAACATCCGGGTGCGCACATAGTGGGCCACCGCCTCGGCCTCCTTCCTCAGCTGCTTGGCCGTCTCTTCCTGTCCCAACAGGTCTGCCATCTCTGCCAGAAGCTGCTTGTCCACATAGAGAAACGAGTTCAGGCATACACTCTCCTGATTCATCGACCAGGCTCCGTCACCGTTTGGCAGCATCTTCGTCTCGTCAAATCGCACGGCGTTGTCCATACCGCTCTCCCATGCGGCAGCGATTAGCGTGCCGTCGGTCGAACCATACTCGCAGATACCGTTTCGGTCGTGGTCGCGGTCGGTGTACCACCAGCGGTGGAACTTGAGCAGTTTGGGGAACAGCTCAGCCACGAAATTCTTGTCGCCCGATGCCCGATAGACATTCATGGCTCCCCATGTGGCAAGCGGCGGTTTGGTGTCGCGCCAGTTGTTGGAAGCCTTGTTTCGGCCAATACAGTCGGGTACCATGCCGTTGGCAGCCTGATGGTCGAAGAAAGCACGCATCTCGTCTTTGGCCATCTCCGGATGATAGAGGGCATTGCCCGAGGCTATCTTCCACGAGTCCCATGCCCAGAAACCTTTGTTGAACCGTATGTATGAGGGAAGGCTTCCGTCGTGCAGCAGGTCGCTTGCCGCCGAGCGCCAGTTGCTGTTCAGGGTCATCATGGCTTTCACCAGAACCCGCCGATAGAGATTGTCGCTCAGATACTTCCCCTTGCCGTTGAGCAGTGTGGCAAGCCACTGGTTCCAGCGGTTGGCATTCTCTTCCAGACACTTGTCCGTATCCACTGCCTCCCATCGGGCCATTTCGGCCGCCAGGTCCTCCTTGGGCAGCGCCACCGTCTGGAGGTAGTGGGCTGTACAGCGCTCGCCCGGTTGTAGTACCTTGCCTTGTGTCTCTGTCACCAGCAGACTGTCTTTGCCCACAGGTTTCAGTTGTGAGGCTGTGGCGAAGCGGATGGCCACTTGCAGCGAGTCTTTCTTGCGGCAGATGGTTGCCGTCTTGTCCTCCAAGCGGCATGAGGAGATGTTGGGGAAAGCGCCGCCACGCCAGGTCCATGTGAGGGTGATGGGTTGTGTGCTCTGGTTCACCACCTCTGCCTTGACC
Source organism: Prevotella sp. (assembly GCA_051869355.1). Classification (GTDB taxonomy): domain Bacteria; phylum Bacteroidota; class Bacteroidia; order Bacteroidales; family Bacteroidaceae; genus Prevotella. The sequence continues at coordinate 743 of JBJEAU010000059.1, read as the reverse complement.
AAGGCCGTGCGCGAAGAGATGAAGCACAGTTCGGTGCGGAAGGCGAGCTGCTCATTGGCCGACGCTTGCATCAGCCGTCCGGGCAAGTATTGGGAATACTGCACGGTGCGCGCCATGTTAAACGACTTGCCGTTTACCCGGATAGAGGGCTGGGCCAGTGTGATGGCTATCCAGCCGTTGCCGTCCATCGTCATCGGGCCGATAAAGGCCCCGGCATACCGTCCTACCTCGTTGACGGGCAGCGCATACCCTGTCCAGGCACCCATGTCTGAAAAGACATTCAGTTCCTCGCCCCGTACTAATGCCCCTGTCGGCACATTCTTGATGTTGATGAGGTTGATGAAATCGGTCTGACGGGAGGACAGTGATTCCTCCGAGGCTGGCAAAGAGGAAGCGCATGCAGAGGTAAGGCACAGCCATGCAGCTCCACAAAATAGCATTAGTTTCTTTTTCATGAATATTCTATTAATGTCTCCCCTCACAGAGAGGCAGGTTCATATCTCGTCCATTCCCTCAAAGGGATTGCCGTCCGTGGTGGCGGGTTGTTTTTTATGTGCTACAAAGATACCTATTTAAAGAGGAAGCAAATGAATAAATCGGTATTTTTTTTCTCCATTAACCGATTTTAACGGATTACAGAGGCCAAAGCACCTGTTCTGCGAATTGCTATAAAAACGACAACAGTGACAACCCAAACAACCCATGTTGTTGTTTCGGTTGTCATCGTTGTCTAAGTTGTCGAA
>JBJEAU010000058.1:0-2674 GCA_051869355.1 Prevotella sp. | reverse complement strand
TTTACACCTTTCTTTAATTGTTAAAACCGTGTAAAGTAAATCTGTATTAAGTCAAAGGGAGTAACATTCACAGATAGGAAAAGGTGTCTGACGAGGTTGTCAAATGGCCACAAATTGCGTTGTTGCACCGACATTTGTCGAAAAGCGGACGATGACTTGGGAGTTGTGAGTTTTTTTCGTACTTTTGTGTCCAAATCTTATCACTTATGGTTACCGAATATCAAATCAGAGTGTTGCCCCAACAGGCCAGTTCAGAACAGGCCATCATCGACTATCTGGCACACGAGCAGGGCATTGATGCCCGGACGGTGTGCCATGTGCGTGTACTCAAGCGGTCGATAGATGCCCGTCAGCGTACCATTTACGTCAATCTGAAGGTGAGGGTCTACATCAATGAGATGCCCGAAGACGAAGCCTATACCCCAACACATTATCCCGATGTGTCTGACAAGCCCCATGCCATAGTGGTGGGTGAGGGGCCGGCCGGACTCTTTGCCTCGCTGAGGCTGATAGAGCTCGGTGTGCGCCCCATTGTGGTGGAGCGCGGCAAGAACGTGCATGACCGCAAGCGCGATTTGGCGTTGATCACCAAGACCCAGCAGGTGGATGGCGAGTCCAACTATTGTTTCGGTGAGGGTGGAGCCGGTGCTTATTCGGACGGCAAACTCTATACGCGCAGCAAGAAGCGTGGCAATGTGGACAAGATACTCAACGTGTTTTGCCAACATGGTGCCTCTACGGCCATATTGGCCGATGCCCATCCGCACATCGGCACCGACAAGCTGCCAGGGGTCATCGAGCGCATGCGTGAGACCATCATCAGGAGTGGCGGCGAGGTACATTTCCAGACCAAGATGACCGGCCTCTTGGTAGAGGGCGACCATGTGACCGGTATCGAGGCCAAGAATCTGGCCACGGGTGCCGAACGTGTGTGGAAAGGTCCGGTGATTCTCGCTACAGGCCACAGTGCCCGCGACGTTTACCATTATCTATATAGCGCGCGTGTGGAAATGGAGGCCAAGGGCATAGCGGTGGGCGTGCGGTTGGAGCATCCGGCCACGCTGATAGACCAGATACAGTATCACAACAAGCAGGGAAGGGGCAAGTACCTGCCTGCTGCCGAATATAGTTTTGTCACCCAGGTAGAGGGTAGGGGCGTGTACAGTTTCTGCATGTGCCCCGGCGGATTCGTGATACCTGCCGCCACGGGTCCCAAACAGATTGTGGTCAACGGCATGAGTCCCTCAAACCGAGGTACACGATGGAGCAATTCAGGGATGGTGGTCGAACTGCGTCCCGAAGACGTGGCCGGCGACGACTGTCTGCGCGTGATGCGCTATCAGGAAGAACTGGAGCAACTGTGTTGGCAGCAGGGTAACATGCAGCAGACGGCTCCCGGCCAGCGGATGGCAGACTTTGTGACTGGCAAACTGAGCTATGACCTCCCACAGACCAGTTATGCGCCGGGTGTCATATCCAGTCCGCTTCATTTTTGGCTCCCACAGCCTATCGCATCGCGGCTCCGCGAAGGGTTTAAGGTGTTTGGCCGTCAGGCTCATGGCTTCTTGACCAATGAGGCCACGCTCATCGCCACCGAGACGAGGACCAGCGCTCCCGTGAGAGTGGTGCGTGACCATGAGACCTTGCAACATATACGGTTGCGAGGACTCTTCCCCTGTGGTGAAGGAGCCGGCTATGCAGGAGGAATTGTTTCGGCCGGTGTCGACGGAGAGCGCTGTGCGGAGATGTGTGCGGCCTATCTGCAAACCATAGGATAAGAAGCCCCCATGCAGACAGTCGACAACTGGCGCAACCATCCTGTCATGCCTGTCGCCATTGCCTTGGTGGTGGGCATTGTGATAGGAGATGCCTATGGTGACAAGGCTCCGCTGTGGGTATGGGCGGCCGATATGGTGCTGTCTATCGTGGCAGTGTCGGCATTTCCCATGAAACCGTGGTTGCGTGGGGTGGGCATCTACGCTGCTACCGTTTTTTTCGGCATCTGGATGTGTGCCGGAAGCAAGCAACAGCTGAAGGTTGCCTGTCCTGATAAGACAGTGACCTATGAGGCCGTGGTGGTGAGCGACGTGCAGGAGCGCGGCAAGGTGGCGAGATGCGACCTGCTGGTGCTTACCGGTGGCTCTCCCATCAAGGTGCGTGCCACGCTGGCGCGTGATACCGCGCAGGCTTCTTCTTTCAAACTCAAAGTAGGCGACGGCATTGCAGCCACCTCGGTGCTCGAATCGGTTGACAAGGCACTTACGGGTGGACATTTTGACTATCGCCGATGGCTTCAGACACACGCTTTCCATGCCACTACCTACATTCCCCGTGGGGCATGGAAACCCCAACGGGTAAGCATGGTTTCGTTGTCGATGCTGCAGAGGGTGCGGGTGGCAGCCTTACGCGAACGACACGCATTGGTGGCACGCTATGCGTCGCTTGGCTGGGAATCGCGGACACTCGCCCTACTTTCGGCTATGACTTTGGGCGACAAGTCGATGATTTCCACAGAACAGCAACAAGACTATTCGGTGGCTGGTGGCAGTCATATCCTCGCGCTAAGCGGCCTGCATATCGGCCTGCTTTACATGATTCTGCTCACGCTGGTTACAGGGGTGATGTCGTTGGTGCGCCGTGTGCTGCACGCCGATATGTATCGCAGTAAGCGGAT
>JBJEAU010000057.1:0-13833 GCA_051869355.1 Prevotella sp. | reverse complement strand
CCACGACCTCCGGATTATGAATCCGACGCTCTAACCAGCTGAGCTATCCCGCCATCATTGCTTGTTTGCGGATGCAAAGGTAATACTTTTTTTTGGATGGCCAAAATTTTTGGCACTTTTCTTCACGATTATCTGCATTTTGTGGTTTTGCGAAAGGTGAAAGGCGGTTGCCAAGGGGTGTTTTGGGGTGGCTGGGGGAGGGGCATAGGTGTCAACGGGAATCGTAAATGCGGCATTTAGCCCACCTAAATGCCACCTTTACGGTGCCTAAATGCGGCATATAGGTTCAACAAACAGGGTTAATTGACTTGCAACCAATTGATGAATCCATACTATTGCCCTCACTCTATCCCTCTTCCACGGGGCGAGGGAATCCTTGTCACATTCTTTTGGCATTGAGGAGATTACAAGGGAGCGTGCGCTGCAACTCACTCGCTCTCTTGAAGCGGGGGCGAAAATGAAATGAAAAAAATGGATAAAATAGGTGGAATGTGATATTTTTATGCTAATTTTGCAGCCAAAGATACGCGCATGCGTAGCAATGATACGAAACATGTTTCGAGTAAAGAAATTAGATATCTTCATACTTAGGCAGTTCAGCCTTCTCTTTGCGGGCACATTCTTCATCAGCCTCTTCGTGCTGATGATGCAGTTTCTGTGGAGATTTGTCGACGAACTGATAGGTAAGGGCTTGACGCTCGACGTGCTGGGCCAGTTTTTCTGGTACATGGCACTGATGTTTGTGCCCCAAGCCCTGCCGCTGGCGCTTCTGCTGTCGTCGCTCATCACGTTTGGCAACCTCGGCGAGAGCAGCGAGCTTACCGCCATCCGCGCGGCCGGCATCTCGCTCATGCAGACGTTCAGGTCGCTCATCGTATGCTCGGTGCTGGTGATGGGCGTGTCGTTTGTTTTCCAAAACAATATCGGTCCGAAGGCCAACCAGAAGTTGGCGCAGCTGCTCGTGTCAATGAAGCAGAAGAGTCCGGAACTGGAGATTCCGGAAGGCATCTTTTACAGCGGAATCCCCAACTGCAACCTGTATGTGCAGAAAAAAGACATGAAGACCGGCAAACTGTACGGCATCATGATCTATCGCATGACGGCCAGTTACGAGGACCAGGCCATCATCCTGGCCGACTCGGGTATGCTGCAGTCTACTGCCGAGAAGAAACACCTGCTGCTCACGCTGTGGAGCGGCGAGTGGTTCGAGAACATGCAGCAGCAGAGTTTCGGCAACAATGCTTCGGTGCCTTACCGCCGGGAGACGTTCACCGCCAAGCGCATCGTGCTCGATTTTGACGGCGACTTTAACCTGATGGACGCCTCTAACCTGTCCAACAATGCGCGTGGAAAGAGTCTGGCGGAGCTGCGGAGGGATATCGATTCGCTCAACCAACATTATGACACGCTGGCGCAAGACTATCTGCGCTACGCCCGCATGTCGTATTACCAGCAAGACAGCGTGACCCCCGCCGGTGCCAAGCAGGCCGCTGCGCTCATCGCCAAGGGCAAGACTCAGGTGGACAGCGTGTATGCAAAATTGACGGCACAGGAAAAGCGGGATGTGGTGAACAATGCGCTTGCTACCGTGCAGACAGCCACGAGCGATCTGGAGTTTAAGCAACTCATTACTGCCGATGCCGACGTGCTGATACGCCGACATGAGATTGAGGCGATAGACAAGTTCCTGGTGGCACTGTCGTGTCTGGTCTTCTTCTTTATCGGTGCGCCGCTCGGCACCATCATCCGCAAGGGTGGACTGGGCATCCCCGTCATCGTTTCGGTGCTCGTGTACATTATATATTATATATTGGAGAATACGGGTAGCCGCATGGCGCGCGGCGGCATGTGGGCGATGTGGTTTGGCAAGGGACTCTCGCCGGCTGTGCTGATACCTACCGCCATCTTCTTCACCTACAAGGCCAACAACGACTCGATGGTGTTCAACCTCGAACTGTGGCGAGACTTGGCCATGAAGGCCTTGGGACTGAGGGTGAAGCGCCATGTCTTCCGCAAGGAGGTGGTGATCGATACGCCTGAGTATGCGGCCGATGCCAAGAAGTTGCGTGCTATCAATGCCGAGATACTCGAGTATTCGAGAGAGCACAACCTGAAGTCGGCCCCCAATGTGATACGGGTGTTCTTCCGATATAAGCCCGACCACGAGATTGAGCGCATCAGCGAGCGGTTGGAGGCCATCATCGAAGACCTGTCTAACACGCGCGACAAGGTGATACTCAATGCCCTCAACGGTTATCCGTATCTGGCGGTCAAGGCGCACACGCGCCCCTTTGAGCATCGGTGGCTCAATGTGATAGCCGGCCTGTTTGTTCCTGTGGGCGTATTTATCTATCTGCGCATGTGGATATTCCGTCTGCGGCTGTTGCGCGACCTGCGCACCATCAGGCAGACCAACTCGAATGTGATATCGCGCATAGAGGCCATCGTATAGGCCTCGCACATGTCTAACCTAAGCAACTATACATATTTATATATATGGGAGATTTCAAACTGAGCAGTATCGAAGAAGCAATCAGTGACTTCAAGGAAGGAAAGTTTGTCATTGTGGTCGATGACGAGGACCGCGAGAACGAGGGCGACCTCATCATCGCGGCCGAGAAGATAACGGCCGAGAAAGTGAACTTCATGCTCAAGCATGCGAGGGGCGTACTCTGTGCCCCTATCACCATCAGCAGGTGCTTGGAGCTGGAGTTGCCCCATCAGGTGGCAGACAACACCTCGATGTTGGGTACCCCCTTTACCGTGACCATCGACAAGCTGGAGGGATGCACCACGGGTGTCTCCGCACACGACCGTGCCGAGACCATCCGGGCATTGGCCGACCCGGCATCGACTCCGCAGACCTTTGGCCGTCCGGGTCATATCAATCCGCTTTATGCCCAGGACAACGGCGTGTTGCGCCGTAGCGGGCATACCGAGGCGGCCGTAGACCTGTGCAAGTTGGCCGGTCTCTATCCTGCCGGTGCGCTGATGGAGATCATGAACGAGGACGGCACGATGGCGCGTATGCCTGAGCTGCAGGTGCTGGCCGCCGAGTGGGGACTGAAGATCATCACCATCAAGGACCTGATAGCCTATCGCCTGCGTAGGGAGTCGATCATCGAAGTGGGAGATGAGGTGGACATGCCCACCGACTATGGGCACTTCCGCCTGATACCCTTCCGCCAGCAGAGCAACGGGCTGGAGCATATCGCGCTGGTCAAGGGCGAATGGGCCGAAGACGAACCCGTGCTGGTGAGGGTACACTCGTCGTGTGCCACCGGCGATATCCTGGGCAGCAAGCGTTGCGACTGTGGCGAGCAGTTGCACAAGGCCATGCAGATGATAGACCGCGAGGGAAAGGGAGTCATCGTCTACATGCAACAGGAGGGTCGGGGCATCGGCCTGATGAACAAGATAGCTGCCTACAAATTGCAGGAAGAGGGCTATGACACGGTGGATGCCAATGTGCATCTCGGATTCAAGCCTGATGAGCGCGACTATGGCTGCGGTGCCCAGATGCTCCGCCATCTTCATGTGCACAAGATGAGGTTGCTGACCAACAATCCGGTAAAGCGCGTGGGGCTGGAGGCGTATGGACTGGAAATCGTGGAGAATGTGCCCATTGAGATTACCCCCAATCCCTATAATGAGCGCTATCTCAAGACCAAGCGAGACCGCATGGGACACATGCTCCATCTGGGCTGATGTGTCGAATGCGTTAAAAAATCGCCCCCGTGCTTAATTTAAGGCGCTTTTTCTTTCGTTTAAAGAATAAAATGTTTATTTTTGCAGTATATAAAAAGAACTGTTAAAAGATTATAGATATGGGTCAACTTTCAGATAGAATCAACCGCCTGGCGCCATCTGCCACGCTGGCCATGTCGCAGAAGAGCGGCGAGATGAAGGCACAAGGTGTGGATGTCATTAACTTGAGTGTGGGCGAACCCGATTTCAACACGCCCGAGCCTATCAAGGAGGCAGCCAAGAAAGCTATCGACGACAACTATTCCAGGTATTCTCCTGTGCCTGGTTATGCCGGGTTGCGTGAGGCTATCTCCCGGAAACTGAAGAATGAGAATGGGCTGACGTACGGCATCCATGAGATTCTGGTGTCTAACGGTGCCAAGCAGAGCGTATGTAACACGGTGATGGCGCTGGTGAATAGCGGCGATGAGGTGATTATCCCTGCCCCCTATTGGGTGAGCTATCCGCAGATGGTCAAGTTGGCCGGCGGCACACCAGTTATTGTGGAGGCGGGATTTGAGCAGGACTTCAAGATGACGGCTGAGCAGTTGGAGCAGGCCATTACCCCGAAGACACGCATGCTTATTCTCTGCTCACCAAGCAATCCTACGGGCAGCGTCTATTCTAAAGAGGAACTGCGTGCCCTCGCCGAGGTGATTCTGCTCCATGAAGACGTGTATGTGTTGGCCGATGAAATCTATGAGCACATTAATTATACGGGTGCTCACCAGAGTATCGCCCAGTTTGAGGGTATGCGCGAGCGCACCATCATTGTCAATGGTGTCTCCAAGGCTTATGCCATGACTGGATGGCGTATCGGCTATATTGCCGCGCCTGAGTGGATCGTCAAGGGATGCAACAAACTGCAGGGCCAGTACACCAGCGGCCCGTCTTCGGTGAGCCAGAAAGCGGCAGAGGCAGCCTATACCATCGACCAAAGTTGTGTGGAGGAGATGCGCTTGGCCTTTGAACGTCGTAGGAATCTGATTGTTGAGTTGGCCCGCGATATTCCCGGTCTTGAGGTCAACGAGCCGCAGGGAGCCTTCTACCTGTTCCCCAAGTGCAGCAGTTTCTTTGGCAAGACCGATGGCGCGCGTACCATCGCCACCTCGTCAGACTTGGCCATGTATCTGCTCGAAGAGGCTCATGTGGCCACTGTGGGAGGCGATGCTTTCGGCGATCCGGAGTGCTTCCGCATGAGTTATGCCACGAGCGATGACAACATCCGCGAGGCGATGAGACGTATCAAATGTGCTTTGGGAAAACTCCGATAATGCCTTTTGTTGATAGAAGTGAAAATTATTGGTGTTAAAACTCCTTAATTAGGTTTTTTCTAACCCATAAATTGTTATATTTGCATACAGAATAGCATTGAATACACAAAGCTACAATCAATAATAATTTAACTTTTAGACGGATTTATACATTTTTTTATTAATAACTAATTTAATTGTAAAATTTATGGCAACTACACAAAAAACAGCAAGCCCCAAAAAGAAGGGCTTTCAGGGAGTAAGAGATGCAATTTGGATCATCGTTGTATGTTTCGGTTTGGCAGTAGCTTTCTATGAGCTCTTCCTCGGAAATGGCGCTAACTTCCACGGCGGCGACAACAGCGGTGAGCCTGCTAACCTTTTGGGTACTATCTACAAGGGTGGTATCGTCGTTCCTGTGATCTTTACTCTGTTGTTTACTGTTATCTCTCTCGGTGTTGAGCGTTACCTCGCTCTGCGCTCTGCTTTCGGTAAGATGCCTTTGGCTAAATTCACTGCACAGGTGAAGGCTGCCGTTAGAAAGGGTGATTTCGCTGAGGCTCACAAGCTCTGCGACAAGATGCAGGGTTCTGTAGCTAACGTGGTATCTGCTTCTCTCTCAACCTACGAGGAGATGGAGAAGACTACCGGTATCAAGAAGAGCCAGAAGGTGGCTAAGATTCAGCAGGCTCACGAGGAGGCTACTCAGCTCGAGATGCCTACTCTCCAGATGAACCTTCCTATCGTGGCTACCATCGTTACCCTCGGTACGTTGACCGCCTTGTTCGGAACCGTTGTGGGTATGATCCGTTCATTCGCCGCTTTGGCTGCTGGTGGTGGTGCTGACTCTCAGGCACTTTCTACTGGTATTTCTGAGGCCTTGGTTAACACAGCATCAGGTATTTTGACATCTTGGTTTGCTGTAGTCATCTATAACTTCTTTACAAACAAGATCGACAAGCTGACCTACGCTCTCGACGAAGTTGGTTACACTATTGCACAGACATACGAAGCCAACCACGGAGAAGAGGCTTAATTTTTGCTAACCCTTTAAAAACTTATCGCTATGGGTAAAGTAAAAATTAAGAAGAACGACGTCTGGATCGACATGACTCCTATGTCGGACGTGATGGTGCTCTTGCTGACATTCTTCATGTTGACATCAACATTCGTGAAGAATGACCCAGTCAAGGTGACCACGCCTGGATCGGTGTCGGAGATCAAAGTGCCAGAGAAGGATGTCCTGTTTGTACATGTTGCCAAGGATGGCAAGGTGTTCTTGACCATCGACAATGCCAATGACCTGATGTCAGTGGTAAGTGCAATGACAGGAAAGTTTGGAGTGGACCTGAATGGCAACCAGCTTGAGGCGCTGAAGAAGCACTCTATGTTGGGTGTGAGCATGGACAAGTTGGCAGCTTATCTCAATCTTCCCGAGGAGAGTATGACAGAAGCTATCCAGAAGGAAGGTATCCCCACCGACAGTATCGACGATGGTACTGGCAAGAAGGGCAAGAGTGAGTTCCAACAGTGGATTACTGAGGCAGTCAATGTCAACGAAGACATGAAGATTGCTATCAAGGCCGACCAAGATACTCCATACAAGGTAGTGAAAACTGTAATGTCTGAGCTTCAGGATATGAGCCAGAACCGTTACTATCTGATCACTTCATTTAAAACTGGGGAGGATTAAAGAATGGCAAAGCAGAAAGCAAGTAAACAAAAGAAGATGAATGTCCGCGTAGACTTTACGCCTATGGTGGATATGATGATGCTTCTCATCACGTTCTTCATGCTCTGTACGTCTTTGGCCAAGCCTCAGACAATGGAGTTGAGTATGCCGAGTAACGACAAGAACCAGACAGAACAGGATAAGTCGGTTGCCAAAGCTTCATATACCATTACAATCTATGTGGCTGGCGACAACCAGATTTACTATGTTGCTGGTATTCCTAAGTATGACGACCCTACATGCTTGAAGAAGACTACTTGGGGTAAGGATGGAATCCGCAAGGTCCTCATTACCCACGTCACAGAAGACGGTACACAGCCTGTACAGCAAGTAATGTTGGCTAAGGCCAAGCTCGATGAAAAGAAGGTCAACAACCCCAACTATCCCGACTCTCTCTATAACAAGGAGTTGTCGAAGATTAAGGGTGGTGAAATCGACGGACAGAAGATTTCTACAATGACCATCATCATCAAGGCTACTGATACAGCTGCTTATCAGAATCTGATTGATGCTCTCGACGAGATGCAACTCTGTAGCATTGGTAAATACGTGATAGATAAGATTAACCCAGACGATCAGAAGCTTCTCGACAAAGTTGGCGTGAAGTAAGCGGTCGTTATTGTTGAACAATTAAAAACATATAGACTATGTCGAAAATAGATTTGATATCGCACGACTGGGTTGACTTAGTGTTCGAAGGAAGAAACCAAGCATACGGTGCATACAAGCTCCGTAAGGGTACTACCAAGCGTAACATCATAGCTATCATCGCAGTTATCGTACTGCTTATCATCGGTTTTATTGTCCTCACGGTCAAGAATATCGTAGACGAGCAGCGTGCTAAAGTTGCTATTACACAGGTAACTGAGCTTACTGCTTTGGATCAGCCTAAGAAGAAGGCTGAGGTGAAGCAGAAGAAGGTTGAGATTGAGCCAGAGAAGGTGGTAGAGCGCGTGAAGAGCTCTATCAAGTTTACCGCACCTGTCATCAAGAAAGACGATGAGGTAAAGCCTGAGGACGAAATCAAGACACAGGATCAGTTGATGGAGACCAAGACTGCCATCGGTACCTTTGATGTCAAGGGTAATGATGATGCAAACGGTGAAGTGCTGAAGGCTAAGGAAGTGATTGCACAGCCTGAGCCTCCCAAGCACGAGGAAGAAGCCAAGGTATTCGATATCGTAGAGCAGATGCCTCAGTTCCCCGGTGGTCAGGTAGCCTTGATGAAGTACCTGTCAGAGAACATCCACTACCCGGTTGTTGCCCAGGAAAATGGTGTACAAGGCCGTGTCGTTGTAGCATTCGTGGTTGAGCGCGACGGTTCTATCTCAGACGTGCATGTAGCACGTGGTGTAGACCCCTCACTCGACAAGGAAGCTGTGCGCGTGGTTAAGTCTATGCCTAAGTGGCAGCCCGGTAAGCAGAATGGTTCTGCCGTACGTGTGAAGTTCAATGTACCTGTTGCATTCAGATTACAGTAATTTCAATGAGAAAAAAGACATCTTACATATTCGTAGGATTAGCACTATTCGCCATTCTTTTTGCTTCTTGCTCCAACAAGAAGCAAAAGAATGGTAGAACAGACACATTTTCGTCAGGGGTGATTAGTTTCGCCTCTGACGAAAGTTTTAGCCCCATTGTCGATGAGGAAGTTCAGCTTTTTGAGTTTACTCACAAGTTGGCAACCTTGCGACCCGTTTATACAAGCGAGTCCGATGCGGTCAACATGCTCCTTAAGGGCAAGGTTTTCCTTGCGATTACCGCGCGTGACTACAAGGACAATGAGCGGCAGAATCTTCGCGATCGCCGTTTCAATCCACGTGCCATCCCCTTTGCTTATGATGGATTGGCACTGATTGTTAATGTAAACAATCCTGACACTTGTATCTCTGTTAAGAATATAGCAGATATATTAAGTGGAAAAGTGACGAAGTGGAACGAGTTGAACCCCAAAGCGATGAAAGAGGATATCATCGTGGTGTTCGACAACAAGAAATCAAGTACCGTCCATTTCGCCGAAGACAGTATTTTGGGTGGCAAGCCTTTTGCCAATCCCAATGTGGTAGCTACCAATAAGACAGCAGATGTGGTGGATTATGTGGAGAAGACACCCAATGCGATAGGCATTATCGGTAGCAATTGGCTTAATGACAAGCGCGATACCACCAACCTTACTTTCAAAAAGAATATCCGTACGATGTCGGTAAGCCGTGTTGACGAGGCTACGCCTGCCAACAGCTGGAAACCGTATCAATATTATATATATAATGGTAACTATCCTTTGTGCCGTACCATTTATGCTTTGCTCAACGATCCGATGCGTGGGCTTCCGTGGGGATTTGCCAACTTCCTCACTTCGCCCAAGGGCCAACTCGTGGTGCTGAAGTCTGGATTGCTGCCAGTACAAGGCAATATAGTCATAAGGGATGTTAAAGTCACCGATTAAGTTAACTTGATTAAGATTCCAATCGTCATAAGAGTATTAAAGTATTAAAGTAATAGATTATGAGAGCGATTAAATATTTTTTCATCGGAGCTCTGATCGCAGGTTTCAGCGCTCCCGCAGTGGCACAGGACGTGAAGACAGATGTAGAGAACATCGCTAAGCTTATTGTTGCCAACAAAAACAATCCAGTGGCTGTTAAGGACCAAGTAAAGGAATTCAAGAAGACCTACAAGAAGAATGCTGAGGCGCTTACAGGTCTTGGACGTGCCTATCTCGACATCAAGGACACGGTCAATGCGCAAGCGTTGGGTATGATGGCTATCAAGGTCAACCAGCACTATGGTCCTGGTTATGTACTCCTTGGCGATGTTGAGGTAGCTAAGGATAATGGTGGTGCTGCTTCAGGTTGGTTTGAGCAGGCTACAATGATGGATCCCAAGGGTGTAGATGGTTACAGACGCTATGCGCAGGTGAACAGCCGAGTTAGCCCTGCATCTGCTGTGGCTAAGTTGGAAGAGCTCCGCAAGGTTCGTCCTGATTATCCTGTTGACATCATTTCTGCTGAGATTTACGATAAGGCAGGTAATCTGAGCAAGGCCATCGAGTATTACGACAAGGTAGACCGTAATAAGATGGAGGATTATCAGCTTGCAAGCTATGCTACTGACTGCTATCTCAGGAAAGACTACGAGAAGAGTCTTGGTATTGCCCAGTTTGGTGCCAGCAAATTCCCCAAGAACGCTGGTTTGAACCGTTTGGTGTTCTTCAACCAGACTGAGTTGAAGAATTATGGTGAAGCTTTGAAGGCTGCCGATGCGCTGTTCAATTCTGAGAAAGTGAAAATTGGCGAGAACGACTACCTCTATTATGGACACGCATACTTCGGCAATCAGGAGTATGACAAGGCTATCGAGATGTTCCAGAAGACCATTGAGGCTAAGCCGGATGATGCAGAACTTGTTCAGGGAGCTTTGAAGAGCATCTCCAAGGCTTATAGCGAGAAGGGTGACATCGAGAATGCTGCTGCTACTTACAACAAGTATCTTGACAGCATGAAGGATAAGGTGACTGCCTACGACTATGGCCAGTTGGCTTCTATGTACACCGATCAGGCTGAGAAGGTTGAGGGTGACGACAAGGTAGCTCTCTTGATGAAGGCTGATGCAGTCTATGCTACTATCGCTGAGCGTTTTGCCGAGTATGCTGACTTTGCTACTTATCAGCGTGCACATATTGGTTTCGCTCTTGACCCTGAGACCAAGACAGGTGCTGCCAAGCCTCACTATGAGAAGCTCATTGAGATTATCAAAGGACATGCTACCAAGGCCAAGAACGACGATGCCCGTCTGATAGAGGCTTACCGTTACCTGGGTTACTACTATCTGCTGCAGAATGATAAGGCCACAGCAGACGGCTATTGGAACAAGGTGCTTGAGTTAGATCCTGAGAATGAGACTGCCAAGCAGGCTTTGGGAATTCAGTAAATAACTATTTATTCTTATCAATATAGGAGGGATGCGTGTCTTGCGCATCCCTTTTTCGTGTTTGCTGTCGTGAGATGGAAAGTAAGCGTCCCGCGCATAACCGGGTATTGGTGGACAAGGTCAAAAAAATCGGCTTCACACTCTGTGAGCATGAAGCCGATTGTGTCTGTCGTATCAAACAGGGACTACTCTGCCAAGCTGATAGCCTCGTTGGGGCATACACTTGCACATGTGCCGCACTCTGTGCAGGCATCGGGGTCGATAGAATACTTGTCGCCCTCAGAGATAGCGCCAGAAGGACACTCGTCAATACAGGTACCGCATGCGATGCAGTCGTCACTAATTACGTAAGCCATAATCGATAAATATTTGTTTGTTAATAATATGTACTTCACAGGGGCAGTTGATACCTGCCGATGGATAGTGCAAAGATACAATTTAATTTTTAGATACCTACAAATAGTGAGTGATATTTATTTTATTTATACTTTTTCAAAATAGATATTGATACAATATCATTACCCGTTTGGCGTTATTATATAGAAAGATGAAACGAATATTTGGCATCATCCTTCTGCTGTGTCTGTGTACCGTGATGGTTACAGCGCAGGAGCGTAAGGTGGAGAATAGGCCCTATACCGACCTCCGCCCGTTCCATTTTGGTATTCTTGTCGGCACTCATTTTCAGGACTTGGAACTGCTTAATGTTGGTCCCCAAATGGTGACCCACGAAGACGGCACCACGTCAGAAGTGTTGATTACCACAGACCAAGACCGTTGGGATGCAGGTCTCACCGTTGGCGTATTGGGAGAGTTTCGATTGAGCAAGACATTCCAGTTTCGTGTAGCCCCGGCGCTTTATTTCGGCAACCGACACTTAGCTTTCCGCAACCTCACGCAGACCGATGCCGACGGCAAACCGGCTACCCAGTATCAGGATTTGAAGACGGTCTATGTGTCTTCTGCATTCGAACTGATTTGTGCGGCGCCCCGCTTCAACAACCATCGCCCCTATCTGCTCGCCGGTATCAATCCCATGCTCAATCTCAGTGGTAAGGACGACGACATCGTCAAACTCAAACCCTATGATACTTTCGCCGAAATAGGAGTGGGCTGCGATTTCTACCTCCCTTACTTCAAGTTTCGCCCGGAGCTCAAATTCATGTTCAGCCTCATCAACAGTCTCGATACCGACCATGCTTCCAAGCTCAAGGACGCCAATCTGATACCCTATGCCAAATCGGTGAGCGAGGTGCAGACCAAGATGATCGTGCTCACGTTCTATTTTGAATAACTGATAGCCAACTAATATCAACCCTATAAAAACAACCAAAAACATGAAACACATTTTTACCTTGTTGCTGACATTTCTTGTCAGCGTACAACTCCCTGCCCAAGTGCAGTGGATGAATCCCATGAACGAGGAAGAACCCTGTATCTCCGGCCGTTGGTGGAATCAGGAGATAGGCAAGAGTTACCACCGTTTGCCCGCCCGCTTCGAGGCCACTATCCCGCAGGGCGTTTGGAAACTCTCCCGCAACGACGCGGGTCTTATCGTACGTTTCTCTTCCACCTCCAAGAGCATCCGCGTACGCTATGGCGTGGAGACCGCTGGCGCTTGGATGAAGAACATGGCTCCTATGGGCCATTCCGGTGTAGACCTTTATGGCAAGACGGCCGACGGCAAGACCCACTGGATTGGTACCCATGCGATGGGCTCATGGAAGAAGGACACCATCACCTATGAATGGAAAAACCTGACATTTCCCAGTTACAAGTCGCGGGGTCTTGAATATACCCTGTACCTGCCCGGATATAATACGCTGAAGTTCTTGGAAATCGGTATTGACAGTGGAGCCGACTTCCATTTCATCCCGCAGTCCATCGAGCGACCCGTCGTTGTCTATGGCAGTTCTATTATCCAAGGAGCTTCCGCTTCCCGACCCGGTATGATGATTACCAACATCGTGGAGCGCGAGTTGGAGTACCCCGTTATCAACCTCGGATTCTCCGGATCGGCCTATATGGAGCCTGTCATGTTCGATATGTTGTCTGAGATAGATGCACGAGCCTACATCCTCGACCCCATCCCCAACAGCTTCAACCTCAAGGCCGACGAGATTATCAAGCGTGCCACCGAGGGTGTGCGCAAGTTGCGTGCCAAATCCGCTGCCCCCATCCTCCTTGTCGAGTGCCATCCCATCCCCGACAGCGTGTTGCGTTCCAATGTCAACGCCAAGTACCAGCGAGGCAATGCGGCGTTGCGCAAAGCCTATGACCAGCTGAAGGCCGAGGGCGTGGCTAACCTGTACTACATGCCCAAGAGCGACATCCGCTTCACCGAAGACGACATGGTAGAGGGAGGCCATCCCAACGATTTGGGCAACCGGGCTTACGCCAACGCCTACGAAGCCAAGATTCGCGAGATGCTTCCCGAAGACCAGGCCAGCAAGCGTTATCCCCCTGTGACCCAGCGGCGTGACGGATGTTACGAGTGGCGCATTCGCCACAACCGCGTGCTGCAGCTCAACCGTACCACCGACCCCGAGATACTGCTCATCGGCAACTCCATTACCCACTTCTGGGGTGGCGAGCCTGCCTATGGTGTCAACAATGGCAAGAGTGCCTGGGCCAAGACCTTTGGCAAGCGCCGTGTCACCAATATGGGTTTCGGATGGGACCGTATCGAGAATGTCTACTGGCGTATCTTCCACGGAGAGTTGGAGGGATGCAGTCCCAAACATATCTGTCTGCTCATTGGCATCAACAATTATGCCGACAAAGAGGCCGACATAGCCCAAGGCGTGGCCGATCTTGCCCAACTCATCCGTCAGCGCCAGCCCCAGGCCCAGTTGCATGTGCTCAAGATTTATCCCGCCCGCAACCGCGAAGCCAAGGTGGCACGCATCAACCAACTGTTGGAGCAGAAACTGGTGGTCGACGACAAGACCGAACTGGTAGACCTCACCTCCTGCCTGTTGCTCAAAGACGGGTCCGGCAAGATAGACCCCGCCTGCTTTGAGAAAGACGGTCTCCATCCCAATGAGAAAGGCTATCTGGAGTTGGGCAAACTGCTCAAGAAACATCTCAAGTAACCCCCATCCTCTCACCCCTTTAGGCCCATTGGTGTTCAAAAGGGGTGATTTTTTTTCTATTTGTTTTCACATAGTG
>JBJEAU010000056.1:0-13834 GCA_051869355.1 Prevotella sp. | reverse complement strand
TCGTGCGTCCGCCTCTCATTTAAAGATTAAAAAGTAAATGGATCAATACACCCATATCATTGACTTGCCCCACCACGTATCTAAGGTGAGACCGCAAATGACCATGTATCAGCGCGCTGCTCAGTTCGCACCCTTTGCGGCCCTGACAGGACACAGCGCGGCCATCACCGAAACGGCAAGGCTTACAGATAAGAAGATAGAACTGTCTGAGAGCGAGTACGAGATGCTCAACCAGAAACTATCGTTGCTTTTAGCGCATCTCAACGAGCATCCGTGCGTCAGCATCACCTACTTCATTCCTGACCCACATAAGGAGGGCGGAAAATACACCACACATACAGGAACCATAAGGTCGTGGGATGCATACGAACAAAGGATAACCTTGGATGACGACACCCCTATCAAGACTTATGAAATCATTGATATAAAAGGGAAGCTGTTCGACAACAGCACATTCTGAATGCGCTGCATGGCACCCAACCGTGCAGATGCTCACTTGCCTTTCCCACTTTCCGCCAAGACAAAAAGATAGTCGGAAAGGCGGTTCATAAACTGCATGGCTGCTGCTGACAACGGATAAACGGCATGCACGGCCCACAATCTGCGCTCGGCTGTACGCACCTTGGTACGCACTACATGCAGCCATGCCTCGGCCACATCTGTTCCCGGCACCACAAAAGAGAACTTGCGGCCGTCTGTCATCGAGTCGATGGTTTTTTCCATCTGAGCCAAGATTGCGTCCGTCCCCGTCAGTGGTTTCTTGCCCGATGCGGCCACGTGCCCCATCAGTTGCATGAGCTGCAGCTGTATGGCCTCTATGAGGCTACGCTCGCTGTCAACCTCCGGCCTATGGGCACGCACCACTCCTAAGAGCGCCACCACTTCGTCTATCACGCCATTGGCCTCCACCCTTACATCCGTCTTGGGCACTCGTTCGCCACCCAAAAGTCCTGTAGCACCATTGTCCCCATGCTTGGTATAAATCTTTCCCATGATCTTTTCAGCGTTTTCTGGCTATCACATAAATCACAATCGGAGCCCCTAACAGCGGAGTGACTGCATTCAGCGGAATCATCCCTCCCTCTCCTGGCAGGAAACACACCACATTACAGGCCAATGCCACTCCCGCACCTGCCAATATGGTAGCCGGCAAGAGCCGGCGATGATCATCCGTACACAACAGCAATCGTGCCACATGCGGAACCGCCAGTCCGATAAAAGCCACGGGACCACAATAGGCTGTGACGACGGCCGTAAGGAGGCCCGTCACAGCCAACAACCGTCGGCGCACGGCCACCGTGCGTACACCCAAGTTCTCGGCGTACGCATCTCCCAACAGGAGCACATTGAGCGGTTTCGCCTGCAGCATCGAACATCCCAATCCCAGCAAGATAAGGATGCTGAACAAAGGGAGCTGTGCCATTGACACGCCGCCAAAGTGCCCCATTCCCCACACAAGATACGACTTTACCCCCTCTTGCGTGGCAAAAAAATTGAGCAGGGAAATGACCGATGACGACAGGTAGCCCACCATGATGCCGACAATGAGCAGCATGGTACGACTGTGTACCAGCGTTGAGAAAAACAGGATAATGGCTGTGACTGCCATTGCCCCGACAAATGCGGCAAGGAGGATGGCGATACTGCCCGTGAGACTGAAACTACCCGCCACCACACTGCCGCCATAGAGCAACATGACCAGTGCCACGCCAAGTCCGGCTCCCCCGTTGATACCAAACACGTCTGGCCCTGCCAAGGGGTTTTTGAACGTAGTCTGAAGCAGCAAGCCGCTCACCGCCAAAGCCGCCCCACTCAACAAGGCCACGATGGCCTGCGGCAAGCGCGATTCGAGTACGATGAAGTTCCAACTCGTATGCATCGATCCGTTACCCGTCAGGATGCTGCACACCTCACCAAGCGGGATGTCAACGCTTCCCACCACCAGATTGAGCGCAAACAGCAAACACACCGACACGCCCAATCCCAAGAGACAAACAATATATCTATTCAATCTGACGATAATACCTGTATCCACCAAGGTCAAGACCCGGATGGAGGAGTTGTATCAAGTCGCGCAAGAGGTAATCGGGACGGAAAGGCACCTCTTCAAAATAGGCTGTAGACGATGCATCGCACACATAGACCTCACCCGTACGAAACGCCTTGATGCCCTCGTAGCCATGATACTCGGCCGCCAACGAACTGCGGGTAGGAAGCGGTGCGCCACTGGCCACCAGCACCCATACGTCAGCTTCGCCAGCCCTGTCCAATACTTGCTCAAAAGGCAAGGCAAGCGACCCACTATGCCCGTCTTCAGCAAAAGCATAGGCACCATGGGCATCGGCAATCAGTCTGCCCATACTGCTTTGGCCGCCGGGACAGTACCATACGCTCCCCGTCTTGCGCTCTGTTAAGATAGAACGTCCTTTAGGGCATTTTATTGCCTGCCGGGAGAGTGCCTGATACGTGCTGTCCACTACGTGGAAGAGCGAATCGGCTTCGTGCTCCTTACCGAAGAGGATGCCATAGAGCCTCATCCACTCCGCTCGAGCCATCGCCGACGGCTCCATATAGTCTGCTGCCTCGATAATGGGAATGCCGGGTTTCTCCAACAGACCATAGCCACCGTTATTCTCAAAAGGCGACACCACCACGGCATCGGCCTTGCTATCCACGATGACCTCTACCTCCGGACTCATGCTGTTGCCGCAGTCTGCCAGCAACTTGCGACGCAACCGCTCCTGTATGGCAGGAACATGGATGTACTGCGCATCGCAGACCCCCGCAATCGCCGCCACGGCACCGAGGTCGTCCAGCAGCCGGCAGTGCGATGTGGTGGTCACCACAGCCCTCTCGATCGGCTTGTCAAAATCGTAGACGCGGAGCGTCGCACCCTTGCGCCAGGGATTCTTGATTTCCACGTGGATATGCGAGGGATAGCGCACCACCGTCAGCAACGTGGCGTAGCGGAACCGGACCGTATCGCCCTCTTCCGCCACACCATGATGCGTACCTTTGCCCCCACAGGCCGCCATGCAGGCCATTAGGGCAACCATACACAGCGCAACAGCTATCCGTCTGTCAGTCATCAGCAGATGTTTTTAACCTCATTACTTCACCTCCTCGGTACGGATTCCCGCATCAAAGAACATCGTAGTGGGACCTACTCCCGTATCGTAGCGACGCAGTTTGTTGCCTTGTGCATCATATTCCACCACATAGCCATTGGCATTATAGTCCGCATAGCCATAATCTCCCATCTGATAAGAGAGCACAAAGATATGCCCCGTGACGGGATCCACCTTGATATCAGCCGGACTTTCCACTTTCTCCGAGAGTTTGAGTGCTGTGAGCGAACCAGACGATGTGTCGTAAACCGAATAGACAGGCTCTGTCACCACACCGTAGGCATTGTTGATGAGATAGAGTTTCTCACCATACTGTGCAGCCATTGTTGCCTCGGCCACGAGCGTTGCCGAACTGGTTCCTGTCATCCGATAGATTCCGCAACCGGTCTGATTCCAGCTGGCATCATAGATACCCATGTCGAGCACATACAGATTGCTCTGCGTCATGAAAAACTCTTTCGGATTGTTCAAACCCTCCACCTTGACCGTGCTCACATTGGCAGATGCCAAATCGACGATGGAGATGGTACCGTTGCCGTTGCCATAATCCGAATTGGCCACATACAGATAATTACCGACACCCATCAGTCCCTCGGGATAAGAACCTACGGTGTATTTGTCTTGCAGATTGAAAGCCAGCGTGTCCACACGGGCCACCACGCCACCATAGGTGGTAAAGAAGATGCTGTTGCCGCCAGCAATGATGCGCCGCGGACTGGTACCCTCCTTGAGGCCGAGCATAGCGGTGGTACTGATCTGCTTGATACGCTTGCGTGTTACCCTGTCGAGCACCTCGATGGTGTTTTCCTGGTCCACTACCACATAGATTTTGTCACCATAGACCAATCCATCGTTAACGGTATTGCCAAGACTCTGCCCACCATTGGCGTTTTGGAACACCTTCTGATAAGCCGTGTGGGTGGTGTAGTCTATATAGGTGAGCGTTCCGTCTATGTCGCCACCCATGTTGCCCGCATTCACCACATAGGCACCATTGCTGTAAGTTACATACTGATAAGAGGGGCCATCGTTGTCATCACAAGAGGCCAACAGCGTGATGCCCGCAAGCACCACTGCCAAACTTAATAGGTACTTTTTCATTGTTTTTATTAATATAAATTGTTATTTGATTGATTCCATCAACGGGATGTTTTATACCGTTTTACCGTTTTACTTTTTTACCTTTTTACCTTTAAAAGCCTTTCACCTTTACCCCCACCATCCATGCCGTCCTGGGCATCGGATAGTTGGCCACAATCTCATACTGTTTGCCGAGGATATTCTTCACGTCCACGCGCAGTTCCACTTCCGCCCCCCAAAACTTTACCGCGCGGTACGCGGTTACCCCCAAGTCCCAGTACCCGCCTATATGCGTACCCTCATAATGGTTGTTGTTGGCCCAGCGGCCACTGATACCCGTGCCGTGGAGCGACATGTTGAGCCACGGATTGAGCCACCCGAGTGCAGCACTGCCCGAGTGGAGAGGAGCATAGGCAATCTGTTTGCCATAGTGCTCCGATTCGGGATTCGTACGATTGGCCACACGCTGGTAACTGTAAGCCCCCGACAGCTCCATACGCTGCCCCCGGCCTATGGGGTACAAGCCCTTGACGCTCATGTCGACCCCATGCACCGTCACCTTGGCCACATTGACCGTACGCCACACAAACATATTGTACGGCACGGCCACTATCTTGTCCTTGACATGGTTCAGATACCCGTCTACCGTGCCCTGCAGCGAGCCCCCACCGGCCCATTGGTGCATCCATGTCACACCTATATTATATTGGTCGGTCTGTTCCGGACTCAAATCGGTGCTGCCATAGTGGAAAAAATAACTCTCGCTGAATGTTGGCACCCTGAAGATATCCTTGTACGATGCCCGCACATAGAGGGCCTCATGGGGAAGCAACCGATACGACAACGACAGCGACGGCGACAGACGCCTCATCTCCCTTGCCGATGCACCTTGCCGCGCCCCGTTGTAGTACAGCGACCCCAACAGGCGTGCCAGTGCCACCAAGCGGCGCGAGGCATATTTGGCTGTCAGCGACTGCAACACCGAGTGGCGGTAAGGGCGCACGTCAGTGGGAAGCGTGCTGCTCAGATTGTTGAAAGCATAGTCTGCCGAATAGTCCATCGACCAGTTGCCCCCCGGTGCATAGAGCAACGCCACCGAGGCATACGCCTCCCGCTGATGATAGGTGGCATCGTCCTTGCGGTTTACCTTCAAGGTATCTTGGTAAATGGAAGCCGCCCAATTGTACTTGGCCGTGGTCTTCATCACGATCTGTCTGTTGGCCGACGTGGTCTGCCACGTGGCCTGTGCAAAGAGGTTGCGATCGCGCAGCCGCTCGCCGCACACATTGGTATAGAGGCGCACGATACCGGGCAGTTGGCGGTCATTGTCATAGTAGTACACCTTGCCCCACACACGGTTACGGCCATTGGGTTGCCATTGGGCTGCCACCTCCGCATGGCCGCTGTTCATACGACTGTTGGTGCGCCGCTCATGGGTCACCACGCTACCGTTGCGCAACTTAAAAGGATAATCGTTCTCCGCATACGTATAGTCGGCCGTGGCAGAGAGGGTCAGCCTGTCTGCCACACGCTGTACATAGCGTACAAACGGGCTCACATAGCCAAACGAGCCCACCTTGGCCTGCATCGTAAGATGCGCCGTGCGGTCTGCCGGCATCTCATTCAGGGTCTCGATAGCGAGCACAGCCGCCGAGGCCGCCTGACGGGCAGAGACAAAGATATCATCGTTGTCGCCGACGGTGAGCCGAAGCGACTGCACATGGTCGAGCGCATAGCGCGACACATCTATCTCTCCGCTCTGGCACTCGCTGAGCAGCACCCCGTCGTAACTCACACCCGTATGCTGTGCGCCAAAGCCCCGTACCGAAACCGTCTTCAGTCCTCCGGCTCCACCATAGTCGCGCAGATTGATGCCCGGCATGCGGTGCAGGGCATCGACTATATCGGTGACACCCAGCCTCAGCATCTCGCCACTGTCCATCAGCTGCAGCGGCGACGTACTTTTCACCGCATTGCGGTGCCTGTCGCCATACACTTCCACCCCCCTAAGCCTGTGGGTGCGCAGGGTATCGCCGTCTTGTGCCATAGCCGGTGGTGCCGTTGTGCCCAACGATACCCACGCCACAAGCATGGCCATCCTCATTGCCTTCATGCCTTGTGATAAAAATCTCTTTTAACCGGATACACGCCTGTCCTCGCAGGCGGCATCACATGAATCAGCGCAACCGGCAGGTCTTCTGACTTACAGCCCGAGTATGAACGCCTTCCCGCCTATCATAGACAGTGGCTCTACTGTTCATCTCTGAAGGGCTGCTTACAGCAGCGGGACTGTCCAGGACTTACACCTGATTCCCTTTTTAATCAGTCTATGAACCGATTGCTGGTGCAAAGTTACGCAAAAAATTCTGTTTGCCCTACATAATTGAGCAAGAAAAAGCAGTAGGGGCATGCTTTTACCGCTCCGATAGGTGGCATTGGGAGACCGTACGGCATTTGGTGTACGCCCGTACGGCAAATGGAATACGGGCGTACGGCAAATGCCATACGCCCGTACACCAATTGCCGGCAGGTGAATAAAGGTACCTTCAGGCACTGCCAAAGGTGGCTCAGCGCCGGAGCCAGTTGGCCACAATGGTCGCTCCCTGCGGCGTGAGCACGCTCTCGGGGTGAAACTGGATGCCGTGTACATCGTACTCGCGGTGGCGCAGGGCCATGATATAGCCCTCATCACTCTCGGCCGTCACCTCCAGGCAGTCGGGGAATCCCTCACGGTCTACCACCCACGAGTGGTAGCGCCCCATGACGATACGGCGGGGCAGGCCGTCGAAGATAGGGTCGTTGCCCAACTGGGTGCCCTCGGTGGCCACGCCGTGATAGACATCGGCCAGATTGGTGAGGTGTCCGCCAAACACCTCGCCAATGGCCTGATGACCCAGGCATACGCCCAGGATAGGCTTGCTGGCGGCATAATGGCGAATGACATCGAGCAGGAGCCCGGCCTCGGAGGGAATGCCCGGCCCGGGTGAGAGGATGATCTTGTCAAACGGTTGCAGGGCCTCAAGGACAAACTGGTCGTTGCGCAACACGGTAACCTGTGCACCCAACTGGCGTACCAGATGCACTAAGTTGTAGGTAAACGAGTCATAATTGTCTATGACTACTACTTGCGGTGTGTACATGATTCGTGGACTTACTTGTGGTTAGATGTTTTCTGCCTCGATGATGGCGCGTGTCAGCGCCCCGAGCTTGTTGTTGCACTCTTGCAGCTCATAGTCGTCGTTGCTCTTGGCCACCACGCCGCTGCCGGCCTGGAACCACAGTTCGCCGTTACGGCTCACAAAGGTGCGTATCACAATGGCCTGATTGAGATTGCCGTCGAGCCCGACAAAGCCGATGCAGCCTCCGTAGGCACCACGGTTGTGGGGCTCCATCGCAGAGATGAGCTGCATGGCCCTCACCTTGGGCGCGCCGGAGAGCGTGCCGGCCGGGAAGGTGTCGAAGAAGGCGCACAACTTCTCCTCGACATCGTCGGGATGGATGAGACGGCCACTCACCCTGCTGACCAGATGGATAACGTGGCTGTAAAACTGCATATCCTTGTAGAAATCTACCTGCACGTCCTCGCAATGGCGGCTCAGGTCGTTGCGGGCAAGGTCTACCAGCATCACATGCTCTGCATTCTCCTTGGAATCGTTGCGCAGAAACTCAGCGTTGCGCCTGTCTTCGGCCGCATTGCCGCTCCGGCGGGTGGTGCCCGCTATCGGGTCGATATAGGCACGGTCGCCCTCGATACGGCAATGGGTCTCGGGACTGGAACCGAAGATACGGAAGCCACCAAAATCGAAGTAGAAAAGATAGGGGGAGGGATTGATGCTGCGCAGGGCGCGATAGAGCCGGAAGTCGTCGCCACGATAGCGCTGGCAGAAGCGCCGGGAGACCACTATCTGGAAGACATCGCCACGCAGGCAGTGGCTCACACAGCGACGGATGTTGGCTTTGTGCTCCTCGTCGGTAAGGGTGCTCGTCACCTCGCCCTCCGGATGAAACTCGTAGCACTGGCCGGGCTGCTGCAAGAGACGGGCAAGCGTGTCGAGCGTACGCTGCCCCTGAGCATCGTCGCCACCGGTGAGGGTGAGCATGCGGATGCGGTTGGAGAAATGGTCGAAGACAATGACATCGCGGTACATGACATAGCAGATGTCGGGGGCATCGTTGCGCTCCATCGTGGTGTCGGGCACATCGATGTTCTCAAAGTATCGCACGGCATTGAACGAGGTAAAACCATACAGCCCATAATAGTTGCTGCCCTCGCCTTCGACACCGAAACGGGCCATAAAGCGGGCCATCGCTTGCGCCACCTGCACCTTGGCCTTGCCCTTGTGGTCGAGGTCGAGCAGTTCATGGGTCTCGCTGCCGTCGGGAAAGGTGGCCTGTACGCGGCCATGGGCTACGCGGAACTGCGCCATAGGGCGCACGCCGACAAACGAGCGTGCCGTGTCGTGGCTGTGGTAATCGCTACTCTCCATAAGCGCCGACTGGGGATACAGGTTGCGCAGGCTCAGGTACACACCTACGGGCGTATAGAGGTCGGCGAGGATGGCGCGCGACGCTACTTGATAGTGAAAAGTGTCCATACAGAAAAACTATTGAGGGTTAGAAGTTACCATATTCCCTGGCCATATCCTTATGGTTGAGATAGGTCTGCACGTCTTTGTCTCCCCTACCCGATACGGTGAGCACCACCACATCGTCGGGAGCAAAGGTGAGTTTGCGGAGGGCAGCCAGCGCATGGGCGCTCTCTATGGCCGGGATGATGCCTTCCATACGGGTGAGCTCGTAACCGGCATAGATGGCCTCGTCGTCGTTGATGGCCATCACCTCTTCGCGGCCACGTTCGGCCAAGTCGGCGTGCATGGGACCGATGCCAGGGTAATCGAGTCCGGCACTGATGGTAAAGGCCTCCTGTATCTGTCCGTCACTGGTCTGCATGACCAGTGACCGTGCCCCGTGGATGATACCCTCGGTGCCACAGTGGATGGTGGCTGCCGTGTGGTCGGTATCGACACCATGACCGCCAGCCTCGGCCAGCACGATGCGCACACGCTCGTCATCGATATAGTGGTAGATGGTACCGGCAGCATTGCTGCCTCCACCCACGCAGGCGATGAGACAGTCGGGATAGTCGCGTCCCTCCTTTTCCTGCAACTGCCACTTGATCTCCTCGGAAATGACGCTCTGCATCCGGGCCACAATGTCGGGGTAAGGATGCGGCCCCATGGTGCTGCCCACCAAGTAATAGGTGTCGCGCGGATGGCAGCACCAGTCGCGGATGGCTTCGCTGCAGGCATCGCTCAGTGTCATGTTGCCCGTGGTGACGGGATGCACTGTGGCGCCAAGCATGCGCATGCGCTCCACATTGGTATGCTGGCGCTCCACATCGGTCTTGCCCATAAACACCTCGCACTGCATATCCATGAGCGCACACACCGTAGCCGTGGCCACGCCATGCTGTCCGGCTCCGGTCTCGGCGATGATGCGCGTCTTGCCCATCTTCTTGGCCATGAGAATCTGGCCGATGGTATTATTGATCTTATGGGCTCCCGTGTGGTTGAGGTCTTCGCGCTTGAGGTAGAGCCGACAGCCGTAACGCTCACTCATGCGACGGGCATAATAGAGGGGCGAAGGACGGCCTACATAGTCGCGCAACAACTGGTGGAACGACTGCTTGAAATCGTCACTCTCGATAATGGGCCGGTAGGCATCCTGCAGATCGTGTACACACTTGTACAATATCTCGGGTACATACGCACCGCCGAACCGGCCGAAAAATCCTTTTTCGTCTACTTGATATTTCATACTTCCAGTGTTTCATAAAGTTGGTCGATGGCTTTGTCGGCATTGCCGGTCTCGCGCAACAGGGTAACAAACTTGCTGCCGATGATGGCGCCAGCAGCGTGCTGCCATGCGCTCTGCAGGGTCTGACGGTTGGAGATGCCGAAGCCTATCATGCGGGGATTGCGAAGGTGCATGCCGTCGATACGGGCAAAGTAGGCGAGCTTGGCCTCATCAAACTGCTGCTGCGCACCCGTGATGCTGGCCGAGGAGACCATGTAGACAAATCCGTCGGTATGCTCGTCGATGAAACGGATTCGCTCCTCAGAGGTCTCTGGGGTAATCATCATGATGACCCGTACATCGTATCGGTCGGCAATGGGCTTGATCACAGACAGGTAATCGTCGAAGGGCAGGTCGGGGATGATACATCCCGATACGCCCACCTCTACACAGCGGCGGAAAAAGGCCTCGTAGCCATAGTGCATGATGACATTGAGATAGCCCATGAGCACCAAGGGGATGGTAACCTGGTCGCGGATAGAGGCCAACTGTGTGAAAAGGGTGGAGAGGGTCATGCCATTGTGCAACGCTACGGTGCCGGCAGACTGGATGACAGGACCGTCGGCCAGCGGATCGCTGAAAGGTATGCCCACCTCGATCATGTCTATACCCCTGCGCTGCAAGGTCAGAATGACCTCGGGCACCATCTCTACCTGCGGACAGCCTGCACAGAAATACAGGGAGAGCAATTTGCGGTCGCCACGATGGGCGAACAAGTGATTGATACGGTTCATGGGCGGATGGTATTGATAAACGATTGTAAGAGAGCCACATCCTTGATACCGGGCTGTGTCTCAAACCTGCTGTTGAGGTCGACACCCACACATCGGGGATGATGGAAAGCTTGCAGACGGGCAGCGTCGTCGGGACCGATGCCGCCACTGAGCAAGAAAGGTGTGTCGCCTCGGTAGCGGTCGAGCAGCGACCAGTCGAACTGTCGGCCACTGCCGCCTATCTCCGTACAACGGGTGTCGAAAAGGAACATGTCTACTGCGCCTTCGTAAGTCTCGCAGCGGTCCAGGTCTTCGGGCTTTGAGATGCTGATGGCCTTGATGATGCCGATGCCCGGCCGTATATCGGGGTCGAGGGTGCGGCGCAGGTTCTCACAGGTCTCTCGCGGCTCGTCGCCATGTAGCTGCACATAGTCGAGACCGAAATTGTAAACACGGGTAATGATGTTTTGCGGCATGTCGTCTACAAACACCCCCACCCTACGAGCTGTCTTCCCCTCTTTTTCTGAAGCGGTCATGGGAACGTCACTAACTTGTGGGGCAAGATGGGCCAGCCGCTCGGCACTATAATCGGGGATGATGCCGGCCCGCGCCCTGATCATGGGCACAAAGCGGGGCGACTGCGGATAGAAGACCATCCCGATCAGGTCTACTCCCAACGCTTCCACGGCCCGGATGTTGTCGGGAGCCGTCATTCCGCATACTTTGATGAATTGGTATTGCATTTTCTCTATTTATATTCGTTATTGGTTTTCTGTTTTAGGTGTTGACACTTGGGCCACCAAGCATGCCAAAGCCTCACCGGGATGGGAGTCGCGCATCAGCGATTCGCCAATCAGGAATCCGCGATAGCCTGCCTGCCGCAGGGCCAAGACCGTGGCGGCATCGGCAATGCCGCTCTCGCTCACCTTGCAGGCCGTGTGCGGCAACCGTTCGGCCATGTGAAAACTGGTCTGCACATCGGTGATGAAGGTGCCAAGATGACGATTGTTCACACCATAGAGGTCGGGCTCCAAGCCGGCATGGTCGAGGTCGCGCTCATCGTGCAATTCCAAAAGCACCTCCAGACCCAAATCGTGTGCCAAGGCCATCAGTTGCCGGCATGTATCAAGCTCCAATGCAGCCGCAATGAGCAACACGGCCGATGCGCCGCAATGGCGGGCTTGGAAGAGCTGGTATTCGTCGATGACAAAATTCTTATACAAAATGGGCAAGGTGACACCCGAGGCACGTGCCATCTGTATAAACTCATCGTAACCGCCAAAGTAGTTGCGGTCTGTCAGTACGCTCACAGCCGAAGCACCTGCCTGCTGGTAGGCCAACGGCACCACGTCGGCCCTGGCCTCGCGGTGTATCCAGCCCTTGGAAGGCGACTTGCGCTTAAATTCGGCGATGATACCCGTGGGCGATGCTATCAGCGCCTCGCGCATGGACGGGATCGGGTCTGACAGGAGGGGCTCCGTAAGACCAGCAAGTTGTCGCAACGGCAACAACTGTCTGAACTGTGCCACCTCTTCGCGCTTATGCGCCACGATTTCCTCTAAGATATCCCTCATAAGCCTATGAATTGATTTCGACAAACTTACGGAAGGTACGCAGGGCAGCCCCACTCTCTATGCTCTCGCGGGCAATGGCCATACACTCGGCGATATCCTTGCGTCCACGCTCCATCACTTGGATGCCGAAAGCGGCATTGGCCACGACGATGTCACGCTGGGCCGGCAGGCAAGTGCCGTTGAGCACGCTGTCGAAGATGGCAGCAGCCTCCTCTTCTGAGGCCCCAGCCACCAGTTCTTCGGGCTTGGCAAGCGCCAAACCTAAATCGGCAGGCCGATAGATACGCTCGTAGTCGTTGGTGGAGACCTTGAAATCGCCGGTGAGCGAAATCTCGTCGTAGCCGTCTATGCTGTGTACGATGCCGTAGTCTATCCCCATGCGCTGGTAGACCTGTGCATAGAGGCGCATCTGGTCCAGATTGGCGACACCGAGCAACTGGGCTTGGGGGCGTGAGGGATTGACAAGCGGTCCCAAGAGATTGAAGACCGTGGGGAAGGGCAACACCTTGCGGATGGGAGCCACAAATTTGAGTGCCTTGGCAAACATCTGGGCATGCAAGTACACGATGCCCGCCTCATTGATGGAACGGTTGAGCCTATCCATATCGTCTGTAAACCGTACACCATGGCAGGCTATCACATTGGAGGCTCCACTCACACTGGTAGCAGAATAGTTACCATGCTTGGCCACCTTGTAACCGGCACCTGCAATGACAAAACAAGCCGTGGTAGAGATGTTAAACGTATTCTTACGGTCGCCTCCCGTACCCACAACATCAATGTACCGGTCGCAATCTAATGGAGCTGGGACACCTGTCTCCAAGATTCCATCGCGCAGACCTAACAACACGTCTACGGTGACACCGCCCATAGCCAGTTCGGTAAGCCAAGCGGCAATCTGCTCTGTAGGATATTCATCCCGGGTGATGCCTATCAGCATCTCCTTGGTCTCTTCTCTCGTCAGTTGCTCGTGGTTAAGCAACTTGTTTAAGGCTTGTTTCATTTCCATAATCGTATCTCCCATTTTTTACTATACATATTATATATAAGGAAAGGGGCCTGTCGTAAGTACGGCAGGCCCCTTATGATATAATCACGTATCTACATGGCTTACTTACTCACGACAGTTACATCCCGAGCTACGCCACCACCAATATGTAGATACCATAGATTTCATAAGCTATAAGTTTACTTTTCGATTGCAAATGTAGTGAAAAAATTCAACTCTGCAAATAAATCCAATAAAAAATTAGCAAATTATTAACTTTTTATCCATTTTCTCCTACTTCAGAAGACCCATAAGGTCATTGCAGATATGGATAGACAAATCAAGATGTGCAACACCAAGCCTAAGAAAACACGTTCTTGTTTGACAGAATCTTTCAAAAATGTTTCAAAATTGTGTGTTTCGCAAGTAGGAACCGCATCGTAACTATTCAGCGAATACCCATGCAGCTGCTATCCATGCTTAGAACAGAGCACG
>JBJEAU010000055.1:51160-58110 GCA_051869355.1 Prevotella sp. | reverse complement strand
GCCCCCGGTCGCGAAGCCTCCAAACTGATAAAAGCCTGAAAGGCTGTACTTCATGGGAGGGAGGAAAGTATTGCCCTCCAGGCAAAAGGGAGCGTGCGTTAGCGTAGTCCGCAGGTGTTGCCAGCGGTTACTGATTGTACAGCCCTCCGGGCTAATCATGGGAACGATGACCGGCAACCATTTGGCCATCAAGCCCCATGGGGGCGACATACTATAGCACAGGGTGTGAACCCTGTGAATGTGCGAAATCCCCACGAGCAGTGAGTCCTGTAGGGACGACATAAAAAAGACAGCAAGGATTTATGTCGTCCTTACAGGACTCGTGGATGTTTTGTCATTCATTCTCACAGGGTTCACACCCTGTGCTGTAGTATGTCGCCCCGTTGGGGCTTTCGGACACACCAAGGTATGTCCCTACACGCTGCTTACGTGCGCCCTCACTCCATCTCCAGCTTGTTTCCCACCAGTAGGGACACAGCTTGGTGTGTCCGAAAGAGGGAGCCCTCACCCCGGGCATAAATAATTATGTGGTAGGTATGGCAGGAGTTCTCTCGCCCCGCGGGCGAATGGAGGAATGCGTAGCATAGGAGACACCCGAAGTGTCTCCGGTCTCCGTGAGGGGAGCCTATCTGTGATTGGCGACGGAGGGCAGGGATAGGGTGAGGGCATCATAGGAGACATTGTTAGTTAATAGGTATCTCCGCCCCATCGATTCGGAGCTTGTCATCCCGGGCCAGTAGCCTTTTAGGCTCAGGGATTGGTCTGAATTACCGACTCAGATATCAAGTTTTTTGGTATAATCGTCTTGAATTTGGTATTTTTTGTGTAAGTTTGCACATATTATTTATAATCCACGGCAATTATGAGAGAAAAGATAGACTGTTTTCTGCCCTGTAGCCATGCTGCAGAGATGGAATCGACCTTGGAGATACTGAGAAACAGCAAGACCATACAACATATTCATCTGCTTACCGACCGCGATGCCGCACCCGATGAGGCATGGCCCGACGACTGCCATGTGCTGAGGGTAGGAGGACTGGCTTCCACGGCCACGATGTTGGCCATTGAAGAGTGTACCGATGCCGACTATGTGCTGCTGAGCCTGAAATCTACACCCGTGGAGATGGGCTTCTATGCGCTCGAACGCTGGTTGCGTGTGGCAGTAGACACGGGGGCGGCGCTGGTCTATGCCGACCACTACTCGATGGTGGGAGGAAAACGGGAGCGGCATCCCGTCATTGACTATCAGGAAGGCAGTCTGCGCGACGATTTCGACTTCGGTCAGATGGTGATGGTACGCTCGGCCCTCCTGCACGAGTATGCCACAGCCTGCCGAAGCAAGGGTGCCGACTACCAATATGCCGGATTCTACGACCTGCGGCTGTATCTGAGCAGGCAGGGAGCTATCTTCCACATCGACGAATATCTCTATACCGAGGTGGAGCGCGACTTGCGGCTGAGCGGGGAGAAGCAGTTTGACTATGTCAACCCACGCAACAGGGAAGTGCAGGTGGAGATGGAGCGTGCCGTGACCGACCATCTGCGTGAGGTGGGCGCTCTGGTAGATACCACGGCTTATGTGGAGCCGCAGTTTGATGAGCAGGACTTCGAGTTTGAGGCATCGGTGGTCATCCCGGTATTCAACCGCGAGAAGACCATTGCCGACGCCATTGGGTCAGCCTTGGAGCAGCAGACCCGGTTCAAGTATAATGTCATTGTGGTCGACAACCATTCGCAAGATGGCACCACCGACATCGTGCGTCGTTATGCCGAGGCCGACAGTAGGGTGGTGCATATCATTCCCGACCGCACCGACCTGGGTATCGGCGGCTGCTGGAACATGGCCGTGGGCGATGACCGCTGCGGGCGGTTTGCCGTGCAGCTCGACAGCGATGATCTCTATTCGTCACCGCATACCCTGCAGCGCATCGTCGATGCTTTTTATCGGGAGCGGGCAGCCATGATTGTGGGCAGTTACCGCATGTGCGACTTTGAACTGCGCACCCTGCCTCCCGGACTGATAGACCACCGCGAGTGGACAGAGGAGAATGGCTGCAACAACGCCTTGCGCATCAACGGATTGGGTGCTCCGCGCGCCTTCTTCACGCCCATTGCCCGCCAGATACAGTTTCCCAATACCAGTTATGGCGAGGATTATGCCTTGGGACTGGCCTTCTCGCGACGCTACAAGATAGGCCGTATCTACGACGAACTGTATCTTTGCCGGCGATGGGGAGGCAACAGCGACCATGCGCTGAGCCAAGAGCGTATCAATGCCAACAACCTCTACAAAGACAGGTTGCGCACGATGGAACTGAAGGCCCGCAAGCAGATGCTGTCGGGTGTGCCGGAGGTGATGCGCGACGACAGTCTGCTGCGTTTCTTCAACCGCCAGTTGGAGAAGTGGGACACTGCCCGCCAGCATTTCTGGGATTTGCAGCAGGTACAGACGCGCGAGCTGACGGCAGACGAGTTTCAGTTGCGCGTGCAGTTCAATCCGGCACGCATCGTATCGACCGGTGCCCGTATGGATGCCAAGACCATCGGCGAGCGACCTTGTTTCCTCTGTGCCAAGAATCGTCCTGAAGCACAGATGGCAAAGTTTGTCGATGGCCGGTTCGAACTGTTGGTGAATCCCTTCCCCATCCTTCCCGTACATTTTACCATTCCTTCGCGCAAGCATGAGCCGCAATCGGTGCGCAGATGTTATGCGGAAATCTACAAGATACTCGATCTCTATCCCACACTCACCGTCTTTTACAATGGTCCCAAATGCGGCGCGTCGGCTCCCGACCATCTGCATCTGCAGGCCGGCACCACCGGACTGCTGCCTTTGCAGCAAGGGTGGCAGCGGTTGAGCCGCGATCTGGACGTGGTGTGTACGTTGGGCGATGATGCCTATATCGCCGTGATTCGCGGCTGCCACTGTCCGGCTTTCCTTGTGCGCTCGCGTCGGGCGGAAGACGACATCACCCTATTTGAAAAACTGTATCAGGCCCTGCCTGTGGCCGACGGTGATACGGAGCCGATGCTCAATGTGGTGGCTTGGCGCGACGGTGATGTGCAGCTGAGTGTGGTTTTCCCACGCAGCAAGCATCGTCCCGATTGTTATCATGCCGACGGAGAGGCGCAGATGCTCATCAGTCCGGGCGCATTGGATATGGCCGGCCTTCTTATCACGCCCCGCCAGTGCGATTTTGAATCGTTGACAGCTGAAAGAGCCATCGATATCCTGCGCGAGGTGACCATTCCGGAGGCTACGATGGCCTTGGTGACCGCCAAGCTGAGGCCTGCTGCCACAGAGGAGGGGAATACGCCGCTCGACACCTATGGCGAGGAGCCCGAAGTGAGCGTCGGCATCGTGACGGCTACCACCATCCACTTTATGCTCAACGGCCCGTATCAGGCCAAGGGCAAGGAGATTGTGGGCGACCAGCTCGTCACTTTCTCAGAGGGTGGTATTCTGTGGAACGGGAACCAATATCGGGAGCTGGTGTTTGTCCCGGCATCGTCAGATTCCTCATTCTCGCTGCACGATGTCACCATCGGCATCGATTACCATTGGGAACGCAAGGAGACGCAGACTTTCCTCGGCACCCTGCATTTTGTGGTGGAGGAAGACAAGGTCTGTGCCATCAACGAGGTGCCTGTGGAGCGCTATCTGGAGAGTGTCATCTCGAGCGAGATGAGCGCCACGTCGAGTCTCGAACTGCTCAAGGCGCATGCGGTCATATCCCGCAGCTGGCTATTGGCACAGATGCGCCGTCGCCAACAGGCTGCCGAAGGCGCAGGACGTTTCTTCTCGTTTGTCAAGAAAGACGATACGCTCATCAGGTGGTACGACCGTGAAGACCACACCATCTTTGATGTATGTGCCGATGACCACTGCCAGCGCTACCAGGGCATTACCAAGGAGACAAGCCGGCATGTGAGTGAGGCGGTGGAGGCTACCCGGGGGCAGATTCTCACGGCCGACGGCGATATCTGCGATGCACGCTTCTCCAAATGTTGCGGTGGTGTGACCGAAGAATTCCAGTATTGTTGGGAAGATACGCCCAAAACCTATCTCAAGGCGGTGCGCGATGCGGAAGATGCAACAATGGTGGATCTTACCGATGAGGCCACGGCCGAGAAGTGGATCCGCCAGTCGGCTCCGGCTTTCTGTAACACGTCCGATAAGCGTGTGCTCTCGCAGGTACTCAACGACTATGATCAGGAAACCACTGACTTCTACCGGTGGAAGGTTTCGTACACCCAAGAGGAACTGGCTGCGCTCATCGCCCGGAAGCTGAAGATGGACTTGGGGGCCATCGTAGACCTCGTGCCTGTAGAGCGTGGCACCAGCGGACGCATCTCTAAACTCAAGATTGTGGGTACCCAGAAGACCTTTACCATCGGCAAGGAACTGGAGATACGTCGTGCGCTGAGTGAAAGCCACCTGTACAGCTCGGCCTTTGTGGTGGATCGCGAGGAGGTGACCGATGGTGTGCCCCGCCGTTTTGTCCTCACGGGAGCCGGATGGGGACATGGCGTGGGCCTGTGCCAGATTGGCGCGGCCATGATGGGCGAACAGGGTTATAAGTACAACCAGATACTGCTGCACTATTATCACGGTGCTGATATCAAGAAAATCTATTGACGACAATGAAGTTGAAAAAATCACCTTGGAGTTGGGTTCCGACACTCTATTTTGCCGAAGGGCTTCCGTATGTGGCGGTGATGACCATCTCCATCATCCTCTACAAACAGTTGGGGCTGAGCAATGCAGAGATTACTTTTTATACCAGTTGGCTCTATCTGCCGTGGGTCATCAAGCCGTTGTGGAGTCCGTTTATCGACTTGGTGAAGACCAAGCGGTGGTGGATTGTCTCCATGCAACTGCTGATGGGGGCAGCGTTCGGCGGTGTGGCCTTCACCATCCCCACGGCGTTCTGGTTGCAGGGCACGCTGTTCTTCTTTTGGCTGATGGCTTTCTCCAGCGCCACCCACGACATAGCAGCAGATGGTTTTTACATGCTCGGGCTCAACCAGCACCATCAGGCTTGGTTTGTAGGCATCCGTTCCACCTTCTATCGGTTGGCTACCATCTTCGGACAGGGCATTTTGGTGATGATAGCCGGCAATCTGCAAGTCTTCTACCGTAACAGCATCGCCTTTTCTTGGAGCCTGATGTTTTACGGAGTGACGGGCTTGTTTATCGCATTGTGGTTATGGCACGGCTATATATTGCCTCATCCGCGTGAGGATGTGGCCCGTAAGGATGTCAACGCACGCACCATCTGGATGGAGTTTGTCAAGACCATCCGCACCTTCTTTCAGAAAGAGCAGGTGGTGGCAGGTATCCTCTTCATGCTGCTGTATCGTATGCCCGAGGGATTGTTGGCCAAGGTGTCGGCTCTCTTCCTGATTGATGCAGGCCACAATGGCGGACTGGGTCTGTCGCCGCAGGAGTATGGTCTGGTACAAGGTACAGTGGGAGTGGTAGGACTGACGCTGGGAGGAATTCTCGGCGGACTGTGTGCAGGGCGCGACGGGCTCAAACGGTGGCTGTGGCCGATGGTATGCGCCATCACCTTGCCGGATATCGTGTATGTCTATATGAGTTATGCGTTGCCCACAGGACTGGGTATCATCAATGCCTGTGTCTTCTTGGAGCAGTTTGGCTACGGATTCGGGTTCACGGCCTATATGTTATACCTTATATATTATAGTCGCGGCAGCTTCAAGACCAGTCACTATGCACTCTGTACGGCCTTTATGGCACTGTCGATGATGATTCCCGGCCTTTTTGCCGGCGCATTGCAGGAGGCTGTGGGCTACCGCATGTTCTTTATCATCGTCATGGCTTGCTGTGCGGTCACCTTTGTGGTGGCTTCGATGCTGAAGATAGACCCGCGTTTCGGTGTGAAGGGTCAAGAAACCGAATGATTCTCATCTTTCAAGGGGTGGCAGTTGCCATCCCTTGAAAGGTTTTTAGTTAAAAAACTTGCTTATTATACCAATTAGCCGTAACTTTGTAACCGTCACCTAAGGTGTAATAGCTAACAGAAAGGAAAAGGTATGGGAAAGTATATCCGATTTGACTGGGCGATGAAGCGACTGCTTCGTGATAAGGCCAATTATGGTGCATTGGAGGGTTTCTTGACAACCCTGCTTAACCAGCCGATACGTATCAACAAACTCTTGGAAAGCGAGAGCAATCAGGAAGATGAGTACGACAAGTACAACCGGGTGGATATATTGGCAGAAAACGACAAGGGTCAGCTGTTTCTGATAGAAGTACAGAACAATAGTGAGTATGCCTACTTCCAACGGATGCTCTTCGGCACCTCAAAACTGGTGACAGAGTATATAGAGCGTGGACAGAACTACCAGCATATCAAGAAGGTGTACAGTATCAATATTGTCTACTTCTCTTTGGGTAGCGGTACGGATACCGTGTATCATGGTAAGACCGAGTTTAGAGGCATACACAATGGAGAGTTGCTCTCGTTGAGCCCTTTTCAGCGTAAGACCTTCAACGTATCAGAGGTTAGTGAACTGTATCCTGAGTACTATATCCTGAAAGTGAACGACTTTAACAAGGTTGCCAAGACCCATCTGGAGGAGTGGATTTATTATCTGAACACGGGAGAAGTGCCTGTCGAGGCCACTGCACCGGGACTGGATATCGTAAGGGAAAAGTTGAAACTCGACAGGATGACTAAAGGTGAACTGGAGGCATACTATCGCCATCTGGACAATATTGTTATCTTGAAGGATAACATCTTCACTGAGCGCGAAGAAGGCAGAATGGAAGGCCTTGAGGAAGGCCGTGAGCAAGGTCATGCCCAGGGGCTTGAGGAGGGCCGTGCCGAGGGTCGTGCCGAGGGTCGTGCTGAGGGTCGTGCTGAGGGTCGTGCTGAGGGTCGTGCCGAGGGTCGTGCCGAGGGTCGTGCCGAGGGTCGTGC
>JBJEAU010000055.1:0-51060 GCA_051869355.1 Prevotella sp. | reverse complement strand
GTCGTGCTGAGGGTCGTGCCGAGGGTCGTGCCGAGGGTCGTGCCGAGGGTCGTGCCGAGGGTCGTGCAGAAGCTTGTAAACAGATAGCCCGACAGATGAAGCGATTGGGAATACCGCCGGAGCAGATAGCCGATGCCACAGGACTGACGGTGGAGGCCATCGGACAACTGACATAGCAGTCACTCTCTGAACCGAAGTAATAACGAGGGAAAGACATAGACAATAGAAAGGAAAGCCAAATGCCACCTTTACGTTGCTAAAGACCATGATTAGCGGCGTAAAGGTGGCATTTGGCTTTGGTATCTATCACTGTGGGGTGCGAGAGGACGATAGTCGATCAGTCGATAAAGCGCTGCACGATGTCGCCATAGCGGTCGATGCGGCGGTCGCGGAGGAAAGGCCACCAGCGGCGTACCTGTTCGCTGTGGCCAAGGTCAACACTGACCACGGCACACTCTTCCTCAGAGGCCGAAGCGCGGTAGAGCAGTTCTCCCTGAGGGCCTGCCACGAATGTGGAGCCCCAGAATCGGATGCCGTTGGTTTGGCCTGACGGGTCGGTCTCCAGTCCTACGCGGTTGACAGCCACTACCGGCAGGCCATTGGCCACTGCGTGACCACGCTGTACGGTGGTCCATGCCTCGCGTTGGCGCTGCTGTTCCTCGGGTGTGTCACTGCTTTCGAATCCGATGGCGGTGGGATAGATGAGCAGGTCGGCTCCCTGCAGTGCCATCAGTCGTGCTCCCTCTGGATACCATTGGTCCCAGCACACCATCACTCCCAAGCGGCCCACGCTGGTGTCGATGGGATGGAAACCAAGGTCGCCCGGAGTAAAGTAAAACTTCTCGTAATAGGCAGGATCGTCAGGGATGTGCATCTTGCGGTACTTGCCGGCTATGCTTCCGTCGCGTTCGATCACCACAGCCGTGTTGTGGTACAGGCCGGCAGCCCTGCGCTCAAACAGGGAAGTGACGATGACCACGCCCAAGCGCTTGGCTATCTCGCCGAAAAACTCGGTCGACGGGCCGGGGATGGGCTCTGCGAGGTCAAAGAGGCTTACGTCTTCTGTCTGACAGAAGTAGAGCGAGTTGTGGAGTTCTTGCAACACGATGAGTTGTGCTCCCTGTTTGGCCAGATCGGCTATTCCCTCGGCCAGTCGGGTCATGTTGTCTTCTCTCGATGCTGTATTGTGCTGCTGGAGCACACCTATTTTCAGTAAATTCATGATGTATATGCGTTAGCGCAGCACTCCTTGGGGGTACTGCATGGTGAGACAATGGATGGAACCGTGCTGGCGCACGATGATGCGGCTGTCGATACCGATGATTTCGCGGTTGGGAAAAGCGCGTGCGATGGCGTTGCGGGCCAGCAGGTCTTTGGTGGGCTGGTGGTACGTAGGGTAGATGACAGCCCCGTTGATGACCAAGAAGTTGGCGTAAGTGGCGGGCAACCGCTCATTGTCGTGCCATATGGCATCGGGCAGGGGCAGCGGAATGAGCCGATAGGGCTTGCCCGTGGCTGTGGTGAAGGTCTGCAACTGGCGTTTCATCGCCTGGAAGTCGGCAAAATGCTCGTCGCTCTCGTCTTCGCATAGGGTATAGAGCAGCGTGTCGTCCGGAGCCAACCGCACGGTGGTGTCTATGTGTCCGTCGGTATCGTCGCCCGTCAGCGTGCCGTGGTCTATCCATACGATGCGCTCCGCATGCAGTCGCTGTTGCAGCTCGGCGGTGAGCGCTGCTTGCGTCAGGGGCTGGTTGCGATGGTCGGCAAGCAGACAGGCCGATGTGGTGAGCACCGTGCCCATGCCGTCGCTCTCTATGGAGCCGCCCTCCAGCACCAAGTCTTCATGGTCTATGCGCTGTCCTTGCAACAGATGCTGCTCGCAGAGTTGGCGCGTGATGGCGTTGTCGAGGGCGTAGGCGAATTTCTCGCCCCAACCGTTGAAACGGAAATCGAGAATCTGTGCCCCGTCGTCGCCCACGAGCGTGATGCCGCCGTGGTCGCGTGCCCAAGTGTCGTTGGTCTGACAGCGGCACAGCCTGATGTTGGCCATACACGCAGCGTCTAACCGGCTCTGGAGCAGGGTGTGCACGGCATCGGTATCGGGTGCGACAATCAACAGCAGCTCGCGCCGGGCAATGGCCTCGGCCAACTGTAGGTAAGTCTCGGTAATCTCGTCAAGATACGGCCGCCAGTCGGTTCCGGCATGCGGCCAGGTGAGTTGTACGCCGCTCTGCGGCTCCCATTCGGCGGGCAAACGGAGGTGGTTTGTCATCATTTTTTTTGATTAGCGATGCAAAGATAGTGATAATCATCCATTTTTTACGGGATTAATTTGTAATTTTGCAAAAATATTTGATACCGATGCTCGAACTGAACGATGTTTTTATAGTCGTTGGGGGGAGTCGGCGGCTTTCCGCCCTCTCCCTCTTGCTGGCCGATGGACAGTCGCTGCTCTTGACGGGAGCGGACGAGGCGGTGCGCTCCGCCGTGGTGCAGGCAATGTTGGGATTGAAGCCGGTGGCCGGTGGCCATGTGCTCATAGATGGGGAGCGTGTTACGCCCACGTCGGCCCCCTGTTTTCGTAGCCAGACGGCCTATGTGCCGTCGTCAGGACAATGGCCCGATGATACTGTGCATGATCTGGTAGACAGACTGTGTCGGTTGCGCCACCATGCTGCCACAGCCCCCTCTCCTGGTGCATTGCGCAAAGAGTGGGAAGCGATGGGCGTGGAAGCGGATGTGTCCGATAAGCGGGTGGGGGAGCTCAGCGAGGAGACCCGTCAGTTGCTGATGCTGGCCGTGGCGCGGCTGATGGGGAAACAGCGGGTGCTCGTAGAGGAAGTGAGCACGCCCAGGGTGTCCGAAGTGCTGCGGCAACTGGCTGCAGAAGGGCGTCTGGTAGTGGCCACGGCTTCTGACAGCGGAGTGGCCGACGGCTTCAGCCAACACATGGACTTAGATAAATTTATAGACGAATCGATATGACAACATTCCAATTCACCTTTTGGGGCTGTATCTTTGGTTTCCTGCTCTTTGTGGCAGCACTTGTCGTGCTCATGATGTTTCAGGTGAACGTGTGGAAATCTGCCGTCAAGGCATTCGTGAGGATGGCTTTTGGACTGACCATCGTAGGGCTGCTCGTGCAGTCTGCCCTGCAGCTTAACCATTGGGCTTACAGTCTGTTGGTGGCCTTGGTCCTGACTGCGGGCGTATCTGTGTTTACAGTCCACAAGGCACGGATTCGCGACCGGCGCTATCTGTTGCCTATCGCCATAGGATTGGTGGTGAGCGTGGTGCCGATGGGACTGGCTTTTGCCTTCATCACGCTCGGGGTGCCGCATCCATTCGATGCCCATGTGCTGGTACCCGTATGGGGATTGCTGCTTGGGGCGATGGTGGAGACCGATGGGGCTGCGCTGGCGGCTTATTACGACGGATTGCGCCATCATAGCCAGCTCTACCGCTATCTGCTGGCCAATGGAGCCAACCATCATGAGGCGGTGGAAAACTTCTTCCGTCGTGCCTTGCACCGTTCGGTATCGCCGTGGGTACGCCGCATGGGTGTGATGGCTGCCGGTTCCATTCCCTTGACCATGTGGGTGTTGCTGCTCATCGGTGTGGGCGTGGCGCAGGCCGTCATCTTTTGTCTTCTTGTAGCCTCACTCCTGTTTTTCACGTCCATCGTTTCCATTGTGACTACGCTGCTCATTGCCCGCCGCTTCTCTTTCGATGCCTATGGGCAGATCCGCATAGAGAAGTAATCATAGTTTGGACAGCCAAATGCCACAATTAGCGCGCTAAAGGTGGCATTTACGAGGTCTAAATGCCGCATTTGCGATTTCTATGTCAGTCAAAGAGTCCGTTGACGAGGTTTACGGCCTCGTCTTTTTTGCGGTTGATGATCTTGGCATATATCTGTGTCATACGTACGTCGGTGTGGCCGAGTAGCTTGCTGGTGGTGTAGAGGTCGGCACCCAGTGTAAGCATCATAGTGGCGAAGGTGTGACGGGCGGTATGGAAGGTGACGTGCTTGTTGATGCCAGCTGCCTTGGCCCAGGGCTTGAGCAGGAGGTTGACGGTGACGGTAGACGGCAGCCGGAACACTTTTTCCTTGGCATCTTTGCCTTCGCGCTTCGGCATCCATCGCAGTGCCTCAGGGGAGAGCGGCAGATAGATGGGCACCTTGGTCTTTTGCATGACCACTTGGAGGCGGGTCTGCCCGCTGTCTTCATACACATTCTCCCATGTCAGGGCATTGATGTCGCTGATGCGCAATCCGCAGAAGCAGGAGAAGAGGTAGGCAGCCTTGATCTGTGGGTTGCGCATGGGTGTGGCAATGAGTTTGCGCACCTCGTCTACGGTTATATACTCGCGCTTGCTTTCGGGTTTGTGTATCTTGTCCGAGCTGCAGAGCTTGGTGAAAGGATTCAACTTGATGATGTCTTCGCGTACGGCAGCGTTGAGCGCGCCGTTGACCACGCGGTAATAGTTGTGTGCAGTGGTATGCCTGACGGGTTTCCCGTTGGGCTTGTACGCTGTGAGCAGACAGTCTATGTAACCTTTGCAGAAAGCCTTGTCTACTTTGTCCATCGTCACCTTTTCGCCAGCATACGTGGCCAGTATGCGTATGGCCATATCGATCTGGTATCCGTCTTTTCGGCCGCGCTTCTGCTGGTTGTCTTTGTACTGTCGCATCCAGTCGAGCAGGTAGATTTTCTGTCCTTTGTGTGTTTGGCTGATGCCGGCCTCACGGTTGGTGAGCTCGATGATCCGGTCGGCCTTGATCTTGTAGGCGGCTGTGAGTGTGGCTTGGTTTTGTCGGCGGGCATTCTTGTCGGTTTCGGGGACGAGGTACAGTTTCAGGAATTCGTAGGAACGTTTGCCATTTCTGTAAGTGTCCA
The DNA here is from genome assembly GCA_051869355.1 of Prevotella sp. Taxonomy (GTDB): domain Bacteria; phylum Bacteroidota; class Bacteroidia; order Bacteroidales; family Bacteroidaceae; genus Prevotella. The sequence goes on along the minus strand of JBJEAU010000055.1, from coordinate 46,159 downwards.
GATACAGACTCTTGTTTCCGTTCTTCAGATTCTTCATTCTGAGCCGGATGGGCTCTTTCGCCTTTGTAGCTTTCTGGTTTCTTGTCATGGTTATTTGGGTTGATGTCATTAACCGCGTGTAAAGGTGCTGAAGCACAAACGTTACAATTGTCCCGCAACGGTATATGATAACGATATATCATTGCGGGACAATGGGGTATGCCATCAAGCGGCCTACAGCCTGACAAGCGTGATGGACAGGGGGCAAGAAGGTTTATGGGCGGAACTGGTAGGCTTGGCTCGTGAGGGTGGGGAGCGACAACTGCTGGTACTGGATGTCGTAGCCGGAATGTTGCTCGTTTTCCTCGTATAGGAAGGCGATGTCTCCCTTTTGGGTCAGTATCATGGTAGAGTATGCCGAGGAGGTCTGGCTCACTTGGTAGGAGCCCTCCCATCCGGTGGCGAGAATGGCGGGCGACGCATAAGCGTCTTTGGAGGCTATCTGTTTGTAATAGATGGTCACATGGTTGCGCTTGTTGGTGGGTACCGATTGCAGCAGCAGATGCATGGGCTTGCCGTCTGCGGTGCGCACGGCCGGCACGATGAGCACCTCGCCGTTGGTGGCGCTGCCGTTGGTGATGCCTGGCAGGTCGGTAGTGGCTACCGCACCCCAAGAACCCGTGGCTGCATGGGGGTCGGTATAGGTGAAGATGTTGTAATAACGTTGGCCGCCTCTCGACTGTCTGCAGCTGAGCAGTACACTGCCGTCGGGCAGTTCTTCGCACTTGGGTTCGTCGCCATCGGGGGCAGGACGGGCCTCGCTGCCGCCAAGGGCTTGCCAGCTGATGCCGAAGTTGTCGGAATAGACCACCAGCGATCCGAGGTTGGTACACAGTGCTGCGTAGAGGCGGTAGTGGGTGCCGTGCTTCACTTGTCGGCTCTGACAGATGCGTCCGCTGCCGAAGAAGATGCGCTTGGCCTCGGGGAAGAGGCTGTAGATGGGTTGGGTCTCGTCGGTAGGAGCTGTCCAGCGTATCATGTCGCCGCATCCGGGCGTGCCCAGGGCGCGTGCGATGCGCAGGGGCTGGGCGGTGGTGGAGTGATGGTAGCTCACGCTGCCGGCGGCGGCCATCAGCAGCACGTGGCCCGTCTCGCGGTCGGTCACGGTGGCAGCGTCTCCATAGGCATAGGAGATGGTTCCGGCCTTGTGGCCGTCGCCCTGCATGGCCATCTTGCTCTCTGACCATACGCCCGATGCGCCCAGGGTCTTGTAAAGTATGTCGATGCGTCCGGATCCGGTGTCGCCCTTGCCAAAGCGGTAGTCGGTGAAGGCGACGAGGGTGCCATCGGTCAGTTGGACGATGGAGGGAATGCGGTAACAGTCGGCGGCGGTGGTGGGAAATAGGGTTGTAGGCTGTGCATAGCAGTGGATGTTGCCGACAAGTAGCATGTAGATGATGGCGGCAAACAGGTGGATAGGTCTGTAGTCCATAATTGTCTGATGGTTCAATAAGTTAATGAATAAAAACAAGATAAGGTCTTCGGCGCAAAGATAGCCAAAAAATGGTTTTCGGGCAAACAATAGGTGGAAAAAAACGGTCGGAGGGGAGATTTTTTTTGTGTCATCAAAGGTTTGCAATCGTCGTGTTCGGGGCAGCTATGGCGGCAGGCGGCAGTAGCCGTAGAATCAAGCAATAGTTATAAATGGTTAAATATGGGGAAGGGTTGGGGGAATATGTCACAGTAAATGCGTATCTTTGTAGTCTAAATGTATATTTAGCGTGAAAATATTAGAAGTGGTTAGCGCCCTTGAACGATTCGCGCCTCTGCCCTTGCAGGAAGACTATGATAATGCCGGCCTGCAAATCGGATTAACAGAAGCGGAAGTCTCAGGGGCTTTATTGTGTCTGGACGTGACGGAGGCTGTGGTAGACGAGGCCGTGGCTACGGGCTGTAATCTCATCATATCGCACCATCCGCTCATCTTCAGAAAACTGCGTCGCATCGTGGGCGAGGATGCCGTACAGCGTACGGTGGCCAAGGCCATCATCAGCGGTGTGGCCATCGTGTCTATGCATACCAATCTGGATGCCGCCACGGGTGGTGTAAACTATAAGATTGCCGAGAAGATGGGGCTGCAAGGGCTCCGCTTTATCGGCCGTGAGAAAGAGATTGGCCACGTCAGGGGAGGCGAAGGTGTGGTAGGTACGCTGCCAGAAGCTCTCCCTGCAGCCCAGTTTGTGCAGATGGTGAAGCGGCAGTTTGGTGTGGCTTGCGTGCAGGCCAATGAGCTGTTGGCGCGACCAATAAAGACGGTGGCGCTGTGTGGCGGTGCAGGAGCGATGATGCTCGATGCGGCCATAGCAGCCGGTGCCGATGCCTTCGTGACGGGAGAGATGCGCTACCACGAGTTTTTCGGTCATGAGCAGCAGATACAGATTGCAGTGATAGGCCATTACGAGAGCGAGCAATATACGAAAGAGATTTTTGAGTTAATACTGAAGGAGGCGTGTCCGGACGTGAGATGTGTATGCTCACGTGTCAATACAAATCCCATCGTTTATTTATAATCATTGAATCATTATGGTAAAGAAGACCCCAACGGAATTATCGGTAGAAGAGAAACTGAAGGCACTCTATCAGTTGCAGCTTACACTCTCGTCTATTGACGAGAAGCGTGCGCTGAGAGGTGAGTTGCCCCTCGAAGTACAGGACCTGGCAGACGAACTGGAGGGACTGAACACCCGCGTGGAAAAAATAGAGAGTGAAATCGGGGATTTCCAGAGCGCGGTAACAAGGAAAAAGGGTGAGATCGCACAGGCGCAAGCCAGCATCGAGCGCTATCAGAAGCAGCTGAACGAGGTGAAGAACAACCGCGAATACGACACGCTGAGCAAGGAGATAGAGTTTCAGACGCTGGAGGTAGAGCTGTGCAACAAGAAGATAAAGGAAGCTATCGTCAAGATAGATGAGAAAAACAAGGAACTGGCCCATACCCGCGAACTGATAGAAGACAGAGAACAGGCGCTGGCAGAAAAGCGTAGCGAACTGGAGGAAATCATGCAGGAGACAAGGGACGAGGAGGAGAAACTGAAGGCCAAGGCCCGCGATCTGGAGGCCAAGATCGAACCGAGATTGCTGGGCAGTTTCAAGCGCATCCGCAAGAATGCCCGCAACGGTTTGGGTATTACCGTAGTTCAGCGCGACGCTTGTGGTGGCTGTTTCAACAAGATTCCGCCGCAGAGACAGCTGGACATCAAGATGCACAAGAAGATTATCGTTTGCGAGTATTGCGGACGTATCATGATTGATCCCGATTTGGCGGGCGTTAAACAAATCGTAGAAGACAAGTCGAAGCGCAAGCGTACCGTTAAGAAAAAGAAGGATGAGGAGGAAGATTAAGCCTCTGCAATGATATAGGAACGATTGAAGCCCCGCAGCTTTCTTGAAGGAGAGTTGCGGGGCTTTTTGGCATTAGTGGGGGATGTATGGGACTGGAAAATAGCAGCCGAAAACGCCCGTTAGGATGGTGGATGGTCGATTTGTTTTGTCAAATATTTTTGTAATCGGGAATATCTGGCAAGAATAAAAATTTTTCATGGTTTTCAGAAAGCCTGCAACAGTAGTGTTGGAGCCCATTGCTGATGATGAAGTAATCTGCTTTGAGCAGCAGGTTGTAGGCAAAGACCTGGTCGAAGGTCTTTTGCGAAATGACAATGTGGGGCGCCTTGTATTCGACAATGAGGCGAGGCCGCATCTGGAGGTCGTAGAGCAGGGTGTCGGCTCTTAGCGTCTTGTCGCCAATGGTCATCCGCACCTCGTTTGCCAGCAGCGAAGCGGGATAGCCTTTGTGGGCAATGAGGTAGTTGACGAAGTGTTGGCGTACCCACTCTTCGGGAGTGAGGGCGACATAACGGCGCCGCAATCTGTCGAAAACCGTTGGATGGGCACGGGTTCCGGCTATCTTGATGTCGAAATCGGGTAGGTTGAGGTGTGACATTCTTATCTTCTTGTATGATGATGAGTGGCATCCTTGCAGCAAAAAATGGAAAAAACTTGGTTTTTTCCTTTCTATTGCGCTTGATTTAGCGTATCTTTGCAGGAGATAGGCAGTGCCTCTGCAATCTGTCTCGGCGACAGCGCTTTCGGCTTTGGCTGTCTTTGTACTCGTGTACAAAGGTAGTAAAATAAAAGAAGACCAAGCGTAAAAGTCCCGGGATTTTTTCCTGCAAAGCCTGATTGGGCTGTGTGGGAAATGGGAGGTGCCCACAATATGATTCGTTATGGCAGAAAAAACTACAGGTTCGACTTACGACAGCATCATGCGTGCCCTCAAAGCAAGGAATTTCTCACCTATTTATATATTAATGGGTGATGAGCCTTATTTTTTGGACAAAATTACCGACTATATAGCTGATAATGTGTTGCAGCCCGAAGAGCGCGACTTTAACCAGGCTGTGGTTTTCGGTTCGGATGTGACAGCTGCGCAGGTGATAGACTTGGCCAGGGAGTTTCCGATGATGGCTACCCATCGGGTGGTCATCGTCAAGGAAGCGCAGGGCCTGAAGAATGCCGACCTGTTGGCCAAGTATCTGGCCACTCCCGTTCCCTCCACAATTCTGGTGCTTTGCTACAAGGGAGGAAAAGTGGATAGGAGTGTATTGGCCAAAGCGAAGACATCGGGAGTGGTGTTTGAGAGCAAAAAGAAGCGCGATTACGAATTGCCTGATTTTATCATGGGCTATCTCAAGTTGCGGGGAGTCACGATTGACAACAAGTCGGCTTCGATGATTGCCGAGCATATTGGGGCTGACCTGTCGCGACTTACCTCGGAATTGGAGAAAGTGATGATTTCGCTTCCTGCAAATGATCGACGGATTACGCCCGATGTTGTGGAACAGCAAATAGGAGTGAGCAAGGACTTTAATGTCTTTGAACTGAAAAATGCAATCGTTACTAAAAATATTTTTAAGGCAAATCAGATAATCAAATATTTTGACAATAATCCCAAAGCGGGCTCTTTGTATAGTTTCGTGCCATTACTCTTCAATTATTTCCAAAACCTGATGATCGCACACTATGCACCTGAGAAGAATAATGAAAATGCTTTGGCAAATTATTTGGAACTGAAGTCCTCATGGGCAGCCAAAGAGTACATCACCGGCATGAGGAACTATAGCGCAACGAAGGTGCTGAATATTATCCACATGATAAAAGTGACGGATGCAAAGAGCAAAGGAATCGGGAATGTGAGCACTTCAACGGGCGATCTGGCCAAAGAGTTGCTCTTTTTCATCCTCCATTAAGCGGCAAAAAGCAGTCTTTTTTCGCACTTTTTGCCGCTTTTTGCCCGTTTTTTATCCAGAATAGCAAGTTTGTACAGCATGTTTTTTAGGCCCTAAATGCCTAAAAATAGGGGAGTTATCCCCTTTTTACCCCTGCTGTTTTTCGAATATTTGAAACGGGGATGACCGCTCGTCCTGAAAACGCAAAAATTGGAAAAATAAAGGCATTTTCTGCTTGTAAAATTTAGCATTAACAATTATTTTAGTTTTGTTTTCTGAATTTTGTTTTGTAAATAATAGAAGTATTAATGTTTTTGTTTTTGATTGTAAATTACACAAATATGATAATAAAGACTATTTTTATTCATAAATTTAGATATAAAAACCCAAACCACCAGCATCAACCACAAGATTATCATAAATATACGTTTTATGAAAACATATATTTTTCTTTAGAAATCAACGGAAAAAGCTGTTTTTCTAAAGTGAAATACGCAATTGTTTGCCCAAAATATCCCCTATAACAGCCCTAAGCAACCTGTGTTTATACATCTTATACGACTTTAATCAAAGATAATCAGTGAGTTATACGAAATCACTAAAGTTGGTTTAAACATGTATATTACAAGTCTCAATATTGATTTCAAAATCTAAAAGTCGTTTTTAAATTTTTGATTTACATGTTTGTGTTTCTAAATATCAAAATCAAAAATACATAAACCAAAATTTACTCTACAAATGTTGCACATGTCAAAATAATCGTTTAACTTTGTAAAGTGAACGAAACGATGGCGTTTTTAGTCATTACAGATACTTTTTTGATGATATGAAAGATAGGATTAAGAAGATTATGGAGAGCCAGCACATGACACAACAAGTGTTTGCCAGCTTTATCGAGATGTCTCCCGCGACATTGAGTAGCATCTTCAACGACCGTACCAAGCCAACACTGAATATGGTTGAGGCTATCAAACGTAAGATTCCTAAACTCTCTACAGACTGGTTGATGTTTGGAATAGAGCCCATGTACCTGGATAGTGCATCGGCTACGGATGCTGGAGCCGCATCTGCTGTGCCAGAAAGCGGAGAAAGAATGCTCAACTTCGATGATGTGCAGCCTACCCTTTCTGCGGCTCCTGCTGTTACTTTCTCTGATATACCGAGGGTTTCTCCTACAATAAATACAGTGAAAATTATTGACAAAAAACCACGCTCCATTACAGAGATTCGTATCTTTTACGATGACCAGACATGGGAAACTTTTGTCCCCAAGAAGTGATTTTTCCAAAATAATCCTTATCTTTGCGTTATAATCAATATGCAATGATAACGTTATGAAGAAGACTTGTCTGGACCTGATGGTATCATCGGTTGAGCAACTGAATGAGAAGTATGTCTTATTGAAACTTACCCATTCCGAACCATTGCCTCCTATGTTGCCGGGTCAGTTTGTAGAGGTCAGTGTGGGGCAGTCGCTGACCACATTCTTGCGTCGGCCCATTTCCATCAATTACTATGATGCAGCAACCAACGAGTTGTGGCTGTTGGTTGCCGTTGTCGGCGACGGAACCCGACAGCTTTCAAAGGTTCGTGTGGGAGATTGCGTCAACTGTCTATTGCCGTTGGGCAATGGATTCACGATGCCGAAGTCTGCCTCTGAGCGCATCTTGTTGGTCGGCGGTGGTGTCGGCGTGGCTCCTTTGCTTTATTTTGGGCAAAAAATCAAAGAGATGGGCGGGCAGCCAACCTTCTTATTGGGAGCCCGGTCAAAGAAAGATCTGTTGGAGTTGGCCGAATTCGAGCGTTTGGGCGAGGTCTATGTCACTACAGAGGATGGAACTTTGGGTGAAAAGGGATTTGTGACCAACCATTCCATCCTCGATAAGGTGCGGTTTGACCAGATATCCTGCTGCGGTCCGAAGCCCATGATGGTGGCTGTAGCACGTTATGCCACCAAGGCCGACATCTCCTGCGAAGTATCGTTAGAGAATCTGATGGCATGTGGTCTGGGTGCATGCCTCTGTTGTGTAGAAAAGACCGTTGAGGGCAACTTATGTGTTTGTAAAGAGGGTCCTGTGTTTAATATTAAGAGGTTATTATGGCAGCTTTAAATGTAAAGATAAATGATATCGAGTTCAAGAATCCCGTGTTGACGGCATCGGGCACGTTCGGATATGGTCTTGAGTTCGCTGATTTGGTGCCTCTGCATGAGTTGGGTGGCATCATTGTAAAGGGTACGACCCTCATGCCGCGCGAAGGAAACGATTATCCACGCATGGCGGAGGTCTCTGCTGGAATGTTGAACTGCGTGGGTCTCCAGAACAAGGGCGTAGACTACTTCTGTTCGACCATTTACCCGAAAGTGAAAGACATCGACACGCACATGATTGTGAATGTGAGCGGCAGCAGTCCTGAGGATTATGCCGAATGTGCGGCACGTATCGATGCACTCGATAGGATTCCGGCCATCGAGTTGAATATCTCCTGCCCCAATGTGAAGGACGGCGGCATGGCCTTTGGTGTAACCTGTTCCGGAGCAGCCAGTGTTGTGAAGGCTGTCAGGGAGCGTTACCACAAGACGTTAATTGTCAAACTTTCGCCCAATGTCACCGACATTGCTGAGATTGCACGTGCTTGCGAAGCCGAGGGTGCCGATAGCGTATCGCTCATCAACACGCTGATGGGAATGGCCATTGACACCGAGCGTCGCCGACCCAAATTGAGTATCAATACGGGCGGATTGAGTGGTCCTGCTGTCAAGCCTGTGGCCCTGCGGATGGTTTGGCAAGTGGCGCGTGCGGTCAAGATTCCCGTCATCGGTCTTGGAGGAATCAGTAATGCCCAAGACGCCATCGAATTCTTCATGGCTGGCGCGACGGCCATAGAGATTGGCACGGCCAACTTCATCAATCCTACCGTTACCATCAAGGTCAAGGAGGGTATCAACGACTGGTTGGACCGTCATGGTTGCAGTAGCATCCATGAGATTATCGGTGCCATCAACAGTTGATGTCTTCACCTTGTCAGGTTGTGCCCTATAGCAGTACAATCTGTGGCGATAGCCAAGCGAAAGGCCATCGGCAAGAAAAAATATGCCCAATTAGTAAAAATAAACACTAAAATCGAATTACGTATCAGATTTTATGCTTACCTTTGTCCTGCTTTCCTTCCTTATTATAATAGGTGGATGGGCAGGACAAAGATAGGTGATATTCACCCGTTGTAGTCCTGTTGGTTTGGCAAAGTTAGTCCTTATGAATAAAGAGGCAAGCTTTGTAGGAGAAAATTAGGAACAATAACCATATATACATATAACAAATAATAACGGATGAATAAACTTTCGTATATATTCCTGTTGTTTTTGGGAATATCCATGTTGGTCGCCTGTGACGACACCGAGACTTATGCAGAGATGAAGGCCAAGGAGCGCGCGGCCATCAACAAGTACATCGCCGATTCGGCAGTCACGGTCATCTCCGAAGCCCAGTTCAAGGCCAACAACTATACCACAGACCTTAGTAAGAATGAGTTTGTGCTTTTCGAGAGCAATGGTGTCTACATGCAGATTGTGCGTCAGGGATGCGGCGAGAAGCTGAAAGATGGCGAAACAAGCTATGCCCTCTGCCGGTTTACCGAGCGCAATCTGATGACCGACTCGCTCCAGCTCAGCAACGACGTACTGTATTGGTCGTCCATGCCCGAAAAAATGTCGGTAACCAACACCTCCGGCACCTTTACCGCATCTTTTGTATCAGACGAAAGTCTGATGACCTACGCCTATGGCAGCACCTCGGTGCCTGCAGGCTGGCTGGTGCCTTTTACCTATATCAAGTTAGGTCGCCCGGCTGCAGCCGACGAGGAAATAGCCAAGGTCAGACTCATCGTGCCGGCGGCACAGGGACAGCCCTACGCATCACAGTATGTGTATCCATGTCTGTATGATATTACCTACGAACGTGGTCGATAAAACCTATATACAATATTATATGACTCTCATCAAATCAATCTCAGGAATCAGGGGTACCATCGGAGGCAGAACCGGTGATACATTAAACCCGTTGGACATTGTCAAGTTTACGTCTGCCTATGCCACATTCATTGCCAAGTCGGGCAAGAGCCGCAAGATCGTTGTGGGTCGCGACGCCCGTATCTCTGGCGAGATGGTGGCCAACGTTGTGTGCGGTACGCTCATGGGTATGGGCTACGATGTGATCGACATCGGGCTGGCCACCACGCCTACCACCGAGTTGGCTGTCAGATGGGCGCAGGCCGATGGCGGTATCATCGTCACAGCCAGCCACAATCCCCGTCAGTGGAACGCATTGAAGCTCCTCAATGCCGAAGGCGAGTTCTTGACCAAGGATGATGGCAACGAAGTGTTGGCCATTGCCGAGCGCGAGGACTTCGAGTTTGCCGATGTCGACCATCTCGGTCACTATACGGTAGACGATTCGTTTAACCGTCGCCACATCGAGAGCGTGTTGGCTTTGCCGCTCGTAGACGCAGAGGCTATCCGCAATGCCCATTTCAAGGTGGTGGTAGATGCTATCAACTCTGTGGGCGGTGTCATCCTGCCCGATTTGCTCGATGCTTTGGGCGTAGAATACAAGATATTGAATGCCGAGCCCACCGGTGATTTCGCACACAATCCCGAACCCTTGGCCAAGAACCTTGGTGGCATCATGGGTGAGGTGGCACAGGGTGGCTACGACCTCGGTATCGTGGTGGATCCCGACGTAGACCGTCTCGCTTTCATCCAGGAAGACGGCGAAATGTACGGCGAAGAGTACACGCTGGTCACTGTGGCCGACTATATCCTCGACCATGTCAAGGGCGATACGGTCAGCAATCTCAGCAGTACCCGTGCCCTGCGCGATGTTACTGAGCGTCATGGCGGCACTTACCATGCCTCAGCCGTGGGCGAGGTTAATGTGACCACCAAGATGAAGGCCGTGGGTGCTGTCATTGGTGGCGAGGGCAATGGTGGTGTGATCTATCCCGATAGCCACTATGGCCGCGACGCACTCGTAGGCATTGCGCTCTTCCTCTCTTCGTTGGCACAGAAGGGACTCAAGGCAAGCGAACTGCGCAAGACCTTCCCCAACTACTTCATCGCCAAGAACCGCATCGACCTCACACCCGAGACCGATGTAGACGCTATCCTCGTCAAGGTGAAGGAGCAGTATGGCCGCGAGGCAGGTGTGACGGTGACTGATATCGACGGTGTGAAGCTCGACTTCCCCGATCGCTGGGTTCACCTTCGCAAGAGCAACACCGAGCCTATTATCCGTGTCTACAGTGAGGCTTCGACGATGGAAGAGGCCGATGCACTCGGCAAGAAACTCATGGATGTAGTCTACAGCATGCAGTAACCGCATAGCAGTAGTTACCTTATAAGCATCGCCCGCATGACAGAGGACTGTCGTGCGGGCGATATGTTTTTTATAGAATGTGGTCTTTGGGTTGTGCAGTGATGGCAGTTGGCTGGGCTATTTGTGGCATTTAGCCCTCGTAAAGGCCATCATTAGCGTCGTAAAGGTGGCCTTTAGCTTTTGGGGGTACCCTCTTCCACGGCACGTATGTTGCGCATCAGGCCGCTGTACTTGGCCCGTTTCACGGCACTTCCCTTGAATAGCTTGCGGTACGTCTCCTCCGTGAGCTGTGCCCAGTCTTCCCTCCGCATCTGCAGCAGCAGGGGCGACGGCTGTAGCTCCGCATGGGTGTTGGCCACGGCCTTCTGGTTCCACGGACAAGCCTGCTGGCAGCGGTCGCATCCATAGATACAGTTGCCCATCGCAGCCTTGGCCTCTTCGGTCAGCGCTCCACGGTTCTCTATCGTCTGATAACTCAGGCAGCGGTTGGCATCCAGCCTACTGTCGGTCTCACCCTCCATGCTCAGAGCCTGTGTGGGACATGCCTCTATGCAGCGCTGGCAGTTGCCGCACCGGTTGGGCATCGGCGTGTCGTAGGCCAGTTCCATATCCAGAAACAGTTCGCCCAAGAAAAACATGCTGCCCCCTCCGGGAATAATCAGTTGCTGGCTGCGTCCTATCCACCCTATCCCCGCTTGCTGTGCCCAGTATCGTTCCAGTACGGGAGCTGTATCCACGAAGCAGCGGAATCCCTCGCTGATGCCGAGGTTGGCCGTCAACTGCCACAGCTTGCGTTTCACCACGTCGTGATAGTCTTGTCCCAGTGCGTAAGCTGCTATCTGGTAGCCCTCTGCCGAAAGCGATGCAGCAGGCGTATAGTTGAGTGCCACACACACGATGCTTTTCACGCCCGGCATGAGCAGCCGTGGGTCCAGTCGCTTCTCCACATGCTCGTACATGTAGTGCATGTCGGCAAAATCGTGCCGCTCCATGCACTGTCTGAACTTATTGGCATAGGCTTCGTCCACGCGGTCAGCACGGGCGATGCCGCAGGCGAAAAAGCCGAGACGTTTGGCCTCGGCTTTGATGTCGTCACTCGAAAATCTTAAATTCATATCCCTGTTCTTTCAGCCATTTCAGTGCGGCGGGCAGCGCATAGTGCAGCTTGTCGATGCTCTTGGTCGAGTCGTGAAAGGTGATGATCGAACCGTTTCTCACATATCGCTTCACATTGTTGAGCACATCCTCGCCCGTCATCCATTTAGAGTAGTCGCGCGTCACCAGGTCCCACATCACGATACGGTACTTGCGGTTGATCCACCAGTATGCCGTGCGTCGCATCAGCCCGTGTGGCGGTCTGAAGAGGTGGGCGTGTATCAGTTCGTTGGCCTTCTGCACATTCATGGCATAGGTGATGGCCATGTGCTTGTAGGCTCCCAGATGGTTAAAGGTGTGGTTCCCCACCTGGTGTCCCTCGGCCACTATCTGGTTGTAGAGGTCGTGGTGGCGCAAGACATTCTCACCCACCATGAAAAACGTAGCCTTAGCCCCATATTCACGCAGCGTGTCGAGGATGAAGGGGGTCGATTCGGGGATAGGCCCGTCGTCGAAGGTGAGATAGACGGCTCGTTCCCGTTTGTCCATGCGCCAGATGGCTTTCGGATAGAGCCATCGTAGCCAGATAGAAGGTTGCTCGATAAACATAGTTTGTGGGAAATGGTTTTAGGTAAAATCCTTGTGATTCCAGTCAGGAATCACAAGGATTGGGAGAATCCCCCATTGGGGGATGATAGGATGTTCTCGTCTACTGCTCGTTGGGGTCTTGTCCGCCCTTGCTGCGGTAAGCGGCATAGAGCAGGTTGAGCTGCTTCTCCTGCTTGTCGGCAAGTTTGCTATCCACCAGATCGGTGATGCCGCATATCTCTTGCAGGATATACATCTGTGTCAGACACTCGCGGGTGTAGGAGAGGAATGTATTGCCGTCGAGCGAGAGATACCAGGCCATGTACTGGGCCGCATCCTTCCACAGGGTGTTGATGATACGCAGCGCGTGTGCCTTGTCGCCCATTACGGCATAGGCTCTGGCCATATCGGCACCGCCACCCACATATTTCATCGGCACGTTGTAGTCGGGCAGACACTTCTCAGCCTTGGCCAATACCTTGCGTGCCTTATCCTGTTTCTGCTCTGCTATCAGTCTGAGAGCCAGGGTTCCCATCAGCTGGCGGTGGGTATAGCACATGCGGCGCACCGTCTCGTCGAGATACAGGCCGCGCTGCTCCAGTCCGCCGTACTTGTAGCGGTTCATCACGTTGTCGTAGGTCTTCTCCGTGTCAAAGTTCTTGGCACCGGGGGCGTTGGTGGTAAACGGAGTGATACGGTTGGCCAGTCCCTCCTGCACAAAGTTGTCGCCCAGATTCATGTAGTTCTCCTCGCCCACGGTCATGGCCACATACACAGGCCGTGTCCAGTTACAGTTGGAGATAATCTCGAGCATCATCAGGTCGCCCTTGTAGAGCGCACGCTTGCCTGCGAGCGAGATGACCATCTTGTCGGGTATGCTGTCGGCGGCCATCATCATGCCGCTCGTCTTCACGGCCTCCTTGTCGATAGTCATGTAGAGCGTGTCGGTCGGTATCACGTGCATATCCTTGTCCTTGGAGCGCACCCAGTACTTCATGATGTTCTTCACCTCAAACGGCTCGTCGCCGAAGAGTTTCTTGGCACCATCCGGATCTTCCTTGTAGAAGTCCATCACTTGCTGTTTCAGGCTGGGTCGTACCTCCACGTACTCGTTGGTGCCCGAACAGTAGTCCAGTCGTGGCCATGTAATGGGCAGCGAGGGCGACTCGTAGGCCGGTCTGCACATCTGGTCGATGTACCAGTCGGTCTGCAGATAGCTCAGGTTGCATACACGGGTATCGGTGCGCACACCCTCCACGTCCATGTTGTACCAGAGCGGGAAGGTATCGTTGTCTCCGTTGGTGAAGATGATGGGGTTGCCCTTGTCTTGCAGCGTCATCAGATAGTTCTGGCCAAAGTCGCGGCAAGTGTAGCGTCCGCTTCGGTCGTGGTCATCCCATGTCTGGCTCGCCATCTGGATGGGAACCAGCAGGCAGACGATGCCCACTGCGGCGCTCAGTGCCACGTGCTCGGTCTTCAGGCGCTTCTTCAGCTCGTCGATGATGGCTGCCACGCCCATACCGCACCAGATGGCGAACGCATAGAACGAGCCTGCGTAGGCGTAATCGCGCTCACGCGGCTGCAACGGGGTCTGGTTCAGGTAGATAACGATGGCCAGACCAGTCATGAAGAACAGGAAGAAGACCACCCAGAACTGGCGTATGCCTCTCTGGCCGCGGAATGCTTGCCAGAAGAGACCCAGCAGACCCAGCAGCAGGGGCAGACAGTAGAACACGTTGTGTCCCTTATTGTTCTTCAAGTCATCGGGCAACTTACTCTGGTCGCCCAAGCGCATGTTGTCAATCAAGTCGAAACCGGTGATCCAGTTGCCTTTTTCCAGTTCTCCGTGGCCTTGCACATCGTTTTGGCGTCCGGCAAAGTTCCACATGAAGTAACGCCAGTACATGAAGTTGCACTGGTAGGATAGGAAGAAGCGCAGATTCTCCCATTGGGTAGGAATCTTGACCATCAGAGGCTCTCCACAGCGGTCGTAGGGCACTTCGGTACCCGATATGCCGCCCATCCAGTCTTCGTATGCCTTGGCGTGGTCGCTGCTGTGCATACGCGGGAAGAGCATGTTTTGCGCATAGATGTAGCGGTCTTTGGTATTGACCACGAAATAAGAGTCTTTCTCGTCCTGCGAGCTCTTTTCCTTGCGGCTGTAGATAGGAGCGCCCTTTTTCATGCTCGGAATACACATGCCGCCGCGCTCTTCAAGCGCCACTTGGGAAGTGTAGGCCTGGCCATAGAACAGCGGGCGGTCGCCATACTGGTCTCGGCTCAGATAGTTGCCCAGCGTGAAGATGTCTTCGGGCGAGTTTTGGTCCATCGGCGGGTTGGCTGCCGAGCGGATGACGATCAGCGCGTAGCTCGAATAGCCAATCATCAGCATGAGCAGACAGAGCAGCGTGGTGTTCTTGAGCCGTGCGCTCACCAGGGCTATCTTCTTTTTCTCCACTGTGCGCTTGTAGTTGAGGACCAGCCACAGGATGGCGAGCACGATGATGCCGGTCAATACCGAGGTCCAGCCCACTCCGTAGAAGGGGATGCCCAGCATGGCCACCGAGAGGGTGAACGCCACATTCTGCCGGCGCTCGTTGCCCTCGTTGTAGGTCTCGTAGATGGCCCAGATCACAGTGCCCACGAGCAGGAAGATATAGATGATCTCGCCCGTGTTGAACGGACAGCCGAGTACGTTGACAAACAGCAGTTCAAACCAGCCTCCCACGGTGATGATGCCCGGCACCACGCCGTAGAGCACAGCTGCCACGATGACACACGACACGGCCAGGGCGATCAGCGAGCCTTTCAGTTCGATGTTGGGGAAACGTCGGTAACACCATACCAGCACGATGGCCGGGATGCAGAGCAGGTTGAGCAAGTGTACACCGATGCTCAGTCCCGTCATGTAGGCGATGAGCACCAGCCAGCGGTCCGAATGGGGCTCGTCGGCATGGTCTTCCCACTTCAGGATGAGCCAGAACACGATGGCCGTGAACGCCGATGAGTAGGCATAGACCTCGCCCTCCACGGCAGAGAACCAGAATGTGTCGCTGAAAGTGTAGATCAGGGCTCCCACCAATCCCGATGCCTCGATAGCGATAAGCTTGCCCGTGGTCAGGGCGCTCCAGTCTTTGACGATGAGCTTGCGTGTGAGGTGGGTGATGGTCCAGAAGAGGAACAGGATGGTGGTGGCACTGAGCAGTGCGCTCATGATGTTCACCATCTTGGCCACCTGCGACGGGTCGCTGGCGAAATGGGAGAACAGGTTGGCCGTCAGCATGAAGAACGGTGCCCCCGGCGGATGCCCTATTTCAAGTTTGTAACCAGTGGAGATAAACTCCGGACAGTCCCAGAACGAGGCTGTGGGTTCAATCGTCGAACAATACACCACGGCGGCTATCAGAAAAGCCAGCCATCCCAGTGCATTGTCCACTAATCTGTACTGTTTCATTACGTTATTTGATGATTATTTTTAAGTTACGTTACAGTATGTAAGTGCAAAGGTAGCGTTTTTATATGAAATAAGGTGTAGGATAAAATGGAATTTCTATTCTCTGAAAGTTTTTTTAACCCCCTGCCGCGTTGGGTGTCCAATCGTTTGCGATGGGGGATGCCGTTTTTTCCCGAAGCCAAATGCCACCTTTAGCGCGCTAAAGGCCATGATTACGGCGCTAAAGGTGGCATTTGGCTTTTAGGGTTGTGGCGCAAACCGTACGCTCACATGCTCGAAGCCCATCGAGTGGAAGAGGTTATCAAACTGCAGCAGGGCATTGCGCTCTGCGCTGGCCACATTCTCACGGTTCAGGCAGCGGCGGCGCATGGTGCGGTAGGCTTTTTGGTAGAGGCTGTCGCGGTCTTGATGGCTCCATTTGCCCGTCTCGTAAAACGAGCGTGTGCGCGCCTCGTCTATAAAATTCTCGTCGAGCAGTTTGATGGCAGGCAACTGTGCCACCACCGTGTCGCCCTCGAGCTTGAGCCATCCCTCCTTGGTCTCGGCCAAGTCTACGCCGAGCCGCAACGTGCCATAGTAGATGCGTATGAGCTGGTCGTCGCCGAAGAATCCATGCCTGACGGTGTCTATCAGTTCTTCATCGCTCACCGACAGAAACTCCCACTGTCCTATCCGCTCCACGGAGCGTATCTGTGTGGGCGAGAGTGTCAGCTTCTGCTCTGTCTCCACGTCCACCACATTGTTGTCCACCAACCATCGGCCGGCTTGCTTTCCCAGAATCACCAGTGCCACCACAATCAGCACCGCCAGCAGCAACCCTATCAACAGCAGCTTCGGCTTTCCCGGCAGCAACTGCCAGCGTGTTTTCTTCATACTATTTGCCCTTTTTGTCATCTTCCACCGTAGTTTTTTCCACAATCTTCCTTATCTCTTCGGTCGAGAACGGTTTGCGGAATGAGATTGTAATCTTGTCTTGGCTATACCCCAATTGCTCGATCATGGGAATGAGGATGCTGGCCGCGTTGTGCCGTGCCATCTCTATGACACCCGTTTGCGGGATGCTGAGCAGCAGCGAGTCGCGTCCCTGCCGCTCGTACTGTGTCAGCTCCTCATCCGAAAAGTCTTTTCTCAGCAGCGCCACGTGCTGTTTCACTTCCTTGTGGTCTATGCGTGTGGCCGTGAGGGCTATCTCCGGGTCGGGCAAGACGATTTCGATGCGGCCGTTTTTCCGCACCACGTTGCGCTCCGAGAAACCCTCGAAGTTGATGTACGCCTTGACCGTGGCGTCGATGGGAATGGCAATCTTGCGTTTTCCCATCGGCAGGTTGATGGAGAAATCGTGGCTCATCAACTTGCCCGACAGTTTCTTGGTCTCACTGAACGCAATCACTTTGCGCATCTTGCACTCTGCGGCATAGAACCGCGAGCATTTCTGAATCTGCGTCACCATCATGGGAATGGTGTCCACTTTCGCCGTCTCCGGTGCCGTCTTCTGTCCCTGCTTGTGGCAGCCCGACAGCAGCACGGTCATCCCCCATAGCGCTAAATATAATAAGGTATTATGTCTTTTCATGTGTGCAAAGATAGTGCAAGTCGAAGACAATAAAAAAGAAAAGACGAAGTTTTTTTCCTTTTTTATTGTTGAGGCGCCGCCTATCTTATGCAAAGATAGTGCAAGTCCACAGGGTGAGGGCATTATCAGGGGATAGGTGAGGGCACTCTTGGAGATAGGGCAACCTGCTGGGTACAACAAAACGAAACAGGCTGCGCACTCCTTATGAGGCGCAGCCTGTCGGCAAATGATGCTACCCGCTATCCCAGCGGATAACCACCGCAAACGTGAAAGTCTTATTAGTCAGTGCTATTACATGTCTTTTTCTGCCGGAGCTTGTACGCCTCCACCAGGTCATTGATGATACCGTCGGCCAATCCCATGCTGGGCACCATGATACTCTCGGCACGCGCACATGCTGCCACGCAGAGGAAGATTTCCGCTGCCGGAACGATCACATCGGCACGGTCCGGTTTCAGGCCATAGGCCCTCATGCGCTCCTCCACGCTCAGTTTCGACAGCCGTTTGTACCACTTGTCGAGCGTGGCCACAGGCAACCTGTCCACCTGCTTGTCGCGCTTGTCGGCCAGCCGGTACAGTTTGTTGATGTTTCCACCACTGCCTATGATGACGATGTCTTCGTAATCCTTTGTCAGCTCACCGATTTCCTGCCGCATGGCCATCATGGTCTCAGGGGGCACCTTGCCCTCGAGCAGTCGGATGGTACCCACGTTGTACGAGTGGCTGTACAGCCGCTCCCCGTTGGCCATGAGCGTCACCTCGGTGCTACCGCCGCCCACGTCCACATACAGATAGTTGCCCGGCCCCGACATGAGCGAGAGATGGTTGTCGTAGACAATCTGCGACTCCTCGTCTCCCGAGATGATTTCGAGCTTCATGCCCGTCTCCTTGGCTATCTTCTTGATCATCTCGCGCCCGTTTTTGGCATCGCGCATGGCAGAGGTGGCACAGGCGCGGTATGTGGTCACACCATACACCTTCATCAGCTGGCGGTATGCCTTCATGGTGTGCAAGAACTGGTACGAGCGGGCTTCCGACAGTTTGCCGTCGGCAAACACATCCATGCCCAATCGCAGCGGCACGCGCACAAAGAGGCTCTTGCGCAGCGCCACCTCGCCGCTCTCGTCTACGTCTGCATGCTTGATGAGCAGACGGGCTGCATTGGAACCCACGTCGATGGCCGCGAGTTCAAAACTGTCAATGATGGTCATAGGTCTCAATCTCCTTTAAGTATGCCTGATATAATGCTTCTTGTGACCGGAAGGGCGCAGCTCCTGCCGTCTGGGCAGGCAGCCAGTCGGTGCCCCGGCCGTCCACTTGCCGGCCGTTGGTCGTGTCTTGCAGCCCATACTCCACCGTGCGGAGCAGGTCGCGCTGCAGGTCCTCGTCGTAGACAGGTGTCATCACCTCGATCCTGCTGTTCAGGTTGCGCGGCATCCAGTCTGCCGACCCTATATAGTAGCGCGGCTTGCCCCCATTGCAGAACACCAGGATGCGCGCATGCTCCAGATAGCGGTCTATGATACCCACGGCGTGTATGTGGGCACTCACATCGGGCAGTCCCGGCACCAGCGAACAGTTGCCGCGCAGCACAATGTCTATCTGTACGCCCGCATTGGAGGCTTGGTAGAGCTTGTCCACCACCTCGGGGTCGGTGATATGGTTGATTTTCATCTTCAGCCACGCCTCTTTGCCGGCTTGCGCGTTGCGAATCTCGGTGTCGAGCAGGCGCAGGATGCGCGACTTCATGGCGTTGGGCGACACCAGCAGTTGGTTGAACCGGGGCTGGGAGAAGGGGCGGTCGATAAATTCGAATACCCGCGCCACATCGTTCACGATACCCTGCCGCGCCGTCATCATCAGATAGTCGGTATAGGCCCTCGCGTTGCCCTCGTGGAAGTTTCCTGTCCCCACGCAGGCTATGTTGCCCTTCTTAGACTCGATGTACAGCAGCTTGGAGTGAATCTTCAGCCCCTCCACGCCATACACCACCTTCACCCCCTCTTCCTGCATGCGGCGGCTCCACTTGATGTTGCTCTGCTCGTCAAATCGTGCCAGCAGTTCCACCACCGCCGTCACCTTCTTGCCGTTGCGGGCGGCGGTGATCAGTGCTTTCACCACCTTCGAGTCCTTGGCCAGACGGTAGAGGGTGGTCTTGATGGCCTTCACCTCGGGCTTGTAGGCCGCCTCTCTGAGCAGCCTGATATACCCGTCGAAAGAGTGGTAGGGCACATGGATGAACCGGTCTTTGCGCCTGATCTGGTCCAGTATGCTCTCTTCGGCCACAAACTCGGGCTTCATCAGCTGCCGCCATGCGGGATATTTCAGTTCCCGGTGTCCGCAGTCGGGAAAACTCATCAGGTCTTTGTGGTTCTGGTAGCGTCCGCCCGCCAGCGACGTGTCGAGCCGCTTGGTGTCGAGCCTGTCCAGGATGCGTCTCAGCAGGGGGCGGGGCATCTCGCGGTCGTAGATCACGCGCACGGCATCGCCCCGCTTGCGGCTGTCCACACCCGCGGCGATACGCTCCAGCATGCCATAGTCTTGCTCGTTGTCCATCTCCATCTCCGCGTCTTTGGTAAACTTGAACGAGTAGGCGCGGTATGTGCCGGCCTTCAGTCCGGCAAAGATGACGGGCAGGCAGTGGCGTATCACGTCGTCCAGATAGATGATGTCGCTGCGCCCCTCGGGGGCAGGCAGCGTCACCCAGCGGCCCAGTTGGCGGTCGGGCACCTTCAATATAGCGTACTTAGTCTTATGGGGCTCTTCGTCATCCACCTTTTCCACCGCCAGATAGATGCGGTTGTCCTCCAGCGTGGCGATGTCGTCTATCTGCGAGAGCCAGATGGGGATGACCGTGCCGTTGAGCTTGTCGTAGAAGTAGCGGTCGAGAAACTCGCGCTGCGCCTCGTCCAGCTGCTGCTCGTTGACGATGCGTATGCCGTGCGTCTCCAGTTCGCGCTGCACCTCGGCCACCGCCTCGGTGTATTCGGCGCTGTATTGCTCGTTGAGCCTGTTGATCTGTTTCAGGCTCCGCTTCAGGCTGTGGTGCAGCCGCTTGTCCAGATTGGGCTCGTCGAGCAGCCGGTTGATAGAGGCCACGCGCACCCTGAAAAACTCGTCCAGATTGTTGGAGTAGATGCCCAGAAACGACAACCTCTCCAGCAGCGGCACCTCGGGCTTCTTGGCCTCCGTCAGGATGCGGTGGTTGAAGTACATCCAGCTCACATCGCGCTCCACATAGGTCTTGTCGGTCTTGTCTGCCATACGTGTCATGCTTTTTGCGGGTTGTCATCCTTGGTTTCTCGGGGTTCCCCTGCTGCTTCCGGCCGTGTCTCCCCGTCGGCCTCCGGTGCCCGTTCCATCAGCACCATCTCCTCCTCGGCATCCAGGTGCAGCGCCTTGACAAAGTGGCGGTAGCTCCCTGCCGGGATGCTGATGCAGCTTAGTTCGTCGTCGGAGAAGGCATGGCGGCTCAGGTGCTTGGGCTGACCGTGAAAGGTGACCGTCTTCAGGCTGTCGCACTCGGCAAAGGCGTAGCCGCGCACCGTCTCCACGCTTGCCGGTATGTCGATGGCCTCCAGACGGTCGCAGTCGTAGAAGGCATCCCGCTCTATGCCCCGCACAGACGAGGGTATGCTTACACGCTTCAGGCAGCGCTTGCTGCGGAAGGCCATCTCCCCGATGGTCTCCACGCCCTCGGCTATGGCAAATGTCTCGCGCGAGGAGAGACAGTAGATGAGCCGGCGACGGTCTACGGTGTAGACGGCCTCGCCGTCGAAATCGAAGTGCTCGCTGTCAATCTTCTGTAAGGCCAGGTTCAGCACCAGCGAGTCAAACTTGCTGGCCTTTTTTGGATTTCTGCGCAATGCTTCCAAAATAGCTTTCTTGCTTTCTTTCATATCCTTTTATTTCACGTTTGTAATGATGCATGCTGGCAGATGGCACTATCCCCGGGAGGGAGGGGATGCCGTGACGTGGGCATCCCCCAAAAGCCGGGGCAGCTTTTCGGGTGCAAAGATAGCCACAGCGTGTTACAATCATGTTGCCCCCGTGTTACATCCTTATGAAGATTGGGTTACAGCATTGTTTAGGGGGGGTATTAGTTCAGTTGTTTGCTCTATGGGAGTATGAATTATCCCGAATAGATATTAGAAAAGACGTAAAATATTTAACATGAAGTTTCACATTGTTTCCAAAGGTGGACTGAGAGTTGGAGAGAGATTATAGGGGATGAGCCAAGCCAAGACAAGGTATTGGGATAGGAAAGTGAAATCGTCCTAGGAAACAAAAAAATATAACAACAATTGCAATATAGATAGTTACCCCAGTTCGGGATATGCACATCGCATATCTCCTGCAATATCGGCATACGACATCTATGTTCCACTCGCTCGTAAAGTGGAATCACGCATATTAGGAAGGATTCAATAGAGGTTTAGAAAAGGAATAATTGTCTTGTATTCTCAATGCTATATCCCAGCAGTGCCTTTGTAGGACACTGCTGTGGGAAAGTATGACTTGAGGTTTTCCTTTATAAAGAACAGATAATTATGCTTGAAATGGCCGAACGGACAAAGAGAAAGTAAGGCTATATAGTCATTATCTTGCTGTTAGACATTTCGAGGGTGGACATCTCCTCCGATTGCCCTTTTCCTCTTCCTCTAACAATTTCCCACATTCTCTGCATCAAATTATTTGTAAAACTCATCAAAAAGACAAAAGTAGTCTATAACTATGTAGTTGGTAGTCATAATGGATATAATTTGTAATCGTTTGATTTTCACCTATAAAGTTTAAAATAAATCCATGAGACCACCAACTTTTCTGCTCGATTTTTACAGTATTTCTTATCTAGAACAGGGGTATAAGTATGTCTTTTCCTAATTATGTAGACCATTTAATTATCAAAATCCAAGAAAAAACATATGATATATCTCCTCTAAATCAACTAGGTCTACCATCCCATCTCGTCCATCTGGCGAAGCTGTTCCTCTTGTTCTTTACTTCCTTGGAAATGAACTTGATGGCCACCATCTTTAGAGTGATATCCACCACCTTGGAGATATTTTAGTCTTTCCCTCTTTTCTAAATCAGCTGCTGCATCATTGCCACTGTTTCGTAGTGTTTTTTCTCGGTTTACACTGTTCCAGTATTCCTCATCATTTGCATTTTGAGATCCATAGCCTTTTGGGGTATGATATCTATCCTCTGTAGATTTATTGGCATATGCGTCACCCATATTGCTAAGTAATTCAAAATATGGTGTTTTGGCGAAAACTTCCAACTTTGGTTTTTGATTTATACAGGGTTTATGGCAGCAAATCCTCACATAGCAGTTGGCGAATCTCCTCTTGCGTGGGTAGGTAGGTCATATATTTGGCGGCAAAAATCTGATTCTCGCCCTCTGGCAGCGTATATTTCACGACGGCATCGTTTTTTTCTGCACAAAGGACAATGCCTACTGGAGGATTGTCGCCCGGATTCATCATCTCCCGTGTGTAGTAATTGACATACATCTGCATCTGTCCCAAGTCCTGATGGGTAAGCTCATCGATTTTAAGGTCTATCAGAACATAGCATCGGGCAGGGATGTTGTAGAAAACAAGGTCGATATAGAAATGCTTTTCACCCAATGTGATGCGCTTTTGTCGGGCAACAAAGGAATAGCCGCGCCCTAATTCGAGCAGGAAATGCTGCAATTTGCTGATGAGCATCTGTTCGAGGTCACCCTCAAGGAAATGCTCTCCCTGTCTGATGCCGAGAAATTCGAGGATAAACGGGTCATGGATAATCTCTCGAGGTTGTAGCATCTTGGGGGCTGTCCGCTCTATCTCTGTCCTCACGGCATCCTTGTCGCGGCTTGCCAGCATCCTTTCATAATACATGGTATTGATTTGGCGTTCCAACTGGCGTGTACTCCAATTTGCTGCAATACACTCTTGTAAGTAATAATTTCGTGCGGTCTCATTTTGAACAGTGAGCAATGCTCTCCAATGGGTCCAAGTCAATTGGTCACGCAGTGCGTGACCTTTTGGATAGTAGAGGTAAAACTGTCTCATAACCTTTAGGTTAGTGACAGTAAAACCACTTCCGTATTCTTTCATAAGACGGGTAGAAAGGTTTTTTATCACACCTTTTCCATACTCAGCTCTTCCTTTTCCTTGTTGCTCGTATTCCACGATATATTTACCTACCTGCCAATATGCTTTGACTATCGTGGTATTGACGGAACGTGCCACTAGTCGACGCGCTTCGTCAAGCACTTGCTTGATTTGTGTAAAGAGAGCATTGTCTTCTATGTTTTGGGATAAGAGTTCGCTCATACCATCAAACTGTTATAATTGTACTTCTCACATTACTCACCCGAAAGTCGTTAGAGTCACAGTGTTTATTTTTACTGCAAAGTTAATCTTTTTTTCGGATTACGGTACAAAACAAGGGGAAAACATGGTGGGTGCATCTAAAAAAAGCAAAGTCCCAACGGCTATGTGTGTATGCCTGTTGGGACTTGCTTGTTTGGCAAATGGTGTGAGGGCGGTGCCCCCCACAGATGGCTACTCCATAAACTTCTTGGCGGCACGCAGCTGGTGGCGCATGTTGCTCAGCAGCTGCTGGCTCTCCTGCAGCAGATTGAGGTAGAGCAGGGCCACTTGCAGGCGCGAGTTGTCGGTGATGCCCTGCAGGCGCGCTATCTGGCGGTGGCGGTACTCGGAGAGTTCGTCTTTTACCGTGTCGGCGGCGGCCAGCGTGTCGCGGTAGTTCTCGAATCGGCCGGTGGAAATCTGGTTTTCGGTGTCGCGCATCAGTTCCATGATCTTCATCTTGATGGGGCGATACTCGTCTTTGAGTTCTTGGGGAAGCGGGGTGAAGTTGTTGTCCACGTGCTCCTTGACCGGCTCGAGCATGCGCTGCAGGCAGTAGATGTACTGCTGGGTGGCGTTGATGCCCACGTGGAACCACGTGTTGCGCTCCACGGCCACCTCCATCGGCACGTGGCGCAGGGCCACCAGCTGCTGGCGGCGCACCTTGCGCAGCCGCTCCTTGGCCGAGCGCAGCCTGCGCAGCACACGGCGCAGCGGTGCGGTGCGGTTGTCCTCGAAACCGTCGAGCAGCTGGCTGTATTCAGAGAGCGTCATCTCAGCCATCTCGCTCTGTGAGCGGCGCACATACTTCTTGAGCAGGTCCCAGACGATCTCTGGGTCTTGGGTGCGCATCATGAGGCGGTACATGTCGTCGCCCTCGGCATCATGCCCCTTGTCCTTGGCGTGGTGGCCGGAGCGGAAGAGGAGGTAGACGACGAGACAGATGAAAGCCAGCTGTGCCACCAGACCGCCGTAGTACATGGTGAGGCATACCAGTGCGCAGGCCACAAAGGCGGCACCGGCCGTGATAAACCATCCGCCGATGACCGACAGCACGCCCGTGATGCGGAAGACAGCGCTCTCGCGGCTCCATGCGCGGTCGGCGAGCGAGGTACCCATGGCCACCATGAAGGTGACGTAGGTGGTAGAGAGCGGCAGCTTGTAGGTGGTGCCGAGGGTGATGAGCATGGAGGCGAGCACCAGATTGATGGCGGCACGCACCACATCGAATGCGGCCTGGTCATCGCGCTCGATGCCGAAGGTATTGAACCTGCCGTCTATCCATGCGCCTGCCCGGCGGCACACGGCGAAGTGCTGGGTAAAGGAGACCAGGTTGTCGCTGATATTCTGCACCGTACGCACGATGGCGCGGGCGGCCCGGGAGGAGCCGAACATCTCGTCGCCCTCGTCCTGTCGGGAGAGGTCTACCGAGGTCTTGATGACACGGCGCGCCTTCTTGGAGGTGGCCATCGCCACGATCATCACCGCGCCGGCAAGCATGAGGTAGGCCGGTGGGGTGGTGGCCGACTCCATGAGCGAGGTCATCATAAACTTGTCGGGGCTGATGCCGGCCGGCTGGCCGTGGAAGAGGTAATCCTGAAAACTGTCGAGGCCGGCCAAGGGCACGCCGATGAAGTTGACCAAGTCGTTGCCGGCAAAGGCCATGGCCAGGGCAAAGGTCCCCATGAGCACCACCACCTTGAAGACATTGACGCGCACGGCGTGGAGCACGCCCATGAGCACCGACGAGCCCAGCAGCGTGAGCGCCAGCAGCAGCGTGGTGTGTGCGCCTATCCATGCGCGGGCGTCGGCGTGTATGTAGGGCGACTTGCCCACACCCTTGATGAAGATGAAGTAGGCGAGGATGGTGAAGGCAAGGCCGCCGAAAAGGGAGATGAAGACAGGAGAGCTGCGGTGGTAGTGGAAGGTGAAGACCACGCGGGCGAGCCACTGCACCACCGTACCGAAGACGAAGGCGATGGCCACCGACACGAAGATGGCGATGATGACGCTCAGCGCCTTGTCGGTATTGAGCAGGTCGCTGAAGACCAGCGTGGGGTCGCCGGCCATCTTGATGACAGCCAGGACAAAGGCACCGCCCAGCAGCTCGAACACCAGCGATACGGTGGTGGAGGTGGGCATGCCCAGCGAATTGAACACATCGAGCACGATGACATCGGTCACCATGACGGCCAGAAACAGCACCATCACCTCGCTCATGGCATAGCGGCTCGGGGTCATGATGCCGTGGCGGGCCACATCCATCATGCCCGACGACATCACCGCACCGATGATGACACCGCACGAGGCGACCAGCAGGATGGTGCGGAAGGTGGCGACACGGGCACCCACGGCCGACTGCATGAAGTTGACGGCGTCATTGCTCACGCCCACGAACAGGTCGAAGAACGCCAGGCAGAGCAGGAACACCACAATCAGTAGATAAATTGCACTCATAATTTCCTTTTTTGTTGGGTTGTTTTGATTCTGTCGCAAAGGTAGGTAAGGTATGTTACAAAGCCGTTAAAACGGCATGACAATCGGATGACATTCTCGTCTTCCCCCAACCGGCTGTGGATGCCACCTGCTGAAAACCGGCAGAAAAACGATGGGATAATTTGGGAGTCTCGGATTTTATATGTATTTTTGCAGCACCAAATTACTGAGACAACCCCAATGAGTACCCCGACATCGACTCATATACTGACACAGACCGTGGAGCTGCTTGCGGAGCCAGCATCGCTGCAGGGCCTGTTTCATGAACACCGCGACGGCTATCCGTTGCCGTCTGGGCAAGTGCTCGAAGAGATTGTCCAGCTGTCAAGATCCATCCTTTTTCCCGGCTATTACGGCAAGGCATCGGTAGACATGCACACCATCAGATATAGGATAGGTGTGGATGTGGAGCGGCTGCACCATCTGCTCTGCCAGCAGGTGCTGGCCGGACTGTGCTTTACGGACGGGCAGACCACGGGGATGGAGCTCGGCGAAGCCCGGGCAAAGGCCGGGGAGATAGCCACGGCGCTCATCGCCAAGCTGCCGGAGATACGGCGCACGCTGGCCACCGATGTGGTGGCGGCCTACAACGGCGACCCTGCTGCCGAGAACCATGCCGAGGTGATAGCCTGCTACCCTGTGATCAAGGCGCTGGCCAACTATAGGGTGGCGCACGAGCTCATGCTGCTCGGCGTGCCGCTCATCCCGCGCATCATCACCGAGATGGCGCACTCAGAGACGGGCATCGACATCCATCCCGGAGCCACCATCGGGCGCTATTTCACCATCGACCACGGCACGGGTGTGGTCATCGGCGCCACCTGTGTGATAGGCGACAATGTGAAACTGTACCAGGGCGTGACGCTGGGTGCCAAGAGTTTCCCGCTCGATGCCAACGGCAACCCCATCAAGCATGTGCCGCGCCATCCGGTGATAGAGGACAATGTGGTGATCTATGCCAATGCCACCGTGCTCGGCAGGGTCACCATAGGCGAGGGCTGTGTGGTGGGTGCCAACACATGGGTGCTGGAAGACATGGCACCCCAGACGAAGATATATCATATAAATAGGAGAAATAAAACCAATGGAATTTGAACTCATCGCCAAGACCTTTATGGGCCTGGAGCCTGTCTTGGCACAAGAGCTTACCCAAATGGGGGCTAACAATGTACAGATAGGGAGACGCATGGTCTCGTTTACGGGTGACAAGGAGATGATGTACAGGGCTAACTTCCAGCTCCACACCGCTATCCGCATCCTGAAACCCATCAGGCACTTCAAGGCACGGTCGGCAGAAGACGTGTATGAGCAGGTGAAGACCATCGACTGGAGCCAATATATACTGGAGGGAAAGACGTTTTCGGTAGACTCGGTGGTCTACTCGGAGGAGTTCCGCAACTCGCGGTTTGTCACCTACAAGGTCAAGGATGCCATCGTGGACCAGTTCAGGGACAACACGGGCAAGCGCCCCAACATCTCGGTCTCCAATCCCGACATCCGTCTGCATATCCATATTGCCGAAGACGATGCCACGCTGTGCCTCGACTCCAGTGGCGAGTCGCTGCATCGCCGTGGCTACAGGCAGGAGAGCGTGGAGGCCCCGCTCAACGAGGTGCTGGCCGCCGGCATGATCCTGATGACGGGATGGAAGGGCGACCGCGACTTCATCGACCCCATGTGCGGCTCGGGCACGCTGCTCATCGAGGCGGCACTCATCGCCCACAACATGAGCCCCGGCATCTTCCGCAAGGAGTTTGCGTTTGAGAAGTGGCCCGACTTCGACCAGGAACTTTTCGACGCCATCTACAACGACGACTCGCAGGAGCGGGAGTTTCACCACCATATCTATGGCTACGATGTGGACATGAAGGCGGTGAACACGGCACGGCTCAATGTGAGGGCGGCCGGACTGACCAAGGACATCACCGTGGAGCAGCGCGACTTCAAGGACTTCGAGAAACCTGCCGACAAGAGCATCATCGTCACCAATCCGCCCTACGGCGAGCGCATCTCCACGCCCAATCTGCTGGCCACCTACAAGATGATAGGCGAGCGGCTCAAGCACCATTTCTCCGGCAACGAGGCTTGGATACTCTCCTACCGCGAGGAGTGTTTTGAGCAGATTGGTCTGAAGCCTTCAATCAAGATACCCGTGTACAACGGCAGTCTGGAGTGCGAGTTCCGCAAATATGCCATGTTTGAGGGCAGGATGAAGGACTTCCGCTCCGAAGGCGGCGTGGTGAAGACCGAGGCCGAGAAAGCCGCCATGGCCGAGAAGCACCGCTTCAAGAAGGAGCGCGAGTTCAAGAAACGCCTCGACGAGCAGGAAGAGAACGAGGAAAGCGACATCCGCTCCTTCACGTTCCACTCGCTGGAGCGCACCGTGAACTTCGGCAACCGCAGGGAGCGCAAGGACAAGGACCCGCGAGAGCGCAGAGACTTCGACCGTGGCGGCAAACCCTATAATAAAGGTGGCAAGCGGTTTGACCGCAAGCAAGACAAACGATTTGAAAAGAATACGAGAAAAGGAGGGAAAAAATCTTATGGCAAGCATTTTGAGGATGAGTAGGGCGCTGGCCTTCAGCGTGCTGCTCGCAGCAGTTGCCCCGGTTATGGCACAGAAAGAGTTTACACTGGAAGACTTGAACTATGGCGGCACCAACTATCGCAACATGGTGCCCAAAAACCAGTACTACACGTGGTGGGGAGACCAGTTGGTAAGGCAGGAGATGGAAGACTGCCGCATCGTGGACGGCAAGACGGGCAAGGAGCGTGTGCTCTTCACCCTCAAGGACATCAACCAGTGGACGGGCACCGATGTGCGCCACCTCTACAACGTGTCGTTCCCCTATGCCACGGAGCCCATCGCCTCGGTGCGCAGCGGCATGCAGACGATGCTCGTCAACTTCGACACCCGTCAGGTGGTGTGGAAGACGACGCTGGAGAAGAGCCAGGCATCCGAGTGGAATGCTGTCTCCAAGGCCACGGCCTATGTCAAGGACCATCAGCTCTATGTCAAGGATGCTGAGGGACAGGTGCGCCAGCTCACCACCGATGGTTCCCGGGAGATTGTCTACGGACAGAGCGTGCACCGCGACGAGTTCGGCATCTCCGGCGGCCTCTTCTGGAGTCCCGACGGCCAGCGGCTCGCCTTTTACCGCATGGACCAGCGCATGGTCAAGGATTATCCCCAGGTGGATATCTTCCAGCGCATGGCCACCTGTGAGCCCGACAAGTATCCGATGGCGGGAGAGACCTCGCACCAGGTGACGGTGGGAGTCTACGACCTCACCACCCGGCAGACCGTCTACCTTGAGGCCGGCGACCCCACAGACCGCTATTTCACCAATATCGCTTGGAGCCCCGACAGCAAGACCATCTACATGTTTGAGCTCAACCGCGACCAAAACGACTGCTACCTCACCAGCTACCAGGCACAGACGGGTGCCAAGCTGGGCAACCTCTACCACGAGACCAGCGACAAGTATGTGGAGCCGCTGCACCCCATCCGCTTCCTGCCGTGGGACAGCAGCCGCTTTGTCATGCAGAGCCAGAAAGACGGCTACAACCATCTCTATCTCCTTGATACCCAAGGCCGCCAGCTCAGGCAGCTCACGCAGGGCGCATGGGTGGTGGAGGAGCTGGTGGGCTTCGACACCAAGCACCGGAGCATCATCATCCTCTCCAACGAGGCAAGTCCCATCCAGCGCAATCTGGTACGTGTAGACGTGAAGACCGGCCGCCGCACCCCGCTGGGGGCGCTGACAGGCTGGCACGAGGCGCTGCTCTCGGCGAGCGGGCAGTATGCGGTAGACCGCTATTCGGCTCCCGACGTGCCCCGCAACATCGATTGGGTGGAGACCGGCAAGGGACAGGCCACCCGGCTGTTTGCCGCCGCCGACCCTTGGCAGGGCTACAAGGTGCCCACCTTCGAGTGCGGCACCCTCAAGGCTGCCGACGGCCAGACCGACCTCTACTACCGCATGGTGAAGCCGGCCGATTTTGATGCCGGCAAGAAGTATCCCACCGTGGTCTACGTCTATGGCGGCCCCCATGCACACAATGTGGATGCCCGCTGGCACTACGCCTCGCGCCCATGGGAGACCTACATGGCGCAGCAGGGCTACATCCTCTTCATCCTCGACAACCGCGGCAGCGAGCGCCGGGGCCTCGACTTCGAGCAGGCCACCTTCAGGCAGCTCGGCCAGATCGAGATGCAGGACCAGATGCAGGGCGTGAAGTATCTCCAGTCGCTGCCCTACGTAGATGCCGACCGCATGGGCGTGCACGGATGGAGCTACGGCGGATTCTTGACCATCTCGCTGATGACCCACTATCCCGAGACATTCAAGGTGGGAGTGGCCGGAGGCCCCGTCATAGACTGGAAGTACTACGAGGTGATGTACGGAGAGCGCTATATGGACACCCCACAGGCCAACCCCGAGGGCTACCAGAAGACCTCGCTGCTCCACAAGGCCAAAGACCTGAAGGGCAAGCTGCAGGTCATCATAGGCTACAACGACCCCACCTGCGTGCCCCAGCACAGCCTGAGCTTCCTCGCCGAGTGCATCAAGGCCGGCACGCAGCCCGACTTCTTCGTCTATCCCGGCGAGCCCCACAACATGCGAGGCCACCAGAGCGTGCACCTGCACGAGCGCATCACACAGTATTTTGAAGACTATCTTAAATAATTACCAGCTATGAAGATTCTATTATTAGGAAGTGGCGGACGCGAGCATGCCCTGGCATGGAAAATCGCCCAAAGCGAGAAATGCGACAGACTGTATATCGCCCCCGGCAACGCCGGTACCGGCAACGTGGGCGAGAATGTGGCGATAGGTGTAACCGACTTTGAGCGTATCAAGACCTTTGTGGCCGACCACGCCATCGACATGGTGGTGGTGGGTCCCGAAGACCCTCTGGTGCGCGGCATCTACGACGAGCTGCGCGCCGACAGCCGCACCGCCCATGTGCCCGTGATAGGGCCCTCACGGCAGGGTGCCGTGCTCGAGGGCAGCAAAGACTTTGCCAAGGCCTTCATGAAGCGCCACCACATCCCCACAGCCCGCTACGAGACCTTCGACGGCACCACCCTCGACGAGGGCATGCGCTTCCTCGAGACCCTGCAGCCCCCCTACGTGCTCAAGGCCGACGGACTGGCTGCCGGCAAGGGCGTGCTCATCGTGCCTACGCTCGAAGAGGCCAAGCACGAGCTCAAGGAGATGCTCTCGGGCATGTTTGGCAACGCCTCGGCCAAGGTGGTCATCGAGGAGTACCTGAGCGGCATCGAGTGCTCCGTCTTCGTGCTCACCGACGGCCGCCACTACCAGATACTGCCCGAGGCCAAGGACTATAAGCGCATCGGCGAGCACGATACGGGGCTCAACACCGGAGGCATGGGCAGCGTCACCCCCGTACCCTTTGCCACCCCCGAGTGGATGGCCAAGGTAGAGGAGCGCATCATCCGTCCCACTGTCGACGGACTGGCAGCCGAGGGCATCGACTACAAGGGCTTCATCTTCTTCGGACTCATCAATGTAGAGGGAGAGCCGATGGTCATCGAGTACAACTGCCGCATGGGAGACCCCGAGACCGAGAGCGTGATGCTGCGCCTCAAGAGCGACATCGTGGACCTCTTCGAGGGAGTGGCCCACGGCGACCTCGACCAGCGCCGGGTAACGTTCGACGAGCGCGCCGCCGTCTGCGTCATGCTGGTGAGCGGAGGCTATCCGCAGGACTATGTCAAGGGCTATCCCATCAGCGGGCTGGACCAGGTAGAGGGCAGCATCGTCTTCCACAGCGGCACAGCCCTCAAGGACGGGCAGGTGGTCACCGCCGGAGGCCGCGTCGTCGCCGTCTCTTCATACGGAAAAGACAAGGAAGAGGCGCTGAAAAAGAGTTTTGAAGAAGCTCAGAAGATAGTCTTCACGGATAGATATTTCCGCAGAGACATTGGTCAGGATCTCTAAGAAACGAGCGATAGATAATCATTTAATCCCATATCCTTGGCTTTGTCCTGCGATGATAGGGCTACCTGTCGATGCTCGGCGAAGCCAAAAACGAATGGGAAGGCGATGACAGTATGAAAAGAATACAAAACAGGATAGCGGTAAGTAGGTATGCGCTGCCGGTGACGGCTACGTACACCGCTGGCATCTGCCTGTTGTGCGGGCTGTGGCAGCAACAGTTGTGGCTCCAGTTTGCTGCTTTGGCTTTCTCCACTTACCTCATGGTGTTGGCCAATAACCAGCATGGCCTTATCCGTATCTACAGTCGTATGGTATCGTGTGCCTATCTGATGCTATGGATGGCGGCCTGCTACCTGTTTCCCTCGGCCGAGGCCGGCCTCATAGCCGTGTGTTTTGCCGCTTTCCATACTATTCTCTTTCATGCTTACCAAGATAAGCAGGCTATGGGTACCGTATATTATGCCTTCTGCTTCATCGGCATCGCTTCCCTGCCGTTTGTGCAGGCGCTGTGGCTGGTGCCCGTGCTGTGGGTGCTGCTCACCACCAAGGTGCTGGCCATGAGCGGCAAGACCTTTGCCGCCTCCCTCCTCGGCATCCTCACCCCCTACTGGATAGGCGGCACCTATTACATCTACCGCTATGGGTTGCAGGCCGTTGCAGACCATTTTGCCGCCCTCGCCCGGTTCTCCCCCCTGTGCCAGATAGGCAGCCTCACACTCCCCCAGCTCCTCACCCTGTCGCTGGTCGCCATACTGGGCATGGTGGGCATCGTCCACTTCCTGCGCACCAGCTACCGCGACAAGATACGCACCCGCATGATCTACGAGTATCTCATGGTGCTCGAGGCAGCCCTGGTGGTGTACATCGTGCTGCAGCCGCAGTTCGCCGACCAGCTGCTGCCCGCCCTCATCGTCACCACGGCACCCCTCATCGGCCACTATGCCGCCCTCTCCGAGGGGCGCATGGCCAACATCGCCTTTATCGCCATCGTCGCGCTGCTGGTGTCGATGGCCTGTCTCCACCTCATGCCATGCTGACCTCACTGCTCATAGACTACGGCTATTGGGGCATGCTGGTGGCCGCCTTTCTGGCAGGCAGCTTCTTCCCCTTCTCCAGCGAGGCGGTGATGCTGGCCCTGCTGGCCGCCGGCTTGGAGCCGTGGCCGCTGGTGGCTTACGGCACCGTGGGCAATGTGGCCGGCTCCGTCTTCAACTATGCCGTAGGCCGCATGGGCAAGCTCGAGTGGATAGAGCGCTACCTGCACGTCAGGCAGCGGGATCTCGACAGGGCACAACGGTTCATGGCCGGCCACGGCGCATGGATGGGCTTCTTCGCCTTCCTCCCCCTGCTGGGCAGCGCCATCACCATCGTGCTGGGCCTCATGCGCGCCAACATCCCCATCTCGCTGGCCAGCATCACCGCCGGCAAGCTCCTCAGATACCTCGCCCTCGTCTATGGAGCCGGAATGATACTTATGTAATTCATAATTCATAATTCATAATTGACAACGGCAATTTAAAGGTAAAACGGTAAAACAGTAAAACGGGGAATTATGTAATTCATAATTCATAATTGTGAATTCATAATTGTAAAAAGGTGTAGGGACGCACGTTCGTGCGTCCGCATCTTCCCCAAAAAACCTGCTATTGGATTTTGAATTATGAAACGAAGTTCGGCGAAAGCCAATTATAAATTATGAATTATGAATTATGAAACGAAATTCGGAGAAAGCCAATTATAAATTAAAAATTATGAATTATGAATTATGAATTATAAATTATGAATTATAAATTATTCCTCCTCCTCCTCCTGCTCACCGCCTGCACCACTTCCGACGACACCAACAGGCGGCGGATCATGGTGAGCATCGAGCCGCTGCGCTATTTCGCCACCCAGATAGCCGGCGACCGCTTCGAGGTCACCACCATGGTGCCCACCCGGGCCAATCCCGAGATCTATGAGCCCTCTGCCCAGCAGATAGCCGGCCTCACCCGCTGCGACCTCTACATACAGGTGGGCAAGATAGGATTTGAGCGCGCCTGGATGAAGCGCATCGAGCAGGCAGCCCCCCACACCATCGTCGTAGACACCTCCGAGGGCATAGAGCCCTGCCGCACCGCCGCCGGCCACTACGACCCCCACACGTGGATGAGCACCGCCAACGCCATCACCATCGCCCGCAACATCTACCGCGCGCTGGCCACCATCGACACCAAGGACAGCCTCTACTTCAAGTCCAATCTCGAGAATCTGGTGAGCCGCATCCGCATCCTCGACACCCGCATCCGCGAGCAGCTCACCCGCGACAAGAGCACCACCTTTCTCATCTATCACCCCTCGCTCACCTACTATGCCCGCGACTACGGCCTCACCCAGCTGCCCATCGAGGAAGAGGGACGCGAGCCCTCGGCAGCCGAGCTCAGCCAGACCATCGCCGCAGCCCGCCAGCGGGGCGTAAGATGCCTGCTGCTGCAGCGCCAGTTCGACAACCGCAACACCAAGACCGTGGCCCGCGAGACCGGGGCCAGGGTGGTGCCCATCGACCCCCTCTCCTACAAGTGGGAGGAAGAGATGCTGCTCATCGCCAAACGGCTCGAATAAGCGGGAGAAAAGACCGATATGGACACAACGCAAGTAAACACCACGCCGCCCCTCTTGAGGCTCAGCGGCATCAGCGCGGGCTACGGGCGGCAGACCGTGCTGCACCACGTGTCGCTGCAGGTGGCCCCCCACGACTATCTCGGCATCATAGGCCCCAACGGCGGCGGCAAGACCACCCTCGTGCGCGTCATCCTCGGCCTGCTCAAGCCCTCGGCCGGCACCATCGCCTATTACCGCGACGGCCAAGAGACCACCAGCCTCGCCATGGGCTATCTGCCCCAGTACAGCCACATAGACCACCATTTCCCCATCAGCGTGCGCCAGGTGGTGCGCTCAGGGCTCGCCACCCGCCGCCAGCTGCTCCACCCCCACACCGCCGGGCAGCAGCGCCGGGTAGACGACACACTCCAGCGCATGCAGATAGCCCACCTCGCCGGCCGCCCCATCGGCACCCTCTCCGGCGGGCAGCTGCAGCGCGTGCTGCTCGCCCGCGCCATCGTCTCCCAGCCCCAGCTGCTCATACTCGACGAGCCCAACACCTACATCGACAAGCGCTTCGAGCACCAGATGTACGACATGCTCGACACCCTCAACCGCCAGTGCGCCATCATCCTCGTGAGCCACGACATCGCCTCTGTGCTCCACCGCGCACGCCGCATCGCCTGTGTCAACCACACCCTGCACGAGCACCCCATCGGCGACATACCGGCAGAGCAGCTCGAGCGCCACTTCCTCGATATCTGACCACCAGACAAAAAGCGCCGCGGTGCAAAAAAAGACCGAGGCGCTTTTTGATGGGTTGGGGGGACTGTATGGAGTGGAAACTAAAAGGTCATACGGTATCGTAGCCCAAACCTAAATGCCACCTTTAGCACCCGTAAATGCCATGATTACGCTCGTAAAGGTGGCATTTAGGTTTGGCAAGTGCCATCATGGCGTTTGTGACAAAAATACAGGGCGGGGAGAAGGGGGAGTGGATTGAAAAAAGAAGCAGATAGCAAGAATATTGAAAATTCTGTCAAACAAATGTGAGGCTGTGAAATCTTTTTTGTACCTTTGTGGCGACAAGTCTTGTACATTCGTGTCGGGATGCGTCGTGATTTTTGTGGGTATATAAACTAAGCGTTTGCTGTTTATTCGATTACGTTCAGAAAACTTGGCGGTTAGAAGAGCGCATATAAGGGTAGATAAGCATGTGAACGTCCGCGATAGCGTGGGCGTAAATGTGTCATCTCTTATATCGGGTTCCGCCAAGTACCTCTGAACGTGGATGATGAAGTTTTCGTCCACGTTTTGCGTATAGGTACTTGGCGGTTTTTTCGGATATACTGTATTCGCATTAATTCGTTAATGCAATGATTAAAAATTATTGTTGCAGCTTGTTGCGTAGCTGTAGTAGGCCTTCGTCTACCTGTTTTTTCGTGTTCATGTTTGTCTTGAACTTGCTTTCTAATTTTGTGTATGTACATTATGACAATTCATTATTTGCGATTGTTTGTATCATTGGCTTGTCTGCTTTGACAGCTTATGTAGAGAGTGTGGTCTATACCTTGTGCAAAGCAAGAATCATACGGAAGATTTATAGCTGTATATTAGCTGTGTTTCATGGATTACTCATACTGGTAGAGTATTTTTTACTGATTAATTTTCAAAGGGTGCTCAATCAGGATGTTATAGATATCTTAGGTGAGACAAATCCTGTGGAAACGGCAAACTTTATGGAGACATATCTTTCGTTTCCAATGATAATAATATATTTATTGTGTTTAATAGCATTTGAAATTTTATTGTATGGGTGTATAGTGAAGTTCTGCAAACCAAGAACAGGATACTTAGGTTTTACCGTTTCCGTTGTAGGTATGTGTGTAGCCTCATTATGTCTTTATGGATTCATTAAGTATAGAAACGGAATGTCCATTCCACAATATACAACTATAACCCGTGGTGGATATGCATTATATCTGATGCATGGAACCCTACAACAGATTGACCAATTGGCAAACGTTTGTGAGGATTTACAAGCCAAGCAGACAAAAAAGCAGAAACCGACAATTGTAGTTGTTATCGGTGAATCGTATAGTGTTTACCATTCTTCATTATATGGATATGGCAAAGAAACCTGTCCATTATTGAAAAAGCGTTTGGTAAATGGTGAAATGATAGTTTTTGATAATGTCGTATCACTTTATGATGGTACACATGGAGCTATGCATTCCATCTTTTCTTTAGATTCAATGGGGGTGAATTTTTCTACAACGGCATTGTTCCCGGCTTGTTTCAAATCTGCAGGATATAAGTCGTACATGTTTGACAATCAATATTTTGTAGGTTCAGGAATCTCTTTCTTGTCAGACGCTAAGTTGTCGAGTATGATGTTTGATGATAGAAATAAGACAAGATATCCATTCGATGGAGAGATGATTGATGCCATAAGACCTGAAAAACAATCTCTCTATGTTGTTCACTTATGGGGCCAACATTATACTTATAAAGATAGATACCCTGCGAAGTATCGTAAGTTCAGAGCGTCTGACTATGACACACGGTATACCTTGTCGCAACGGGAAATAATGGCACATTATGACAATGCTACATTGTATAATGACTATGTGATAAATAAGCTACTTGATAAGTTCGAAGACGATAATTGTTGTTTGTTTTATTTTTCTGATCATGGGGAAGAAGTGTATGAACAACGAGATTATATGGGACATGGAAATGCTGCACATGCGCCTAATCTAAATTATCAGATTAGGGTGCCTTTAATGGTTTGGATGTCGTCTTCTTTTTTGCATGATAATGCTGAATTGGTAGCTTCTTTTAAAGCAGCTCAGCACTATCCTATTTGTACGGATGACATATCACACACGCTTCTGGAAGTTGCAGGGATTGATTGTAAAGGAAAAGTATCGGAAAGAAGTTTTGTTCATCCTAAGTATAACATTAATAAGCATCGAATAGTATTAAACTCTGTAGATTACGATAGTGGTTGGATAAACAGAAAGTAGGATTCTCCTCTTCTCTCAAATATTTAGCAGGTTAATTAGCTCTCCTACATGCTATTTGTGTTGTACAGCTTGTAGCGGCCACCCTCGGGTGTCCCCTCTCTGCTTCTATATATAGTACTCTGCGCTGTCCACGAGTCCTGCCCTGAGGGCGTACTTGGTGGCCTCGTGCAGGGTGTTGACGCCGAGCTTGCGGAAGATGTTCTTGCGGTGGGTGTTGACGGTGTGGAAGCTGGAGAAGCGCTTCTGGGCTATCTCGCGGGTGGTGAGGCCGAGGGCTATGTCTCTGAGTATCTGTGTCTCGGTGGGGGTGAGGGGGGTGGTCTCTTCCTTGGTGGGGGCTGGGGCGAGGAGCATCTCGCTCACGCGCTGGCAGATGTAGCGCTGGTGGCGGGCTGCCTGGTGCAGGGCCTGGCGTATCTCGCTGAGGGGCGACTCTTTGAGCACCACGCCCATCTGGGCGTTGCAGGCGGCCACGGTGCGGATGAAGTCGAGGCTCAGGTCTTCGCTGAAGAGCAGCCACTGCGAGCGGGGAAACCGCTGGCTGAGGATCTGGAGCTCGGCGGCGTCGCCGATGTCGAAGAGGGTGTAGTCGAGCACCACGGCGGCATCGGGGTGTGCGCGGAGCGCCTCGATGAGCTCGGTCTTGTCTGCGGTGGCGCGGTGGTCGAGTCCGAGCTGCTGGCAGAGGTACCTGATTCCGGCCTGTGTGATGCCTTGCCGGTCGGCGATGAGGATGGGCATATAGGGTAGGGTGCGGATGGTGTTGCGTGCCGGGGTGTCAGAACGACATCATGACGCTGAACCTCACGCCGTGGCGCTTGGTATGGGGCAGCGAGAGGTAGTTGAGCCGATGTACGTAGTCTACGCCGAAAAACTTGAAGATGTTGTGCACGCCGGCCACGATCTCCATGTAGGGGGTGTGGCGGTCCATGAGGTGGGTCTCTGCGGGGAGGGCGAAGAGCAGGGGGTCTGCCTGGTTGCGCTCCAGGGTGGGATTGTTCTTGTCGGTGAGGGTGCCCCACATGCCCTTGAAGGCGATGTACTCTCTCCACTTGAGGTGCTTGATGAGGGGGATGCGGTTGAGTAGTTTGCCACTCAGGTCCCAGCATACGGCCCAGAATACATAGCGGTCGTTGAGGAACTCCATATTACGCATCATCGAGAACGTGTTCTCGTGCTCGAAGTAAGAAACGTTTACCGGAGGCATGATGAGTAGCGGGAATGGTACTTTGCTCCATTGTGCGCCGGCGTTGAGATG
Source organism: Prevotella sp. (assembly GCA_051869355.1). Classification (GTDB taxonomy): domain Bacteria; phylum Bacteroidota; class Bacteroidia; order Bacteroidales; family Bacteroidaceae; genus Prevotella. Next base: position 7,119 of record JBJEAU010000055.1, on the reverse strand, counting down.
GTTGTCCAGATAGCCCCAGCTGCCCAGCCAGAAGCGCTTGTAGATGCCTGCGGTGGTCAGATTCATCTTGTATTGGCCACCAAGGAAATGCTGGAGTCCCATCGTATGGCTGAGGGAGAACTCGGGGGAGTCGAGATTGACAGGCCAGCGTTGCTGTTTGGTGTTTATGTAAGTCTGTCCGGGGCAGAACTTCAACCCGACGGTCACCTCTGTGGTGCGGATCTTCTCCACCAAACTGCCATCGTCCATTTTCTGGAAGTACAGGTCGCCCGTTGGCTCGTTACTCTCGGCCTTAATCTCTGTATTGAAGCGGAATCCCCAGTCTGTCTCATAGTTGAAGGCCAGCCGTTGACGGTTATAGAAGTACATCTGTTCCACTTTCTGCACACGGAAAGCCATGAAGACATTATCCTTGTTATGGATCAGGAATTTATCCGACGGCGACATCACGTCCCTTGCGCTCTCAAAGGTGATGTTGCGCTGCGGAAACTCGAACGGCACGTTACGCTTTTTGTTGAGCGCGTAGGTGATTTCCGAACCATAATAGTGGTTTTGGGTCTTACTACCATACGCATAGTAGCCTGTCCAGAACAGATGCTTGTTCAAATTGGCCGTTGTACGTCCACTGATACGGTAACGCATGCCGTCGACGAAGTTGCTGGACGCGATAGTGTTGATGGGGCCGAAGTCAAACTTGCTCTTTTCCATGTTGCCGGTCTCTACGTAGTTCTCCAAGAATGCCTTGATGCCAAACAGGATCCACTTATAGTTCTTCGATTGCTCCATCCGGTGGATGAAAGCATCCATAGACGATTCGCCCTTGGTGAGCTCCACGGCGCGGTACTGGTCCCAGAAGGCCTCATCGCGAATCATGGCATCGGCTTCGTGGCGTTGCTTGGCTTTACCCTTAAAGAGTTTATTCGGCAAGTCGTCAAATGCGTAGTCATTCAGTCTTGTGGTACGGATACAGACCGTCTTCGCCGACTTGCTGATGATACGCATCTCGGCCACCATGTCGTCGGTGGTCAGTACCCATTCTCCATTGGGCAACTTGGTGTACTCTTGCTGTATCTTCAGGTCGTCGATGAAGTTCACATCACTGCGCTTGGGGATGGTAAGGTTACACTTCTTCACGTGCAGCGTAGAGTCGGCCAGTACAAACAGCTCGCCTCTGAATCCAAAGTCTTGCTGGTTGTTGGGGATAAACTGCAGATGGTAGCACAGGTCGCGGTCTACATATACCGTATCTTCTATGTAGAAACGGTAGAAAGAAATGGCAGTCTCGCCTATGGGCGATGTAAACTGGTATTGGAGCAGACGTATGTGGTCGTCGTAGATGTCGACATCGGTGAAGACCTCCTTAAGCATGGTGTTGAGGATATCTCCGGTCTGAAGTACGTTGTTGATACCGTCGCTGCGCTGTCCTTTGATGATGGTCTTTTCCGTTTTCGGATCCTTGCGGTACACATGTTGTGTCACCGTCTCGTCTACAGAGATGGGCAGGATACGCTTCTTGTTGTACGGACATGTCTCCACGAAATCCACTAACCACGGAGAGCGCTTGAAGATGCCCTGCTCCATGTCGGCAGAGGTGATGTCGTTCAGTCCGAAGGTAATCTTCTGATATTTGTTGAACTGATAATACTCGTGGTTCTCAAGATGTGTGCGCTTTTTGGCGGCAATCACGCGGCGCATCAGTTCCACAGCGGGATTGTCTTTGCGACTGTACTTGCCTTTGCGGGCGCTGATGGTCACTTCGTCCAGACGTTTCGACTCTGTCTTGAGTTTGATGGTCAGGTGTGTGGTCTTCTCGTCTATGCGGATGGTCTGCGGCACGTAGCCCACAGAGCTTATGGTGAGGCTCCATCCGTTGTGTCGCTCGATGGTAAACTTTCCCATTGCATCGCTCGACACGGCCACGTGGTGTCCCTTGTACGAAGCGCTGGCGTAGGGGATGGCATAACCGTCGTCCGCATCTAATATCTCGCCCGTTATTACATTCTGTCCGTAGATACAGGTGGTGCAAATAAGGAATAAGAGCAGCGTGAATATTGTTCTTATCGATGTTGTCATTTTTTCTCTATTCGTCATCCATTATGGCTCATCAGTACTGAAAAAGCGCTGCAAAGTTACTAATATGTTGCGAGAAGCGAAAACTTTTCGGCGATTTTATGTTTTTTTCAGTCGTATATTCTACTTTTTAAATAAAAATTCATTACTTTTGCAACGATGAAAAAGCATCTGCCGTTTTGGGCAACGATGATTGGCTCCGGTTTCGGTAGCGGATTCTGGCCTTGGGGGCCGGGTACGATGGGAGCATTGCTGGCCACGATTGTCTGGTTGGCGTTGTCTGTGTCGCTCGATGCTGTCACCCTTTTGATCGTCACATTCTCTCTCGTCATGGTTTTCACGTTGCTGGGCACGTGGGCCACTTCCCGCCTTGTTCCTTATTGGGGCGAGGATCCCAGTCGTGTCGTTGTCGACGAGATGGTGGGCGTCTGGATTGCCTTGATGCCATGTCCATGCGGCCATTTGTGGTATGCGCTGGCCGCATTTGTCCTTTTTCGCTTCTTCGACATCGTGAAGCCGCTCGGTGTACGCCGTCTGGATCGCAAGAAAGGAGCGTTTTGGGTGATGGCAGACGACATTCTGGCGGGTATCTATGCAGCCATAGTGATAGTACTGGTACGATGGGCAATCTGAAACGCGCGCTTCTCACTTTTGGCAAGGCAGAGACATCGGCCTGTTTTGCCTCCATTGTCGATTTCGGTGTTACCATCCTGTTGGCCGAGGTCTTCCATGTCTGGTATGCCTATGCCACTTTCATCGGTGCAGTGAGCGGCGGTATCGTCAATTGCTGCATCAACTACAAGTGGGTGTTCTGTTCCGACGGGCTGACCAAGCGAGGAGTGGCTTTCCGCTACTTTGTAGTGTGGGGAGGGAGTATCTTTTTCAACACATCGGGCACCTATCTTATGACAGAGTGGACGCAGGTAAACTTCATCATCATGAAGACGGTGGTGGCCTGCATCGTTGCCACGCTGTGGAACTATCAGATGCAGCGCGTGTATGTGTTCCAGTCGGGAAAGAAGAGAAATGATTAGCACAAGGATATGAATTATAGAGATTTTCTACAGAAAGTGATTTATGTGATCATCAACCCGATTATCCGGGCAATGATCAAGATTGGTCTTACGCCCAACATCGTCACCTTTGTGGGCTTTGTGGGCAATCTGCTGGCCACGGCCTTCTTTATCAAGGGAGGCATCGACCTGCAGCAGGGTAGCAGTGCATGCGGCATGGCTTGGATAGGGTGGGGAGGCCTGACTATCCTTTTGGCCGGGCTTTTCGATATGATGGATGGCCGTCTGGCACGCTTGGGTAACATGTCGTCCACTTTTGGTGCCCTGTGGGATTCCACGCTCGACCGATACAGCGAGATGGTGTCGCTCTTCGGCATCTCGGTGGTGTTTCTCAGTTGTGGATGGTTCTGGACGGGCATCGTCACCTATGCCGCAATATTGGGTTCGGTCATGGTAAGTTATGTGCGTGCGCGTGCCGAAGGTCTCGGTATCGAGTGCAAGGTGGGACTGTTGCAGCGTCCGGAGCGTGTGGTCATCACTGCTGTGGTGGCCATCATCAGCGGATGCACGGCCAACCTGTGGTGGATGGCGGGCGGCATGTGGTTGATAGCCGTGCTGGCCAATCTTACTGCCTGCTGGCGTGTGGCCCACTGTTATAGAGAGCTTGGTAAGCGCGACATCTCCCAGTCATAATCCCCTGTCTGGTATGTTCAGTATATACTTTATTATATTTTATGTGGTGCTCATCGTACTAAGGCCCACCCGCAAGGTGGCGTTGGCACTGTTGCCGTGGCTCGTCTTTGCCTGTTCGTACGACTGGATGCGGCTGTTGCCCAACTACGAGGTCAATCCCATCGACGTGCGGGGGCTCTATGAAGCCGAGAAGGGGCTTTTTGGCATTGCCACGGCCACCGGCAGCCTGTTGATACCGTGCGAGTATTTCGCTGCGAACCACTGTGCGGTAGCCGATATCATGGCAGGCTTCTTCTACCTCTGCTGGGTGCCGGTGCCGCTGGCCTTTGCGCTGTATCTCTATTTCCGGGGCGATTACCGTGGCTATCTCCATCTTTCCATCGCCTTCCTCTTTGTCAATCTGTTGGGCTTCTGCGGCTATTATATCCATCCCGCAGCCCCGCCTTGGTATGCCATGAACTACGGGTTCGAGCCTATTCTCCATACACCGGGCAATGTGGCCGGACTGGGGAGGTTTGATGCGCTCACGGGAGTGCCTATCTTCCATTCGCTCTACGGCAAAAACGCCAATGTCTTTGCTGCTGTGCCCTCGCTCCATGCCGCTTACATGCTCATAGCGACCTTCTACGCCTACTATACGCGCCAGCGCAAGGCGGTGATAGCTGTGTTTGCCTTGATCTGTGTGGGTATTTGGTGGACAGCCGTGTATTCTGGCCACCATTACATCATCGATGTGCTGCTCGGCATCGCCACCACCATCGTGGGCATCGCCTTGTTGGAGGCTGTCGTCTTCCGCACCCGTGCCGTGGGTGGCCTGATGGAGCGGTATGTGGCGGCCATCCGCCGTTAGCCCTGCTTCCCATTCGGCATCGGCAGGGACGTATGTCTGTTTTTTTTTGAAGGAGTGCCCTCACTCCGTCTCTTGCCTTGTGGGAAAGGGATGGCGTGAGGGCATCATCGTATCTTGTGTGTATAGCTTTTGTTAACATTGGTACCTCGATAATTTAATACTCATTTACGTAGTTTTTGCCACGAATAGCAGTCTAACAGTCAACAAAGAAAAAACCAAATAGACAAACGATGAAAAGACTGATTATCCAGATGGCGATGGCAGCCAGTGCCACCCTCGCCTCGGCACAGACCACGCAGACACGCAACGACTCGTTGCTGCTCGACACCCTCAACATCCACCAGTTGCAGGAGGTGGTCATCAAGGGCATGCTCCCCAACACCCGTCTCAAGGGCAATGCGATGGTGACACGCATCACAGGCTCTGTATTGGAAAAGGCCGGCACTGCCAACGATGTGCTGCGCCGCGTGCCCGGCATCATCAAGAAGGGAGAAGACCTCGAGGTCATCGGACGGGGCCAGCCCGTGTACTATATCAATGGCCGGAAGGTGTATGATAGGGACGAACTAAAACGGCTCATGAGCGACGAGATCGCCAGCGTGGAGGTCATCGCCAATCCCGGTGCGGCCTACGATGCCACGGTGTCGGCGGTGGTGCGCATCAAGACCGTCAAGAGGCAGGGCGACGGCTTCGGTTTCGGACTGTTCGGCAAGTCTGAGCAGAGTCTCCGTACCGGCACCAACGACCCCGAGCTGCAACTCAACGCCAATTACCGCTATAAGGGGGTGGACTTCTTTGCGTCGGTCAAGGAGTGGCGGTACACCACTCACCAGTGGAGCGACTTGGGGCAGTGGACGAGTGACCCGACCACAGGCGAGGAACTCTTCAGATACGAGGGGACGCTGGACTACAAGTGGAGGGGCATCGGCACGCATCTCAACACAGGATTCAACTGGCAGATCAATGACAACCACTCGCTGGGAGCCAAGGTCGACTACAGCGTCACCACCGATGCCGACACCCGAGACCAGCTCGATATGACCAAGCACGAGCGTGGCATGCTGTCGGAGACGGTCAAGAGCGACGGAAGCAAGTGGAGCGACCGTCCGGACAACATTCTGGTCAACGCCTACTACAACGGCAACGCCGGAAAACTCAACATCGACTTCAATACCGATGTCTATATCAACAACGACAATACACACCAGTTGACCAAGGAGACTGCCACGGCCGACAACCGTGATGTGGAGTCGGTAAGCACCTCGAAAAACCAGATGGTGGCCACCAAACTGGTGCTCTCTTACCCCATTGCCAAGGGAATGCTCACGCTGGGCACCGAGGAGACCTTCGTCAGACGCGACAATGATAACCGCAGCACGGGAACCGGACTGCCCGATGCACGCTCCGAGGTGAAGGACGACACCTATGCCGCCTTTGTGCAGTATGCGTTGGCACTTGGCGACCATACCCATATCACCGCCGGATTGCGGTATGAGCATGCTGGTTTCGACTACCGCGACTGCATCGACGCGGCCAACAATCTGCATCGCAGTTACAACAATCTCTTTCCCTCGGCTGCCGTCTCCACCGCTTTCGGCAAGGTGCGCTTGTCGCTCAACTATGCCAGTCGCACGCAGCGGCCCTCGTTCTGGCAGCTGAACAACTCGATGCAGTACCACAACCGCTATGTGGTGCAGCAAGGCAATGCCACGCTCAAGCCATCTACCGAGCACACCGTCGGCATCACGGCCATGTACAGCCTGTTGACAGTGGGTGCCAACTACAGCCGCTTCAACGACTTGGTCTGCAACTGGAGTGAGCAGATGAACGACGAGGGGATGATTCGTGTGAGCTACAAGAACATCGACCGCCCGCAGCGCCAGCTCAATCTCTTTGCCGTGGCCACCCGTACATGGGGCTGCTACACGCCGTCGTGGACAGTGGCTTATGTGAAGCAATGGCTCACCCTCGACTTCGACAATGGCCGCCGCTCGTTCGGCCGCCCCATGTGGGTGTTCAATGCCAACAATGCCTTCCGTTTCGCCCACGATTGGCAGATAGAGGCCAACTCCGAGTTTCATAGCAAGGCCAATTACAGCAATGTGGAGCTCATCAACAACTACTGGGCGATGGAGACTGCGGTGCAGAAGTCGTTGCTCAAGGACAAGTCGCTCACCCTGCGGTTGTCGTGGCAGGATATGTTCCGCAAGGGCAACAACGATGTGTACATAGATTACGGCAGCTACAACATGTTCCAGACCAACAAGATGGATTTTAACCGTCTGGTCTTCACGGTACGCTACAATTTCAACACTGCCCGAAGCAAATACAAGGGCACGGGTGCCGGGCAGGATGCCCGCAATCGTATCGGGAGTAGCAGTCGCTGACAGATAAGAGGCTGGGCCGGGGTAAGGCTCAGCCTCTTTGTTGTTTGACCAGCAAACATCTGACCCAACGGACAGAAACTTGATACAAGGCTAAAGTGTGAGGATG
>JBJEAU010000054.1:12679-14006 GCA_051869355.1 Prevotella sp. | reverse complement strand
TGTGCTCCATGTAGAAACTGGTGTTCAGTCGTTTGCCCTCCTTAGTGTACTTCCTTTCGCTTCCGTGTATGTCTTTCCATTCGCTTTCGTCCAGTTCGTTGCCGTAGGCCGTACTCAGGATGTGCTCCCGACGGAGATCAGCTCCGATGGCAGTCTTTCCAAGTGCCCAAGTGGCGTGCGCATTGAGTGAACCGCCATACATGTCGGTGATATGATAGTTCTCGCCGGCACTGGCACCCTCTTGCCCTCTAATAAGCTGATAATGGTCGTAGAATCTGTTCCAATAAGCGGTGGGCGTAATTTCAATCTGCTGGGGAAGCCCGTGGATGCGTGCAGATACAGCCCCGACGATGTGGCTGGTCTTTTCCCACTGGTCGTCATACTTGACCGAGTAAAACGTGTTGGCACCATAGTCCTGTCTGCTCGCCCCCAACTGCCACGAAAGGTCTACATGCGAGGTCGTCCACAGGCCGTTATAGTACAATCGTCCCTTGTGGAAGTCGCTGTGCAGGGTGCCACCGTCAGACCGTGCATAACTGCCGCCTACGTGGTTGCTCACATTCCCCGTCACCAGCGTTCCCGATGCATCGCCTTCCACCGTGCCATACGATCCTGCCTGTATGCCTGCTTGGGCACTGGAGATAGCATCCCGTCGGGTCACGATGTTGATGGCTCCGTTGAAGGCCGAAGTGCCCATCACACGCGCAGCAGCTCCTTCGAGCACTTCGATGCGCTCGATATCAGAAAGTGAGACTGGGAAATCGGAGGCGTTGTGACCGGTCTGCGGATTGGAAATGCAGACACCGTTGAGCAGGAGGGTAATCTGGTCAAACGTACCGCCATTGATAGATATGTCCGTCTGTACACCAAAGCCGCCGCGCTGACGGACGTCCACGCCCACGGCTAATTTTAAAACATCGTTGATGGTTGTCGCCGCCGCACGGTTAATCTCGTCGCGGGTGATAACCTTCACCATTTTGGCCGACTGCAATGCAGTCAGCGGCGCCCGTGATCCTGTGACCACTACTTCGTCCAGCTTTACCTCTGTATGGTTCAGACTGTCGCTGGCTGCCTCCGGGTGTGTGCTGATGCCCTCAGCCTTGGCATGGCTTAAGGTTGCGATGCTCAACACGCCTACTATCACCTCTTTTCCCAAACAGGAAAAGAGCGAATAGCCTTTGTTGGAGAAGCGTTTGAAACGAAGTCTCTGGCGCTTGTTATACAATAATTTTTCCATAATCGCCCGCAAAGGTAAGAATTAATTCATAATTAAGAATTCATAATTCATAATTTTTTTAATTTATAATTCACTTTTCCAATTCATAAT